>CAKTSO010000081.1 GCA_934613185.1 uncultured Clostridia bacterium | reverse complement strand
AAAAAAAAAAAAAAAAAAAAAAAAAAAAAAAAAAAAAAAAACTATACTGAACGTAATTTCGGAATGCTGTGTTCGCTTTAAACAGAGCAGTTACGATTCCAAGTGTTCGGAGGTTATGTTATGCCATTTATCTCTGTTTCGGTCAAAGATGCGATGAAACACATCAACGCGCAAAATAACGGTTGGTTTTTGCCCGCCGTTCAGCGGCCTTACGTTTGGGGCAGCCGTTACGAAAGCGACAAGTACATCTATAAGTTGTTCGATTCCATTTTAAACGGATATCCGATCGGAACGTTAATCGTATGGAATACGGATCTCGAAGTTCCTTATCGGGAATTCATGCAGAATTACTCCAACGGCCAAACGGCACAGCTGGCACAGCAATGCCAATGGAACCGCCCGGATAAGTCGCTTGTTTACGACGGGCAGCAGCGGCTGCAGACGTTGTATTCCTGTCTATATTACACGATGAACGGCCGAACGCTGGCATACGATCTGCGTTATGATCCTTCCGACGATAACTGCGGTTTTGTTTTCATCGATCAAAACAATGCGGTTCAAAAAAAATATCCGGGCTATGTTATGATGCCGCAACTTTTTACAATGACTCCAGATGCAAGACAAAAAGTGCTTTATCGAAACCAACTTTTAAGTGCATTGTCTCTGACTGACGACGAGGCTGTACTGTGCGAAAGCAGATTTGATCGGCTTTGGAGTGTTTTTGCCGAACGCGACGTGACACCCTTGGTTTATTGGCAGATCGATTCTTCCATGAACGAAGACCAGGTCAATGAAATTTTCCAGCGTCTGAATATTGGCGGCGTACCGCTTTCCGGCGCCGATCTGTTGTTCTCCGAAATCAAAGCGGTTGATCCTCAGTTTGAAGACGATATGAATGATATTTCCGAATTGATTTCCGTCGGAACGAACGGATACGATTTTTCCGCCAATGAGATTCTGCAATTCATTCATCTTATCGTAAAAGGTACTACCCGCATTGATACATCGAGAATCACGCCTTCCGATATCAGCAATTTTCAAAGCGTCGGCAGAAATATCCAAAAGCCTTTGGTGGATTTCTTTGTTCGCTTTATGCTGGGGGAATTTCAAATCAACAACGCCGAAATCATACCCAGAAAACTTGCATTGCTCCCGCTGCTTTTCTATGTTTACAAAAATTCCGCAAACGGAAAAACATACCAGCAGCTGGATCATGCCGGCATGAAACAGTATTTCATTCTGTCACAGCTCAACGATTGGAATACGCAGGGCATCGTCGAAGGCGCGGCGCGGGCAATCAAGAACGCCGCCGATACCGAAACCGAATTTCCTTTGTGCAAAATCGAAACAATCGCCGCCAATAAGAAGCGTATCGTTGCGCTCACGGAAAGCGCCTTCGAAGACAACAGCTGGTTTGCATTAAAAGTGCTTATCCCGCATCGCGTCTATTCGCATGCAAGAGGCAAACGCTACAAGCCCGAGTTGGATCATATTTTCCCCAAAAAGTTGAAAAATCCGCCCACGCCCTATCAAGTCGATACGATTTGGAATCTGCAGCCCATATCGGGGCAGATCAACTTGCAAAAGAGAAACAAGCATCCGAAGCAATTCTTCACGGATCCGCAAACCGCAAGCTGTTTTAGCCAGTATGATTTTCTTCCCAATCGAAATTCAACACTGTGGGATGATCCCGGTCAATTTATCGCCTGGCGAAAAGGAGAAATGCTTGAATTTATGCGGACTCGGTATGGTTTAACCGTTACGCCGTAAAGAGCAGCAGCAAAAAAGGACGGTCATTGACCGTCCTTTTTGATTTCGCAATCCTTCGGGATTTACACATTAAACCGGAACAGCACGATGTCGCCGTCCTGCATGACATAGTCCTTGCCTTCGGAGCGGACGAGACCGCGTTCTTTGGCGGCGGCCATCGAGCCGCACTCCATGAGCGTGTCGAAGGGGACGACCTCGGCGCGGATGAAGCCGCGCTCAAAGTCCGAATGGATCTTTCCGGCGGCCTGCGGCGCCTTCGTGCCGCGGGCGATCGTCCAGGCGCGCACCTCGTCCTCGCCCGCCGTCAGATAGCTGATGAGGCCGAGAAGATCGTAGCATGCGGAGATGAGGCGTTCAAGGCCCGACTGTTTGAGGCCGAGCTCCTCCAGAAACATCGCGCGCTCCTCCGGCTCCATCTGCGCGATCTCGCTTTCGATCTCGGCGCTGATGACGAGCACGCGCGCGTTCTGCTTGGCGGCATGCTCGCGGATTTTGGCAAGCTGCGGGTTGTCGTCCTCGGCGGCCGCGGATTCGTCGACGTTCGCGGCGAAGATGACGGGCTTTTGCGTCAGAAGGCTGAACGTGCGGGCGATGTCCAGTTCCTCGTCCGTCAGCTCGGCGCTGCGGGCGGGCTTGCCGCTCTCCAGAACCGCGTAGATCTTCTCCAGTGCGGAAAGCTCGGGCTTTGCGGTCGGCACGTTGCGGACGATCTTCTTGACGCGGTCGATGCGCTTTTGCACCGTGTCCATATCGGCGAAGATCAGCTCCAATTCGATCGTCTCGATGTCGCGGATGGGATCGACGCTGCCGTCGACGTGCACGACGTTCTCGTCATGGAAGCAGCGCACGACGTGAACGATCGCGTCCACCTCGCGGATGTGCCCCAAAAACTGGTTCCCGAGGCCCTCGCCGCGGGACGCGCCGCGCACAAGACCCGCGATGTCGACGAATTCGAGCGTCGTGGGGGTGACCTTTTTGGGATGATACATCTCGGCCAGGCGGTCGAGCCGCTCGTCCGGGACGGGCACGATGCCGACGTTCGGCTCGATCGTGCAGAACGGATAGTTCGCCGCCTCCGCGCCGGCGTGCGTGATGGCGTTAAACAGCGTGCTTTTGCCGACGTTCGGCAGTCCGACAACTCCAAGTCGCATGAACGAAAACTCCTTTTTTCCAAAAACGCGGAAAGCGTCTTTCTGTCTTTTAACCCTTCTATTATACGCACTGCGGCCGAAAACGGCAAGCGTCAGGCGCGAAGAAAGCCGTTTTGCGTCAGAAACGCAAGCCCCGCGGCAAGATGCGCGTTCGCTTTGGGTTCATACCGCGTCATCGGGCAGACGTCCGCGGCGGCGCGGCGCATCTTTTCCAGCGACGAAAACTCGCCCAGCGCGCAGAACTGCACCAGAAGATTCCCGAGCGCCGTGGCGTGCGGGTCGCCCGCGCGCACGATCCTGCCCGATGCGTCGGCGATCATCTGGCACAAAAGCGCGTTTCGGCTGCCGCCGCTGATGATCGTCACGTCCTCGTAATCGTCCCGCCCCGTGATGCGGCAAAGCCGCTCGATCGACCAGGCGAGCGTCACGGCGTAGCTTTCGTAGATCACGCGCGCGATCTGGCCGACGGTCTCCGGCACGCTCTGTCCCGTCTTTTGGCAGAACGCGCGCACACGCTCGGGCATGTCGCCGCAGGCGGTGCAAAGCGTCGGATCGAAAAGATCCAAAAACGCGTTCGTCGATGCCTGCGAAGCCATGCGCACAAGGTCACCGTGGCCGACGTCGCATCCCGCCGCGCGCCACGCCTTCAGGCACTCCGCGACGAGGAAAAAGCCCGGCACGTCGCTCAGAAGCATCGTGCTGCCCGGCCAGACGGGGACGTTTTTATAGCGGTATTCATACGCCATGTCGGACAAAAGCGGCGCGGACAGCTCCACGCCGGGATTGATCGTCGTGCCCATCGAAAGATAGATCTTGTCCTTGGAAAACAGCGGCGCGGAGATCATGGCGGTCGAGCTGTCGAACTCGACGGTATGCACATAGCGGCACTCGGGGCAGTTCGTCTCCCGTGCAACGGCGGGGAGCAGCTTTTCGCCGAACGTACAGGGCTCGACGATCGGCGGCAGGATCGCCGCGGGAATCCCGAGGCGGGACAAAAGCGGCACGTTCCAATCGCAAAAGTCCCGATCCATCAGCACGGCCGCGCCCGCCATGGAGCGCTCGAGCTCATAGCGCCCGGTCAGATAAAACTGCATCAGCGCGGGAAAGGGCAAAAACGCATCGTTCGACCATGGTTCAAGATCGCCGCTTTCGGCGTCGCAGGCGAGCTTGCAGATGTTATTGCCGCCGAGCGGATAGACGCCCGTCTCATCGTAAAGATCGCGCTTTGCCATGCGCTTTTGAATCACGCGCTCCCAGTTTTGATAGCGAAGGTCGCGGCCAAAGGCGGGCGGCGCGCAAAGATGCCCGTTTCGCTTGACGAACGCGTAGCATCCCGACGTGGAGTCCACGCCGATCGTTCGAACCGTCCCCAGACGGGAAAAGTCGCGCAGCGCCGCTTTCAGGTCGCGAAAAACGGAAAACACGTCCCAATACAGCGCGCCCGCGACGTCAACGACGCGGTTTTCGATGATCCGTTCCTCCAGAATTTCAAGGCGGCCGTTCTCCATCGCGGCGGCCAGCACTTTCCCGCCGCTGTTGCCCATGTCCAGCGCGACGCAGACGTCCTTTGTCATGAATGCCGTTCCTCCTTGTCGAGTGTCGAAAACTGTTGAGACAAGAATACCCCGCGCGCGTCAAAAATACAAGCGTTTTTCGTTTTCGCGTTTTCCGCGAGCGCTTTGTCGTGTTATAATTAGAAAAACACGCACATTTGCGGACACGGAAACCGAAAAAAGAATCAGGAGGCTGTTTATGAATCAGGCGCAAAAGCAGGTTATGCTCCGCCGAAGAGGCGGCGTGATCGACATCGTGCTCGACACGGACACGTTCAACGAGGTGGACGACCAATACGCCCTGTCGTATCTTTTGCACAGCGAGGACCGTCTGCGGCTTCGGGCGATCTACGCCGCGCCGTTTGCGAACGAGAAGGCCGCCACGCCGCGCGAGGGGATGGAAAAAAGCTACGACGAGATCCTGCACATTTTAAAGCTCAACGGGAGGTCGGATCTGAATGAAATCGTCTATCGCGGCAGCACGCGCTATCTTCCCGACGAGAAGACGCCCGTGATCTCCCCCGCCGCGGAGGACATGGTCGAGCGTTCGCGCGATTACGACGCTCAAAACCCGCTCGTCATCGTCGCCATCGGCGCGATCACGAACGTCGCCTCCGCCATTTTGCTCGATCCGACGATTTTGGAGCGCGTCGTGATCGTCTGGCTCGGCGGCAACTGCAACGAATGGCACGATTATCATGAATTCAATCTGGAACAGGACGTCGCCGCGGCGCGGATCGTGCTGTCCTGCGGCGGCGCAATCGTGCAGATCCCGGCCTACGGCGTCGCCAGTGCGCTGACCACGCCGATGCAGGAATGCGAATACTGGCTGCGCGGCAAGGGCGAGCTTTGCGAATATCTTCTGGATATCACGTTAAACGAAATGGCCGAAAAGGTCAAAACGGGCGTCGGGTCGCGCAAGATCTGGGACATTTCCACCATCGCCTATCTTCTGGACACGGACGAAACGGTCGTACTCGACCGCGAGACGCCCGCGCCGCTTCCGGAATACGACCACGGGTTCTCGCTGTCGCCCGACCGGCCGACGATCCGCCAGGTCTATTATTTCGATCGCGACCGCGTGTTCCGCGATTTGTATACGAAACTGACGAAGGGAAATTAAAGCGCCGACGTGCGACTCTTTTTCTGCCGCAATCAAAAAAAAACGATCGACAAGATTCGTTGTCGATCGTTTTTATTTTGTCATCACGCGATTTTCGGCGCTTCCGTGTGCTCGGAAAGCTCCCGATAGGTCTTTTTCATAATGACCGCCGAAAAAAAGAACGTCAGAAGATCCGACACGGGCATGGAGTACAGCACGCCGTCCAGTCCGAAGAAGATCGGCAGAAGCAGCGCAAAGCCGACGCCGAAGACGACCTCGCGGAACATGGACAGCATCGTCGACGCAAGCGCCTTGCCGACCGCCTGCAGATAGATAAAGCACGCCTTGTTGACGTAGGCGAAGATCATCATGCAAAGATAGACACGGAACGCACGGACGGCAAAGTCGGTGTAGAACGCGCTCTCGTTCGCCGCGCCGAAAACGGCGATGAGCTGCCGCGGGAAGCCCTCCGCCAAAATCAGCGCCGCCGCGCCCATCATGCCCCATCGGAAGACGAAAATAAAGACGGGATCGAGAATAATATTGATCACCGCGCCCGCCAAAGTGGAGATCATGGCGAATTTCGGGCTGCCGTCGGCGCGGATGACGGGATTCATGGCCTGGCCGAACATGTAAAACGGGATCCCGAGCGTGATATAGAAAAAATACTCCTGCGAATAACGAAACGTCTCTTCGTTGACCGTGCCGCCGAACATGGCAATGATGCCGTCGGCAAAGACGAGATAAACCGCCGTCAGAACGACGCTCGCCGCGACCGTCATCACGACCGCGTTACCGACGCTTTTGCGCGCCCTGTCCTTTTCGTTTCGGCCGAGCGCCATGCTGACGAACGCGCAGCAGCCGTCGCCTACCATGACGGCAATGGCCAGCGCCACAACGGTCAGCGGGAACACCACCGTGTTGGCCGCGTTGCCGTAGGAGCCGAGGTAGCTTGCGTTCGCAATAAAGATCTGGTCGACGATGTTGTAAAGCGCGCCGACCAGAAGCGAAATGATGCAGGGAACGGCGTACCGGCGCATGAGTTTTCCCGTGCGTTCCGTCCCCAGATGGGAATTTGCGTTGTCCATAAAAACCGCCTTTCTTTTTTGAAAAATAAAAAAACGCACAAGCCCTTCAAATCCGGACTTACGCATTTCTGCCACACGATTTGCTTATGAAGTTGTTCGTCATTCGGTCACGCTTCACCCGCTTTCATACAAAAAGCGTGTGGCGGCTGTTTCCAGACAGGAAAACAATCGTCAAATAATACGGCATTCAAAAGAAGCCCATTCAAACCGCGCGAATCCTCTTTCAGCTATAACGCACCGAAGATTTCCTTTGCTAAAATGCCGTATTTTTGATGTTTACAGTTTTGAGATAGAGATTTTTCGCTTTTGGCTAAGTGAAAAAGCGGAGGCGACGCCGGAAGCGTCGTCGAGCATTTTCACAACGCCAAAACGGAAAAGATCAAGGGGCGCTGCGGCTGAAAGAACGCCGGTCGGAACGGGCCGTATTTGCTCCGGCACCGCGTTGCAAGTCCTTGAAATAGGCCCGCTATGTCTTCGGACTTGCGCCTTGCTCCGAAACAAATACGGCTCGTTCGGACTCTTTGACCGCAGAGCGTTTGCTTTGAGGGCAATGCGCGAAAGAGAAGGGACGCATACCGCGTGGTATGCGTCCCGACGATGACAATGCAGTGTCCCAAAGCGGACGCTCTGCGGCGGCGTTGTTCAGCTGCAGTACCCCTTTTAAAACCGATTGTTTGCCTGTCTGGAGACAGCTTTCTGCCGGATTTACGCGAATACGCCACACTCTGACATTTATTTTATCCGATTCGGCAAAAATTTTCAAAGGGTTTTGAATAAAAAAAGAGCAGTCTGTCGACTGCCCTTTTTTATTCATCGCTTGTTAACGCACGGCGCGCTTGATCTTCACGACGCCGCCGATGCACAGGGCGACCATCGCCGTCACGGCCGCAATCATCAGGATCATACCCGCATCGCCGGTCTTGGGGGCGTCCGTCCAGACCGCATTCAGGATGAGATCCTGCGTGACGGGCGTGGAGAAGTCATAGGCCTTGTCCGTGCCTTCCGCCTGCCAGCGGACGAAGATCTTGCCGGCCTGCTTGGGATCGTCGATCTTCGCGGCGGGGGCGTTTTCCTTGACGCGCTGCGTCGCAAGGACCGTCTCGCCGTCGCGGAACGTGACCGTGTAATAATACTCGACCGTCGCGTCGTCCGTCAGGGCTTCCTGCGCGGCGTCGCGGTTCTCGTAATAGATCTTGGAACCGTCGGCCTTCGTCACGATCGCCATGGCGCGCGCCTCAGCCTCGGCTTCGGGCACGACGGTGTAGCGGTCGGCGTCCGCTGTGTTGAGCACCAAAGACGCAAGCTCAGGCGCAATGTACTCCGCGGGAACGGGCGTGGTATAGGTGCCGCCGCTGATCGTGTCCTTGTCGACCATCGTCTCGAACTTCACGGCTGCCTTGTCGGAAGCGCCGAAAAAGCTGCCGT
>CAKTSO010000080.1 GCA_934613185.1 uncultured Clostridia bacterium | reverse complement strand
GCCCGGCGCGGGATGCACGACCATGCCGCGCGGCTTGTTGACGACGAGCACGTCGCCGTCTTCATAGAGAATGTCGAGCGGAATATCCTCCGGCAGCGCCTCCAGCGGGCGCGCCTCGGGCGGCGTCATGACGACATGCTGCCCCACGCGCAGTTTCATCGACGCGCTCTTTGCCGGCTTTTCGTCGACCGTCACGCGGCCGTCGCGGATCCAGTTCTGCGCAGCGGAGCGCGTACACACGCCCTGCGCGGCGATCGCCACGTCGAGTCTGCTGCCCGCGTCTTCGTCCGCGGCAACGAAATCGAGCGCTTCGGTTTCCTCAGGCGCGGTCTGCATCGTCCGTCACCGTTTCCTTTTCCGCCGCTTTGTTTTCCGTCTGTTTCTTCTTTGACGGGAAATACTTCTCATAGAAGAACAGAATGAAGATGAACAAAAGTCCCGTTCCCACGCAGATCAGCACGTCCGCGAAGTTAAAAATCGGGAAGGAGATGAAGTCGAATTCAAACATATCCACGACGAATCCGCGCGCGACGCGGTCGATCAGATTGCCGATGCCGCCCGCGAGGATCAGCGTGATCGCCGCGTTCAAAAGGCGGATGTTCCGCTTTCGCACGCGAAGCAGGAGCACCGTCATCGCAATCAGAACGATCGACGTGAACACGGCGAAAAACGCCGTTCCGTTCTCAAAAAAGCTGAACGCCGCACCGGTGTTTTGCACATAGCGAAAATTCAGCAGTCCCGGCAGAAATTCCTGCCGCGCGCCCGGCTGCGCCGCAAGCGCCGTGATCGTCCAAAGCTTGATCGCCTGATCCGCCGCCACCAAAAGCGCGACAAAAATGATCGTCAAAACCATTCGATCCCTCTTTTCTTCATCATAGAGCCGTTACGAATTGGCAAGCTCGCTGTAGCGGCTGTGCAGACGGTTGGCCTCCTGCAAAAGCGGCTGCGCCGCCGCATTCGCCGCGTCGTAAGCCTCGCGTTCATCGTCGATCTTGTCGAGAACGTCGTTCAATTCGTCCGTCTTCCGGCGGAACGTCTGCATGTCGCCGGACGCAAGCGCGTCCGCGATCTCGCCTTTTAACGCGTCGCGCTGATTTTTCAGCGTTTCGATCGCCGACGCGTGCGCGCCGACCTGTTCATAGGCCTTTGCATAGGCAAGATAGGCATTCAAATACTCCGTGCGAACATTGAGCGCCTCGAGATATTTCTGCATGCCCGCCGCGTAGCGATCCGGCATCGCCAGTTCGCCGAGCTGCTGAATATACGAAGCGTTGTTCGATAAAAACGTACTGCACTGCGCGGCGTCCGGCGTGTTCTGCGCCAGCGCCTCGTCTTCCCCGCGCACGGTCAAAAGGATCGTCCGCGCCGTGGAGACCGCGCCCTCTTCCGAAAGGATCTGCCGCCCGGCTTCATCGAGCGACATGTCCTCGATGCCGTAGGGGCGGTGAAGTCCGGCGTAGCGGCTCTGTTCGTTGATCGCCGAAATCTGCTCCTGCACGTTGTCGCTTCGTACGATGACATTATATTCCGCCTGCAGATCGTTTGCCAGATTGTCGGTAAACGTGCGGTTGTAAAAATCCCGCGCCGCCGAACAGAAAAGATCCGCCTGCGGCTGCACGCCGGACAATTCCCGCAAATACTCCTGCAAAAGCGCCGTATCGTCGTCGAGCGAATGCAGCTTTTCTTCCAGATTGTCGCGCCCCTTCACGAAGGGCTCGGGAAGATCCTCCAATTCCGCGCAAAGCGAAAGCGCGTTGGAAATCAATTCGCGGTCTTTTTGCAGCGTGTCCTGCGCGCTTGAAAGTTCGAGTGCGCTTAAAAGATGGCCGGGCTTTTCGTCCGTTCCGAGCACCTGGGAGACGACCTCGCCGACCTGCTGCATGAACACGCCGAGATTGGATAAAAGCGGCTTGAGCGTCTCCGTCTTTTCGTTCAGCGCGGCAAGGCCCGCGTCGTTTTCGTCGTCGCGTGCGAGGATCCACCAATAACGACGGTTCAATTCGCCGAACGCGTCGTTTTGCTTCTGCGCATTGCGCAGAAGATCGTTGTAATAATCCAGTTCGTCTTCGATCGTCGCGCCGGGTTTGCCGCTGCCGGTATCCAGCTGTTCCTCGATCGCTGCGGCGCGTTCCGCGATTTTTGCCGTTTCCGCGCGATAATCGGCGTTGGAGACGAAATAAAGCGCGCCAAGAACGATCAGCACGACCGCCGCAAGGCTGCCGTAAAGCCACGGGCTTTGATACCAGCGGCGGATCTTCTGCGGGCGGCTTGGGCTGCGGCGTTTTTTGCGCGATCTTCTGCCCTTTTTCGGCGCGTCTTCCTCCGCGTCCTCGTCGGCCGCGTATTCCTGCGGCGCCTCGCCGTCGTAGTCTTCGTACGTTTCGTACTCCGCCGGCGGGTTTTCCACCTGATACGCCGCATGCTGCACGTCGCTGGACTTTGCGAAGACTTTCCCCTCCGCCGCGTCGCTCAGCGGCGTTTCCGAGACGATCTCCACGTCCTGGATCACGACATCGCCGCGAGAGCGGTAATACATCTCGCCGTCCACTTCATCGCCGACGGCAGCGTCTTTTTCGATCGGCACGACGCGGAAATTCGCATCGTCCGCAGATTTATTTTCGGCCATGGTTCGGCGTTCTCCTTCGGTCAAATTATCCGTGCGTATTCTTCTCGAGACACGGTTCCATGTTCATTCTAACACAACCGCCGCCGTGCAAACAAGGGCGAACAAAAAAAGCGGCGCGAAGCCGCGTGGCTTCGTGCCGCAAATTCGTTTTTTTGTGCAAGCGATCAGTCGTTTGTCAGCGCGAACTCGTCCGGGTGCGGGCCGGAGCGCTTGTTGTTGACGCGAAGCGCGTCGATCGCCGCCATCTGTTCCGCCGTCAGCGTGAAATCGAAAATGTCGAGATTCGACTTGATGCGCGTCGCTTTGGTCGAACGCGGCAGCGGGCGGCGGCCGTTTTGCACATGCCAGCGCAGGATGACCTGACCCACGTCTTTGCCGCACTGGGTTGCAATGTCGGCCAGAACGGGATTCTGCAGCGCTTCCTTGCCGCTCATCAGCGGGCTCCACGCCTCGATTTGAATGTTATTCTCATGGCAGAAATCGATCGTCTCGCCCTGATACATATAAGGATGCGCTTCGATCTGGTCAACCGCGGGGATCACGCCGTATTCCGCAATGAGCGTCTCCAGATGATGGCGCAGGAAGTTCGACACGCCGACCGAACGGATGCGGCCTTCTTCCTGAAGCTTCAAAAACGCCTTCCAGGTGGGCAGGAACAATTCGGGCGTGCCGGGCCAATGGATCAGATAAAGGTCGAGATAGTCGAGCCCGAGCCACTTCATGCTGTCGTCGAACGCGCGAAGCGTGGACTCATAGCCGCGCTGCGGGTTGTTGAGTTTTGTGGTAATGAAGAGCTTTTCGCGCGCAACGCCGCTGTCGCGGATCGCGTCGCCGACGGCCTGCTCGTTGCCGTACGCCGTCGCGGTGTCGATGCTGGTGTAGCCCGCGTCGATGGCCGCACGCACGCAGTTATAGCAGGTGTCGTATTCGGCGAGCTGCCAGGTGCCAAACCCGATCTGCGGGATCTTATAGCCGTCTCGAAGATCAAACGTAGGGATCATTTCGATTACCTCCGAAAGAATTATTTTTCTGTGCAATTTCATTTGCAGCAAAATCTGTCAGTTTCAGTATACCATTTCGGCCGCCTCGTTCCAAGCCGCGCAGCGAAATTTAATTTTTGCGCATTCTTAAAATCCGAATACGCAGTTTTTTCCAGCGTATTTTCTTCTTTTTCGGAGAAATTATTAACACATCGACAAAAAGGAGGTGCAAAAAACATGGTCGTTCCCGAAGCGAAAAAGGCTCTTGAAAATCTCAAGTACGAGAGCGCCAAGGAAGTTGGCGTGAACCTCAAGCAGGGCTACAACGGCGATCTGACGGCGCGCGAAAACGGCAGCGTCGGCGGCCGCATGGTCCAGCGCATGATCTACGAGTATCAGAACAAGCAGACCGGCTCTTTCCGCTAACCTTCAAAGCGAAGGACCGGAAAGAAAAAACATCCTTGGAGGTGAAAACACATGGCCAACAATACGGCGAAAGAAGCGATGAGCAATCTCAAATACGAGATCGCCAACGAAATGGGCGTGAATCTGAAACAGGGCTACAACGGCGAACTGACCAGCCGCGAGGCGGGCAGCATCGGCGGCGGCATGGTCAAGAAAATGATCGAGTCCGTTGAGAAGAGCTACGGCGGCCGTTAACGCGCCGTCTTCAATCAAAAGGGAAACGCGTTCGCGTCGGGCGGACGAATCCCAAGTTTTCAAAGGGCAAGTTTTTAAAGAGAAGGAAGCGTTGTCTTCCTTCTCTTTTTTCGCCCGGTTTCTCTCGCGCCCGTTTTGACAGAAGATGCACTTTTTATTATACTGAAATCATTCCCATGCGGCGCTCACGCACTGCGCCGCCGCTTTAGGAGGTTTTTTCGCTTCATGCGTTTTATTGATCTTGTCCGCGCAAGACAAAGCTGCCGCGATTACGGCAACCGTCCCGTCGGCCGCGATGATCTTACCACCATTCTCGAGGCGGGGCGCTTGAGTCCTTCGGCCTGCAACATTCAGCCGTGGCGCTTTGTCGTCGCCGACCGCGGCCCGATCGTCGCCGAAGTCGCTCAATGTCTTCAGGGCATGGGCATGAACCGCTTCACCGCAAACGTTCCCGCTTTCATCGTCCTTTGCGAACAAACCGCCAATTTGAAAGAAACGATCGCCTCCGGCATCGGCGGGCACAATTACGCGCAGCTTGACATCGGCATCGCCGCGGCGCATATGGTGCTTTGCGCGCGCACGCTCGGGATCGATTCGTGCATCATCGGCTGGTTTTCCGACAAAAAACTGCGCCGCACGCTGAACCTTCCCGTCGGGCAGAAGGTTCGCCTCGTCATCGCGTTGGGTTACGGCAAAAACGAACCTGTGCGCCCCAAACGCCGCCGCGCGTTCGACGACGTCGTCCGCTTCATGCCGGAAAACGGCCCCGCCGACGCAAGGCCGACGATCGCCCCGCCCGCGCCGCAGGAACGCCGCGCACCTCAGGCGTCCGACCTGCCGCGAACGCAGCCGAACTTTTCCGAATTGGACGGAGACTAAAAAGAATCCGAATTTCCTTCAAACAAAAATCGCCCATGCAACATAGCATGGGCGATTTTGTTTTTCAAATTGACACTTACAGCTTCATGTAAAGCAGCAACATATCGGCGTACGTCGCGTCGGGATAGCGGCAGGCATTCGGGATCCTTCCGACGATGCGGAAGCCGAATTTCTCAAAGACGTGAATCGTTCTCGCGTCCGCGGCGTTGATATACACCTGCGCCTGCTCAAATCCCTTTTCATAGGCCCAGCCGAGCGCAAGATCGATCATCAACGAGCCGATCCCCTGATTCCAATAGGCGCGAAGGATCTCGATCTCGATCGACGCGCAATGCTGAAACCGTTCGCGGCGATGAAAATAATTCACGCTGCATCTTGCAATGATCCGATCGTCTCCCTCCGCCTCGGCAACCAGCCAAAGGCGCTTGGGAGCGGCGTTTACCTGACGAATCGTCGCCTCTGCATCCTTTGCGCTGATGCGAAGCTCGTCGGGCTCGCGTGACAGATAAACGCTTTCACGCTCTGTGCGGCGGAACAACGCCGCCAACGCATGCGCGTCCTTTTCCTCTGCGCTTCGAATCGTCACACGCCGCCCGTCTTTCAAAAACAGTTCCGGCGCGGCGTTGGGCTTGGGCTGCGCAGGCGTCTGCGGCTGCATCCGGAAACGGATCATGCGCCGTCTTCCCGCGCCTTCAAATTCGCCGGAGGGAACGCCTCCGTTTTTTTCGATCGTGCGGATCGCGGGCAGATTCGCCGCATCACAGTTGATCATGACGCGCTTGACGCCAAGGCGCGCCAGTTCTTCCAGCGCCATGTTCAAAATCTGCGTGCCGTAGCCGCGTCCGCGCTGCGACGGACGCACGCCGTAGCTCAAATGGCCCCCGGCGTTTTTCAGGAAATCATTGAGCGCATGGTGGATATCCACCATGCCGACAAGATACCCGTCGGCTTTTCGCAGCACGCACAGCGTCGTGGAGACCACCCAGCTGCGGCTGACGCTTCGCTCGTCCGCATTCGCGCGAACGATGTGCAGCCACTCGGAAAAATCCGGAACCTGCTCCATCCACGCGCCGCCGTAGATGTGCTGTTCTCCGTAGGCGAAATGTTCCTGCTGATACGACTCGATCGCACGGCGCATGGACGCGTCGGGCGCGACAAAAACAAGTTCCCGCATCATATCAGTTCATGACGACGCGCTGGTTTTTTTCTTCAAACAGCGCCAGCGCGCGTGAGATCATATGATGTGCGGCGGCGTCCTCGCGCAGCATGAGGCTCTGCACCGCGTCGTGCGTCTGCTTGACCAGTTCGACGTCCTGGATCAGACGCGTGATGCCGTCGTCCATCGTACCGTGCTGGCTCGTGCCGAAGATCTGGCCCGGGCCGCGAAGCTCCAGATCGCGCGTGGCGATCTCGAAGCCGTCGTTGGACTGCAAAAGGACGTTCAAGCGCTCCATCGCGGCGCGATCGTCGTCCTCGGAGACGAGGAAACACCACGACTCGCGGTCGTTCCTCCCGACGCGCCCGCGAAGCTGATGCAGCTGCGCAAGACCGAAGCGCTCGGCGTTTTCGATCACCATGATCGTCGCCTCCGGCACGTCCATGCCGACCTCGACGACCGTCGTGGAGACGATCACGCTTGCATCGCCGTGCGCAAATGCGTTGATGGCTTCGTCTTTTTTCTTCGCGCTCATGCGGCCGTGCAGCAAAACGACACTGCCCTTGGGCATTTTTCGGCAAAGTTCTTCATACGTCTCTTCGGCGCTGCGGGCGCGGATGGCGTCCGACTCCTCCACAAGCGGGCAGACGACATAACATTTGTTGCCCTCGCGAATCTGCTCGCGGACAAAACCGTACATATCGTTTCGCTTATAGCCGGAAACGATGCGGGTCTTGACGGGCCGGCGCCCCTTGGGCAGTTCATTGATCACGGAAATATCCAAATCCGCATAAAGCACCAGCGCAAGCGAACGCGGGATGGGCGTCGCGCTCATGACGAGCGTATGCGGCATCTCGCCCTTCGCGGCGGCCATGGTGCGCTGTGCTACGCCGAAGCGATGCTGTTCGTCGGTGACGACGAGGGAAAGTCTGTGATAGATCACATCGCGCCCGAAAAGCGCGTGCGTTCCGACGATGACCTGATATTCTCCCGCGGCGAGCGCGCGAACGAGTTCGCGGCGTTCGGGCTTGGGCGTAGAGCCGGTCAAAAGCGCGACACGGACGCCGAAGGGCTCGTAGAGCTTCTGCAGCGTCTCGTAATGCTGCTTCGCCAGAATTTCCGTCGGCACCATGAAGATCGCCTGCCGCTTGGCAAGCGCCGCAGCGAACATGGCGATGGCCGCCACAACCGTCTTGCCCGAGCCGACGTCGCCCTGTACCAGACGGTTCATCGGAACGGAATTCTGCATATCGTCCAGCACTTCGGAAGCCGTGAGCATCTGCGCGTGCGTCAATTCATACGGCAGCGAAGCGATGAGCTTGTCCACCATTTCCCAGTTCGTGACGATGCCCTGCCCCGTCTTCGCGGTCACGCGCTGCTGGCGGCGCATTGCCATTGCGATCTGGAAATTGAGCAGTTCTTCAAACGAAAGCCTGCGGATCGCGTCGCGCTTTTCACGTTCGTCGCGCGGAAAATGCAGGCGATACAGCGCCTGATCCAGCGGCATCAGCGCATAGTCGTGCAGCAAAATGCCGTCGAGCGTCTCCTGCGGGCGCTGCATCTGATCGAGCGCGTCCGCGATATAGGTGCGCATCATCTTCTGCGATATCCCGGACGTCAGCCGATAGATCGGCGTCAGCGTCGCGGAATCCTCCCGCGCAGGCTGTTCATATTCCGGATTGATCACGCAAAGCGCGTTGGACTTGCCGACCTTGCCGCAAAAGCGCCAGACGGTGTCCTGTTTCAACGTATTTTTCAGATACGGCTGATTGAAATAGACCGCATCGATCTGCCC
>CAKTSO010000079.1 GCA_934613185.1 uncultured Clostridia bacterium | reverse complement strand
CCCCGATGCTCTGCCCGACCAGCGTCGCGCTCGCCGCTGCGATGCCGTCGCCGAGCGTGAACGTCAGCATCGTCACCTGCGAGACGATCTGATAGGTCGCAAACGCGTCTGTGCTCAAAGACGCGATCAGTTTCGCCGTGATCAAAAATCCCGCGCGCAAACAGACGGACTCGGCGATGGAAGAGCTGCCAACCGTCGCCAGGCCATGCAGCGTCGGCTTATCCAGACAAAAAACGTATTTCAGATGCAAGCGAAGATAGCCGTCTTTTTTCAGCGCCACGCAAAACGCGATCACACAGCCGACGACCGTTCCGATCGCCGTGGCGAGCGCCGCACCGCGCACGCCGAGACGCGGAAAGCCGAAATTGCCGCCGATCAAAAGATAGTTGAACACGACGTTGACGAGGTTTGCCGCAAGGTTCGTTGCAAGCGTCACGCGCGTGGAACCGATGGCGCGCATGGCGGCGCAGATGCAGAGCGACCAGCAGTTGAACGGCATCGCCAAAGATATGATCCGAAAATATGACACCGCCATATCGAGCGTGTCTTCGTTTGCGCCCGCAAAGCGCATGAACGGCTCCGCGCCGAAGTATCCGATGAGGGTCATCAAAATCCCCAAAAACGTCACGACGAGCATCGACTGCCCGAAGCACATGTTCGCCGATTCGCGATTCTGTTCCCCTTTTCGGCGCGACACGATCGCCGTCGTACCGACGCACAGCGCCTGCGCCAAAATCAATAAGATCATGCGCGGCTGCGTCGTAAGCCCGACCGCTGCAATCGCCGTATAGCCGAGCGTTCCGACCATCATCGTGTCGACCGAGCTTATGATGCTCATCAGCGCGCCTTCCAGCGCCGCCGGCCACGCAATGGACAAATTCCGCTTGTATAGCTGCCCAAGTGTGGGTTCTTCCTGCTCCAAGCGCACGTCTTTGAGCGCAAAATATCGCCTGATTGCCTGCATACGTTTCAACTTTTACTCCGATGGTTATTTGCCGCTTCGTCAAACGGCTTCGCTGTCGTTCGCCTTTTCTTCAGTATACCCGCGCACCCGCGACTTTTCAAGCAAACCGGCTTTAGAAAACGCGTCCCGCGCCGCGGAGCATTCGCATCAGATTGCGGTCGCAGTGTTCCGTCTGTCGCGAAAAACGCACGACAAGGCGAGTAAAATCCTCTTTTGTCAGCGCCTCACCCCTATTTTGCGCAAGCTCCGCCAGCATCCAGCACCAGGCGACGCAAAGCCGCGCGCGCGACGCCGTGTCGCCGTCGTCCGCCGCCTCCGGAAGATAACGGTCGAACGCATAGACCAGAAGATTTTCCGCCGCCGCGCACAACCACGGCTGCATCTGCCGCGCTTCTCTATGCGTTTCGCGTTTCATTCGGCGAATCTCGTCTTTTAAATTCTTATCCGTAAGATCCATTCCGGCGAACAGGCGAAAAAGCCGCGCCCTTCTTTTCTCGATCGGCATTTCGCAAATCACCGCGCCGCAAAGTTCCATCGAACGTTTCACGCGCTGTGCAAGCGGCGTTTCCCGTTTTCGCAGCGTTTCGATCGCAAGATCGCGGCATCGCATCGCCGCACGAAACCTATCGGGGGCAAGCTCATTCGGCTGCGGCGGACGATCGTCCTCGGTTTCCGAAAACGAGAATCCGTCGTCGTTTTTCAGCGTCAACCGCGCCGCAAACGGACAGGAGACGGACAGACTGATCGTCTCGACGGCGCCGTACACCGCGATCTTCCGCGGATACAGGCGACAGACCTGCCCGAGATTTTTCTGAGAGCCGCCTTCGTGCAGAATCAACTCGCACAGATTGCTTTCGTTTAAAAACGGACAGCGCCCATCTTTGTTTTGTAAATGCCCTCCGCGCAGCGCGCGGCGAATCGCCTGCCCGTCTTTTCCCTGCATTTTGCGATAGCGTGCGCGCGTTTCGGCGTCGATCGGGATCTGCCAATTTGCGCAGCAGGTCTCGGGGCATCGATCCGCAAGGCAATAAAACTCGGAATAAAAATCAGCCGTTCTCGTTTTCATTACACATAAAACGCGGCGCGCCGTGCGCTTTCTCACAGCGTGCCGCTCTCCATCGTTTTTATTTGTCGATCAATCGCGCTTATTCCTGCGTCGAAACGCTCGTTTGCAGCGAGATCAGCAGCAGTCCGAAGCGCCCCGATTCGCTTTGGCGCAGGACGGCGACGCCGCTGCCGCTTTTCGCCATGCCGGATCCGCCCTCTTCTTCCACATAGGAATAAATGTCGAATGACACCGTAACATTGCCGCTTGCGTCGTCGACGCTTACTTCCTGCTGCATGGCAATGCGCGATTCCGTCTCGCTCCATTCGGGAAGAACGTAGTAGACGCCGTTATCGTAGACGGCGTTATTGTATTTGTTATCCGGCGCGACGGCAGCGTCGGCATAAAGCTGCACGATCCCGTCGATCTCGTCCTGCGTCAGCGCGTAGCCGCCGTTCGCCTTCATTTCGTTATAAAGCTCCGCGTTCGCCGCCGACGGCACTGCTGTCTCCGGCAACTCGACGGGGTCTTTTTGAAACTGCGGAAAATCCTGCGGATTGGCGTAAGCGTACCCGAGCGCAAATGCGATCATGTTCTGTGACGAGACGTTGTTTTCCAAATAGGACTCCGCGCCACAGGCGATCAGTTCGTTGACGAATGACGACGCTGCCTCTTCGATCGAAGCGGGCGCAGGCTGCGGCAATGCGGCCGTTTCAGTCGATCCCGTCTCCGCCAGCCGCTCTTCCTCCGCCGCGGGAGCTACGTCCGGGATCGCCGTTTCATCGACAATCTCGACGCTGTTTTCTACCTTGACGTTCCCGCGGAACAGATCGATCGCCGCGCGCAAACCGCCGCTTGCAAGCAAAATGACGATCGCCGCCGCCAAAACGCCCAGCGCAGCCCACGCGCCGATCAACGCGCCCTTGCCCGGCTTTTTCTTTCCCGTGGAAAGCAATTCTTCTTTGGCGGTGTTCACGTCCTGGCGATACCAGTTTCCACCCGTTCGACGCGCGCGCATCCCGCGTTTGGAGAGCGCAAAGCGCGCCTTGCCGTGCCGCGGCGCGTTCTGCGGCAGATCGTCGCACTTTCGCACGCAAAGCACCATCGCCGTAATGTTGTCGCGCCCGCCGGCCTCCAGCGCGCGGTTGATCAGGTTTTTTGTCGCCGTCGTCGCGGTGCGTGAGACAAGAAGCGTCTGTTCGATCTGTTCGTCGCCGAGCATGTCCGTCAAACCGTCACTGCAAAGCAAAAGGCGATCGCCCGCCTGCGGCGTGTACGGCACATATTCCGGTGTAATGATCAAATCGTCGTACTGCATGCCAAGATATTTATGCAGCATGCTGCGATCCGGGTGATTCTTTGCCTCTTCGTCGCTCAAAAGGCCCATGCTCTTTAAGCGATTGACTTCCGTATGGTCGTGCGTCAAGCGCGTCAATTTTCTGTCGCGCAGAAGATAGGCGCGGCTGTCGCCAAGATAGGCGATCTCGCAGCCTTCTTCATGAAAGCACGCCAAGACGATCGTCGTGCCCATATGGCCGCTTCGGCCAAAGGTCAGAATACTGCGGTTGGTCTCGTCGCAAAACGCGTCGATATTGGCGCGCGCCTTGCCGCCGGAATCGAGCACGGCGAGCAGACGCTCCAATCGTTCGACCGCAAGAAGCGACGCCTCTTCCCCGTTGCTCTCGCCGCCCATGCCGTCACAGACGGCGTAAAGCTGACGCGCATCCGAAGAAATCCCCGCAAAATAACCGCCGCCGTCCATCTGGCTGCGCTTTAAAAAGCTGCCGTCCAGAAAGAAGTTGTCCTCGTTGTTTTTGCGAATCTGGCCGATGTGGTTTCGAACTGCCGCTTCGATGGTATACCGCATGAATTCTCCCGCCGCCTGCGATCCTTCGCGACGCCGTCCTCCTTGTATACCGCGCACAGAACGCGCGGCTTTATTCCTGTTTATGTATGATTATAACCAACGCGGCGCTTCGTTTCAAACATTTTTTCGCCGCGCCCGATTCACCGCGTCAGCACGCGCTTTAAATACGCGACGGCATCCGCCGCGCTTTCGCACATTTCATATAGCTTCAAATTTTCCTGCGCAATGAAGCCGCGCTGCGCCGATTGCTTTAAAAACGCGTCCAGCGGCGCATAATATCCGTCCGTATTCAAAACGGCGATCGGCTTGTCGTGACGCGAAAGCTGTCGGAGCGTCAGAATTTCGAAAAACTCTTCGAATGTCCCGATCCCGCCGGGAGCCATGACGAACGCGTCGGCCAGTTCCTCCATTTTCGCCTTTCGCTCGCGCATGGTATCGGTAAAGATCAGTTCCGTGACGTTTTTGTCCAAAACGCCCTGCACGTCGAAAAAGCGCGGCGCGATCCCGATCACGTTGCCGCCCGCTTCCTTCGCGCCGCGGCTCACCGCGCCCATGACGCCCGTCGAACCGCCGCCGTAGACGATCTCGCCGCCGGACGCCGCGATCAGTTTTCCGAGTTCATAGGCCTCGTCTTTAAAACACGGCGCGATCTGTTCGCTCGCCGCGCCGTATACGCAAATACGCATGCATTTTGCCTCCCGGACGGACGTTTTCTTCGCATAACTCCGCCTGTTTCAGTATACCATACGCCGCGATCTGTGTAAAAGTGCTTTTCCTGTCCGATTTTATGTTATAATGTCTAAAACGGTTTCGACAAAAACTTTTTACGGAGGGGACCTTATGGAACGGACCACGCTTGGACAGAATATCAAAAACCTCGGCTTCGGGCTCATGCGCCTGCCGATGCTCGAAAACGACGAGGTCGATCTGCCGCAGCTTTGCGACATGGTCGACTGCTTTTTGTCGCGCGGCTTCACCTATTTCGACACGGCCTACGGCTATCTGGGCGGAAAGAGCGAACGCGCGGCAAAAGCTGCGCTGTTTGACCGTTACCCGCGCGAATCGTTTCAGTTTGCGACGAAAATGCCCGTCTGGGAGGCGGCGACGCCCGACGATATGGAGCGAATGCTTCAGGAATCGCTTGTGCGCACCGGCGCGGGATATTTTGACTTCTATCTTCTTCATAACGTCTCCGCAAGCGGAAACCGCCTTTCCCGCTGCAACGAATTCGGTGCATGGGACTGGGTCCGCACGGTCAAAGAGCGCGGTCTTGCGCACCACATCGGCTTCTCGTTCCACGACAGCGCCGCCGTTTTGGACGACATTTTGACGAAGCATCCTTATATGGAGTTCGTTCAGCTTCAGATCAACTACGCCGATTGGGAAAGCGCCGTCGTGCAGTCTCGCGCATGCTACGAAGTCGCGCGAAAGCACGGCAAGCCCGTCGTCATCATGGAGCCGATCAAGGGCGGCTCGCTTGCGTCCCCGCCGCCCGCGGTGGCCGAGGTGTTCCAGAAGGCCGATCCCACCGCGTCGCTTTCTTCCTGGGCGCTTCGCTTCGCCGCGTCGCTCGACGGACTGATCACGGTCTTAAACGGTATGTCCACGCTCGAGCAGGTCGAACAGAACACCGAAATGATGATGGATTTTAAACCCGTCTCCCCCGCCGAACGGGAGATCTACAAACAGGCCGTGGCGCAGCTTGACAAGATCGCGCAGATCCCCTGCACCGCCTGCCGCTATTGCGTCGCCGAGTGCCCGAATCACTTTGAGATCCCCGATCACCTTGCAACGTACAACAATTATAAGGTCTACGGCAATCTTACCGCCAACCGCACGCACTACAACTGGGTCATTTCCAACACCGGCGATCCTGCCGACTGTCTGGAATGCGGTCTTTGCGAAAGCGTCTGCCCGCAGAAGCTGCCGATCATCGAAAGCCTGAAAAAGATCGTCGCGCTTTTGGGCGACGAAAAATAAGGAGACGTTATCTATGAAACCGATCCGCATGTTCACGATGGCAAGCTGCCCTTATTGTCAAAAAGCTCGCCGCTGGATGGACGAGCTGATGGCGGAGAACCCCGCCTATCGGGCGCTTTCGATCGACATTGTCGACGAAGTCGAACAGCCGGAATACGCCGAACAGTTCGACTACTATTATGTGCCGACGTATTACGTCGACGGCAAAAAAGTTCACGAGGGCGCGGCGACGAAACAGATCGTCCGTCGTGTGTTTGACGCGGCGCTCAAAGATTGATCCTGCCGTTTTTCAAAGACGCGCAGAGGTATTACGCCTTTGCGCGTTTTTATTTTCCCGGGAAATGACTCTTCGTTCCTGTCGGCTTCGTTATTGTTTTAATTTGTCGAATAATGTTAAATTATCTCTGTTCATGTCTAAAAAACTATGTTATGATGAACACGGAATCTATGTTTGTCCCGGTACGTCAATGGCAGACATGAACAACTAAACAGGAGTGTGTTTCTATGAACAAAATCGGACTGCATCAGGGTTACTGGCGTCAAACGCCCGCCGAACACGCCGGCATCGAGCGTTGGCTGGAGCTGACCAAACAGACGACTTGCGAAGTGTTCGAGATCGGCCCGTCGATCATTCTTCCCATGTCGAAGCAGGAACGCGTCGACTTTAAAAAGCTGATCGCCGACAACGGCATGACGCTTTCGATCAACGGCGGCTACACCCCCGCCAACGATATCGCGTCCGACGATCCCGCCATCCGCAAAATCGGCGTGGAATACGGAAAGAGCGTTCTGGAAGCGATGGCCGACGTCGGCTGCGATCGCTGGAGCGGCATCAACTATTCCGCCTGGCTTCGCCGCCCCGACTGCGAGAATCTGACGTATGACGAAAAACAGCGCATCCGCGAACTGTCGCTTGAAAGCATGAAGCAGATCATCAAAACGGCGGAAGACTGCGGCGTCAAATACTGTTTTGAGATCGTCAACCGCTTCGAGCAGTTCCTTTTGAACACTTCGGCCGAAGGCGTCGCCTTCTGTGAAGAGATCGGTTCGCCGAACGCGCAGCTTCTTCTCGACACGTTCCACATGAACATCGAGGAAGATTCCATCGTCGACGCGCTCGAATACGCGCAGACGCGCGGCCGCCTCGGACACGTCCACGTCGGCGAATCCAACCGCCGCGTTCCCAATTTCGACGGCAAAACGCATCTTGACTGGGACGGCATTCTCGGCATTTTGAAGAAGACGGGTTACGAAGGCTTCATCACGATGGAACCGTTCATGAAGATGGGCCTGACCACGATCTGTGTCTGGCGCGATCTGAGCCATGACGCGGACGTCGATCAGATGGTCGTCTATGCGCGCGATGCCGCCAATTTCCTTCGCGGCAAACTCGCCTGACAATCGATCCTGTCGGTAATCACTTACCTCCTATATTTGCTCGCGGCTTTTACGCCGCGGGCATTTTTTATGAACAAAAAAGAGAGACTCCATGGGAAGTCTCTCTTTGTCTTTGCTTTGATCGGACGAGTTTATTCGGCTTTGCCCATGATATACTCGTCGATGCCCTTGGCGGCCGCTGTGCCGGCGCCCATGGCAAGGATGACCGTCGCAGCGCCGGTAACGGCGTCGCCGCCGGCGTACACGCCCTCTCGGGAGGTCAGGCCGTCCTCGTTGACGATGATGCCACCGCGGTTGTTAACCTCGAGGCCTTTCGTCGTGGACTTGATCAGCGGGTTGGGCGACGTGCCGATCGCGATGATGACGCAATCGACGTCAAGCGTGAACTCGCTGCCGGGAACTTCGACGGGACGACGGCGACCCGAAGCGTCGGGTTCGCCGAGCTCCATGCGGATGCACTCCATGCCCGTGACGAAGCCGTTCCTGGGATCACGGCGGTCGTCCGGATTCTCGTAGCCGAGAATGCGCACGGGGTTGTTCAGAAGGCGGAAATCGATGCCCTCTTCCATCGCATGTTCGACCTCTTCCTTACGAGCGGGAAGCTCTTCCAGAGAACGGCGATAGACGATATAGACCTTGTCCGCGCCCAGACGAAGCGCCGTACGAGCGGCATCCATCGCAACGTTGCCGCCGCCGACGACGGCGACTTTCTTGGCGCGCATGACGGGCGTCTCGGAATCCTCGCGATACGCTTTCATCAAGTTGTTGCGGGTCAGGAACTCGTTGGCGGAATACACGCCCTTGTAGGACTCGCCGGGGATGCCCATGAAGCGCGGAAGGCCGGCGCCGCTGCCGACGAAGACGGCCTCATAGCCCATGTCGAACAGTTCGTCGATCGTCAGCGTCTTGCCGATGACCATGTTGGTCTCCACGTCAACAC
>CAKTSO010000078.1 GCA_934613185.1 uncultured Clostridia bacterium | reverse complement strand
GTGCAGGTGTAAAGCACGAGGCTGCAGCCGCTTTGATGCACCGCTGCCACGTCGGTCGGGGAAATCCGCTGCGTTCGTTCGACCGCATAGACGGTCTGTCTGCCCGCCGCGTCGATAAAACGCACTTCATCGCCCGCTTGAAGCTGCACGAGCCTTCCGAAATGGGCGTCGTAATTGTGCGCGGCGATCACGAGGTTTTGATCCTTCACGCTCCCCGTCTCGCGGCAGGGCGCGACGCGAAGACGCGCATAGTCCCATTCTGCCATCACGGGCAGTTCCAAAGAAAGCGACGGGATCGAAAGATAGCCGATATAATCGTATCCGCCGATCGTTACGATCGCTTCTTCGTCGATTTCATCCGCATCATCGATCGTCTCTTTCGCCGCTTGCGCCGCTTCGACGGCGGGTTTCAGCGCCGCCATCGCTTCGGCCGCGCTTTTTTCCGCCTCCGCCGCTTCCCTTTCGTCGGCAAAAAAGCGCACGCCGCAGAATGCGATCAGCGCCGCACCCGCAAGAAGAAAGATCCGGCCGATTTTCTTACGCACGGCGTTTTTTACGGAAGATCAGGATGCAGCCCGCGGCGATCAGCGCCGCGCCGCCGACAAGAAGCGCTGCAAGCGGCGCGTAGGAAAGCCCCGTCTGGATGAGCGACGCGGTGTTGGTGATAACGACCGTGCCGCCGCCCGAAACGTAGCTCGGCGTGAAGCCCTTCGGAATGTTCGTCTCCATGACCTGCCAGTTGCCCTTTCGGTCAAGGTTCTTCCATTCATGGCGCCAGTTGTTGCTCTCGTTCAGCGTCACGGTTTCGACCGCTTCCGTTCCGTTAAACAGCGTCACTGTCACGGACGCGGGCGTCTTCCGCGCGCCGCGCCAGAGTTTTTCGACAGTCAGATCGCCGTCGGCATCGATGATCGGCGGGCCGCCGCGGCGAGTGTTGACGATCGTCACGACGTTGCCGTTTGTTTCATAGCTGACATCGTAACCGTCGGGAACGTCCTTTTCTTCGACCGTCCAGACATAGCCTTCGCGCAGACGGTCGAACGTGTACGTCCACTGATTGTCTTCGCTCAATTCCTGCGTCTTCACGATCTCGCCGTCGCGCAGAAGCGCGACCGTCACGACGTCGTCCCTGTGATACGCATTGCCGTCCGACCAGACCTTGCGGACTGTCAGCTGATCTTCGTTATAGCACTCGGCATGGAAGACCCAGTCCACCTCGCCGATGCGCGCGGCGGCCTCGTTCGAAAGCGCAATCGGAACGTCGAGCTCGACGCGAAGCGTCTTTTCGTCGCCGCGGCGAAAGATTCCGAGCGAAATATCGTCGGTCAATCCGTCCGTCTGATCGGGCGATGCGTCGTAAATCTTATCCGCGCCGTAATAGACCTGCATGGAAAGCTGCTCAAGAAATTCCCGATCGGAAACGCGGCCGTCCGCTTCGTCGTCGTGCGGGACGGCGCGAAGGAAAATCTCGGCGTAATCGCAGTCCGTCGCCGCATTCGAAATCGTGACGTTCTGCGTGCGCGTGTCGCCCGGCATGACGTCTTTAAAATTGTCGAACAGATCCGAATCGGTGTAAGCGCTGCCCGGTGCAAAGGAGAACCCGTCCGCATAACCGCGGAACGTCACCGTCGCATCCGCCGCGCGCGCCGTCGGCGCAAAGGCGCACACGAGCGTCAGAACCAAGAGAAGCGTCAAAAACGTACACAGGCGCTTATTCATAAACGACACCTCCCGGAACTTTCAGCGTGCCGTCTTCGTTGACGTCGACGTTCCAGGCCTCTTTGACGGCGTCGGCCGGATAGGCCTGCACGGCGTCGACGACGATCTCGAAGCTGAGCTTGTACTTTCCGTTTTCCGGCGCTGTTGCGTGCGTATTCTGTCGCACCATGTCGATCAATTCGGACGTCGATTCGCCGGGATCGACCGGGTAGCGATAGTAAATATAGCTTCCGAAGCCCTCGTCTTTCAGAATCCAGTGTTTGGCAAGCGTCATATCGATCTCGTAATCCTCGTCTTCCACGGGGAGACTGGAGATCACCACGCCGTTTTCGTCCTTCCAGGTGACCACGAGCAGCGCGCGCAGATACGCGGGCGTGTTGCCGGTGTTCCGAAGCGAAACGTTTCGCTTGACGGGATCGCCGAACTCTTCTTTAAACGTCTCATTGACGCTGCTGGTCACGCGGCCGTAAGTAAATTCGTTCTTCTTTTCCGCCGTACGGTCGGCCAGGTACGCCACGCTCGCCCGCACGCCGAGGCCCGTCAAAAGCGCGAGCGCCAAAAGCAGCACATATGCTCTGCCCTGCGGCATGGAGCCTGTTCCGCGTTCTTTCTTCAAATCGCCCGCCCCCTTTTCACTGCGCCTCGCCGGACGCGTATTTCTTGCCGTCGATCCAGCGATTCTCGCACCAAGACGCACCGTTGAGCCATTTCCAATCGGTCCCCGTGTCGCCCTCGTGCGCGCGGTCGTTATGGAACGTTACCGTTTTGTCTTCCGTCAGTTCCACCGTCTTTATCGCCTCATCCGGCGTATAGCGCCAGCTCCAGCTTGTGATCTCCTCGACGTTATAGGAACCCGCGGCGAGTTCGGTGATTGTCACGCTGCCGTTTCCGTGGATCGTGACCGTCAGATCGGTCACGCCCTGCGTAAACCCGTCGGCGCCCGTGATGCGATAGACAAACGTCTGGTTCTCATCGATTTCCTCCCAGCCGTTTTTTACGATGGTCAGCGCGACGAGCTTATGCGTATAGGCATTCGTCACGGTCACCGCAGCGTTGCCGTTTCGATCCGTCGTAATCGTGCCGTCCGCATTCGGCGCATACGTCGTCTCGAGCTCGTAAATGCGCGGCACGGGGCTGCCCAACACGTTGTTCGGAATTTCCACGACAGTATAGGTATGATTCAACTTTGTACGGAACGCATTGCCGGTCGTCTTGTCGATAAACTGCGCCAGGCCGGTCTTGAGCGTCTGTTCGTTCAGATCGATCGTCACATCCGCCTCCGCGACCGCCGCATTGCCATCGTACAGTTCGAAATGCGCCGTATAGGCCTCGCCCCAAAGCGCCTCGCGTTCCGCGCTCGTCAAGTCGTCCCAGCCCTCGATCGTCACGACTTTGGTGACCGTGATCGCGCCCGTGGAATAATACAGGCGAAGGACGTTGCTGCAATCGGCATGGACCGCGTCAAGCGGCGTGCGCGGCTTAATGCTCATGGAAACGCCGCCGTAATTTTCGCCGTTGATCGTCGTCGACGTCAAAACGGCGTCGTTGAAGACGGCATTGTCTCGATTTTTCGGCAGAACGACGCTGTCGATCTCCGCCGTACCGATCTCCGTCAGATCGGACTGCAAGACGCCGCCCAGATAATACTCGATGATATAGCGCTGCTCTTCGTTGAAATGCACGCTGTCGAGCAGATTGCCGAGTGTTGTCCCCGTGGCGGACGCAAAGAAGAAGCGCGTCGCATACTGCCCTTCGGGGACGGTGTAGCTTCCGTAATGATGATCCCAGGAAAGCTCGTCGCTCTGGAACTGCCAAAGCGTATAGCTGCCGCCGTCGTAGGTAATCGTCACGCCGTCGCCGTTATACCGCGCGATCAGCGCGTTGATATCGGACTGCGTCGCGATTTTCGAGGCGTCGTGGCTGGCCGCGATGATCAAATACATCTGATTGATCCCCGTACCCTTGCGGCTTCGATGCGCAAACGACCAGGAAAGCGTCGCGCCCGGCGCGGTCAGAACGTCCTGATACAGCGTGCCCGCCGCCTCGGCGTTGAGTTCGGCAAACTGCGTACCGTCGTTGGCCTTCGCGCCGGAGGTAAGATACGGGTTGCCGGCGGAATCGTTGCCGAGTTCGACATCCTGCCCGAGCATGTAGCCGCTGCCCAGCGCGGTCGTCTTCCAGGACAGGTGGCGCGTATAGTTGGCAAACGCGTAGTTCGTACCCCACGGAATCCTGGGATATTCGAAACTGCCGTTCAAAATGTCTTCGCCATATTCCACACGGTGGCTTGTGCTGTCAAGCTCATTGCCGTTCAAATCATAAGCGGTGCAGGTATAGGTCTTGATGCGGAGCATGTCCCTGCCGTCCGCGTCCTTTTCCTGCGTGATACCGCCCGCGTCGATGGCGACGTTGATGCTGCCGTCGTCCTGCACCGCCGCGTCGTCGATGTCGCAGGGCGTGGGATTTATCCCGGACGAACTGTCGTCGTTGTTATAGACGTAGAAATACATGCACGACCATTCGTAGCGCACGTCCGTGACGAGGTTTTGGTTCGCGTCGTAATACTCGGGAACGAGCGTGCCGTCGTTGGTGATGTTATTGACGATGCGAAGGCCGTTTTCCTTCTGCGTGACGAGAAGCTTTATCGTGGCCGTGCCGGTCTGGATCGAAGAATTCGTCGGAGACCACCAGTCTCTGCCGTTATAGTAATAATACGTCAGGACGATATCGACCCTGCCGGGGCGCAGCGCGTCGACCGTGATCCACGGATATTTATAGCGCACCGAATCGTCCGTGCTGTTCGCGCCGGGCATGGCCGTGGTATAGGCGCGAACGATGTCGTCGTTGTTTTCCACGCGCCAGACATAGCGGCGGTAGGTTCGATTCGAACCGATGTCGTCCGCAAAATAGAAGACCTTCTGATGCTCTTCGGCAAGTTCGTAGTAATCGCCGTCTTGAATCGGCGTGCCGGTCGTCTGCCCGACGGCCGCGACGGCGTAGATCGAAAAGCCGTCCGCTTCAAAATAGATCTTCTGATCGCCCGCGGCGACGCTTGCGAATTCGACGGGTTCGGCCTTGCAGGAGCCGTCCGCCTGCGTTGCAATATGATAGACCAAAAGATAGTCGGCGTTCTCGGGGACGCTCTCCTGCGGGACGGTCAGATACACAGGAACGGTCTCGCCCGATTCGGGCTGCAGCTGCGCGCCCGCCGCGTCAAGAAACGAAATATCCGCCGCGCAGACGCCGAGCAGATCGACGGGCGCGTCGGCAAGATCGCTTTCGATCGCCGAAGAAGCCGCCTCGTGTTCGTCCTCCGAGACCGCCGTCACGAACAGTTCCGCGCCATCGAGCGAATCGCCTCTTTTGGGGACGGCGTCAATCGCAAGTTCCTGCGGCATATCCCACTGCGCGACGAAAACGTCGTCGCCCGCGATGACGTAATCCGCGCCCGCGGGGTAGGTTTCGCCCTTCAATTCGGAATACCAGCAGGAAAACACGCGGCCTTCTTTTTCAAGCGCGTCCGGCAGACGCACCGTATCGCCAACGTTTCCGAACAGATTGCGCGGATCGGTCGCCACCGCATCGCGTCCCGTGCCGTCGCCGTTGTCAAAGCGAAGCACCGCCGCGCCGCCCGAATTTCCGGTCGACGTCCCGAGTGTCGTTTCTTGCGTTGTTTTCGTTTCTTCGGGTTCTTCCGGCTCCTCTTGCGCATCGCTCACGACCGCTTTGCTCTGCACGTCGTCCGTCTGCGCCGCGTCCGTCCCGCGCACGCTTTCGACATCCATTGCCGCCCGCGAAGCCGCCAAAATCGTCGGCGCGCAGATGGCCAAAATCAACGCGACGCATGTCATGAGGAGCAGCAGATGTTGTTTGACGTTTTGTTTGAACTTCATCGCATTTTCTCCTTACGCCTGCGGCCAGCCCGAAACGTCGCGCGCGTCGCCGCCGTCCGGGACGGGATTGTTCGCCGTCTGCACGGCTTCCGCGCCGAGCGTAACGTAGATTTTTCCGCTCGTATAGGCTTCGTCCATCATGGGATCAAAATCGACCGCTTCAAACAGCGGCGTCGTCTTTCCGCCCGCGGGAAGCGCTTCCTTATAGTAATAATACCCGTCGCCGCCGTCGAGCCATCCTTCGCCCAAAACGAACGACGCGACCGAAGGATCGAGCGCGCTGCCGTCGGCGTCCTTCGCCGATTTTTCCACGCGAACGCGCACCCACGCGCTCTGCGAACCCGTGTTTTCGACCCAGGCGATCTTGGAGACCGACGCGCCCGGCATAACGCCGTCGATCCCGTCCTGCGGGAAATCGACCAGCTCGTCGTCTTTCAGCGTCTTTTCAATCAGCGCGATGTCCACGTTTCCCGACGTGATGACGTTATGCGACTTTCCTTCCGCATTGTAATACGCAAAACTGCCCGCTGCCGCAAGACACGTCGAGATCACAAGCAGACAGAAAAGCCCTATTTTCACTTTCCGTTTCAAAGGCGTATTCTCCTTTTTGAATAGGATTGCTGCGATCGGATCGAAAACGATCCTCCCCTTTCGAGCGAAACCGCTGTCTTCCGTATGAGCACGGCCGACCCCACTCGGCCATTCTCATACGGCCCCTCCCGATGAAATATCGGGAAGGAGCCGCCGCTTCGGATTCGATGTCAGTTGCCCTTCGCAATCGCCCAGGCAGCGGCAACGGTATCCACATTTGCCTGCTGCACCGCGTAGACGGTAAAGGTCAGCTCGGGCTTGACGGCAGTTTCGCCATAATAGGCAGTAAGCTCGTCCTTCGTCAGGTTCGCGCTGACCGTGACCTGATTATCCTTCAGAATCGGGAAGGACTGCTCGGCGGCACTTGCGGAGACCTTGCGGACATAGACGTTCGTCTCGCCCGCAACCGGCTCCCAGCCGTCGGCGATCTTCCAATCGACCTTGCGCGCACCACCGTTTGCTTCCGTCGCCGTGGGCCAGTTCGCCTCGTTGATCTGAACGAACAGATAGCAGTCCTCGCTGCCGGCCTTGACGACCGCCGCGGGGTCTTTGTCGATGTTGCTGCCGGGCACGATATGATATTGACGATCCGTTTCCGTCAAATCGGCCTCCACCTTGCCGACGGTGAAGACGTTCGTCTTGGCCGCGGGTTTGGACACAAGGTACGCCAGCGTGCCGCCGAGGACGCAGCCGATCACGAGGATGACTGCCGCCAGCGCCGCCACAGAGCGTTTGCCTACGGTTTTGTTCGCAGTTTTCATGGTTTTCTCCTCCATTTGGAAAAAAGATTTTTCTTTATTTTCCACTGCGTCCCCAAAATCGCAGTAAAAAATCAATTTTCATGCGCGCCGCGCGCAAGCCGCCGCACAAACGGCAGAAGCAGGATCAGCGCCGCGACCGTCAAAAGCGCGAAGCGGATCGGCGGGTTCTGCACCATGGATGCAAAGTACCCAAGATGCGGGATCTTGAAAACGGGTCTGCCGACGACGTTTTTTTCATGCACGGGCCGCGCGTCCGCCGCAGCGTTCACGTCGCCCTTTGTTTGAAAGTTCAGCGCGCCGTCCTCGTCGCGCTCCACGCCGATTACGCGGTGCGTCGCGGTGAGCGTTTCGCTCAATCGGAACGTGATCACATCGCCTTCCCGGATCGATTCGGGATCGGCGGCCTTCACGAAGATCAGGCTGCCAACGGGATATTCCGGCTCCATCGACCCCGACAGCACGGCGTAGGCCCGAAGACCCGCGATGCGTGCGCCGACGAAAAACAGTGCGGCAAGCACAACGAGTGCGGTCAGGATCGTGGTCAATATGTTCCAAGCTTTCCGCATCGGCGCTCCTTTTTTTGCGAAAATCAAGTAAAAGTCGAGATCACAAAAAAGATGTATTCATCCGCGCGTCGGAGAAACAAATATATCTTTTAAAGCTGCTCATGTGCGACAATAAGCAGGTTTATGGTCTGTCTGTCTGTCTGTCTGTCTGTCTGTCTGTCTGTCTGTCAAAGATTTTCGTCAATTTCATCACGCCGTCAAGAAATTGCGGGTGTCGAAATGCCTTCAACCCCTTTGACCTGCAGTTCACATCTACATTGTACATAATTCACACCATTATTGCAAGATAATATTGATTGTTCTGTATATCCTTCAATGATCTTTTCGAAAATGACTTTTACCGTTTGTGTTTTTATGAACAACGATGCGTATCTTTCATGCATTGCTTATGCTATAATGATTTTTGTTTTGGGGATTTTGAGACCGCGATCTTGCCCGCCAATATCGCAAAAGGAGTTTTTATGAAAAAAATCTTATTCGTTTGCCACGGCAATATCTGCCGCTCGCCGATGGCAAAATTTATCTTTTCCGATCTTGTCCGCCGCAAGGGGCTTGCCGCGGAGTATTTCATCGATTCCGCCGCGACGAGCGACGAGGAGACGGGCAATCCCATGTATCCGCCCGCGCGGGAAGAGCTCATGCGCCGGGGCGTTCCCTTCGATTCGCATCGTGCGCGCCGCATGAGTGCGGAGGATTATCAAAATTTCGACGTGATCGCCGTCATGGACGAGCAGAATC
>CAKTSO010000077.1 GCA_934613185.1 uncultured Clostridia bacterium | reverse complement strand
TTGTATGATTGTAACAATCTGCTCATTAATATGCCGTATTTTTAGACGATTGTTTTCTTATTTGGAAACAGCTAAGCGCGGCTCCTTTTTTCTATGACTTTTTACAGCACCTTCCCAAGGAAATTCTTCAGTCGATCGCTCTTGGGATTTTCGAAGATCGCCTCGGGCGTTCCCTCTTCGACAATCCTGCCCTCGTCCATGAAGATCACGCGGCTTGCGACCTCGCGCGCGAAGCCCATTTCGTGCGTGACGACGACCATCGTCATCTCGCTTTCGGCAAGCTCGCGCATGACGTTCAGAACCTCGCCGACCATCTCGGGGTCGAGCGCGCTCGTCGGCTCGTCAAAGAGCATGATGTCCGGCTGCATGCAAAGCGCGCGGACGATGGCGATGCGCTGCTTCTGGCCGCCCGAAAGCTGGGACGGATAGGCGTTCGCGCGGTCGGCCAGGCCGACGCGCTCCAAAAGCGCCATCGCGGTCTTCTCCGCCTCCTCGCGGCTCTTTTTCAAGAGCTTCATCGGCGCGAGCGTCATGTTCTTCAGAACCGTCATGTGCGGGAAAAGGTTGAACTGCTGGAACACCATGCCCATCTTCTGGCGATGGACGTTGATGTCCGTTTTGGGATCGGTGATGTCGTCGCCGTTGACCAGAATGCGGCCGCCGGTGGGCAGCTCCAGAAGGTTCAGGCAGCGCAGGAACGTGGACTTGCCCGACCCGGACGGGCCGATGACGACCACGACCTCGTTCTTTTTGATCTCGGTGGAGATCCCGTCCAAAGCGTGGATTTTGCCGCCGAAGGTCTTTTGCAGGTCTTCGACTTTGACCAGAACGCGATTCTCAGTGCTCACTGCTGCGCAGCCTCCTTTCCAAACGGTTGACGAACGCCGTGAAGATCATGACCATCGCAAGATAGATCAGCGCCACCGCGAACAGCGGCATGAACGCGCTGAACGTGCGGCCGCGGATGATATCGCCCGCCTTGGTCAGATCCTGCAGGGCGATGTAGCCCGCGACGGACGTCTCCTTGATCAGGACGATGAATTCGTTGCCCAGCGCAGGCAGCACGTTTTTGATCGTCTGCGGGAGGATGATGTACCGCATCGTCTGTAAATAGTTGAACCCGAGGCTGCGCCCCGCCTCCATCTGCCCCGCGTCGATCGACATGATGCCGCCGCGGAAGATCTCCGCGACGTACGCGCCGGAGTTGAAGCCGAAGGCCAGCGCCGCAACCATGACCTTGTTGTTCGAGGAGACGAACACGACGAAGAACAGGATCAAAAGCTGCACGACCATGGGCGTGCCGCGGATGACGGTGATGTAGATGCGGCAAAGCGCGTTGAAAAACTTCAAAATCGCGCGGGCGAAGGGATTGTGCATCCGCTCGTAGTTCGTGTCGTACGTCGAGCGCACGGCAGCCAGCACGATGCCGATGACCACACCGATGAGCAGCGCGAAGAACGTGACCGTCAGCGTGACGCCGAGGCCGTCCACCAGAAGCTTCCAGCGGTCTTCCTTAATAAAGTTCAGGATAAAATCCGCCTTCAGTTTTGCAAACCATTCCGCCAAAACAGGTGACCTCCTTGTAAACGATTTTTGGGGGAACATACAAAAACGCAGGGGCGGTCAAAGCGTTTCGGACCGTCCCCGTGTTTTCATTTCGTTCGAATTACCGCCGTTTCGATCAGGGTCATGCGTTTCGGGCGGCGGAATGCGGCAAATTGCCGCAAGTTTTGCTCTTTTCCCAATCCGCATCGGTCGGCGTTCCGCCGGCAGACGCAGGATCGGCAAGAGCGGATGTCAGCGTGAAGCTGGCAGACACAGGATCGACAAGAGCGGATGCCGAGGCGTTTTTCGTCGGATCGAGGCGCGTGGCCGCAGGCGTAGCGGCGCTACGGCAAGGCCGCGCAACGACGAGTCCGGCGAACAAACGACCGGCAGACGCCGCAGGCGCATCCTGCGGATGTCAGCGTTAATTATTCCGCAGTAATATACTTGTCCAGAATGCTCTGGATGGTGCCGTCGTCGGTCAGCTCTTTCAAAGCGGCGTTGACTTTGTCCAGAAGCTCGGTGTTGTCCTTGTTGAGCGCGATGGCGTAGTCCTCAACGGCGTACTCGGTATCGAGGATGGTCAGACCTTCGTTCGCCTCGACGAACTCCTTGGCGGGCTGGCTGTCGATGACGACACAGTCGATCTTGCCGGCAAGCAGCGCCTGGATGGCGTCCGCGCCCTTGTTGTAGCGCTCGACCGTGCCGAGGCCCTCGTCTTCGATGTCACCGGTGCAGTAGATGTCGCCGGTCGTGGCGGTCTGCACGCCGATGGAGTGGTTCGCGCCTTCGGCAAACAGATCGTCGACGGACTTGATGTCGGAATCTTCCTTGACGATGACGACCTGCACGCCGGTGGCGTAGCTGTCGGAGAAGTTGACGTTCTCGAGGCGATCCTCGGTGACGGTCATACCGGCAAGAACCATGTCGGCCTTGTTGCTCTGAATCGCGGGGATCAGAGAATCGAACGCCATGTCCTCAATCTGGAGCTCCATGCCGAGCTTCTCGGCGATGGCAGCGGCGATCTCGGCGTCGATGCCGACGATCTCGTCGCCCTCGTGATACTCATAGGGCGGGAACTCGGCGTTGGTCGCCATGACGAGGGTGCCGCCCTCGGCGGTATCTTCGGTGTTCTCGGTCGCGGCGGCGTCCTCACTGACGGCGGGCGCGTCGGCGGCAGTGTCGTCCTTCTTCGTGCCGCAGCCGGTCATCACAAGCGCGAGCGCAAGCACAAGCGCCAGAATCATACTGAGCTTTTTCATCGTAATCTTTCTCCAAACTCTTCCTATTTGCAGACGGCTTCCAAAAGCCCCCTGTATTGCGGTATTTTAGCGCAGTAACGCGCCGAATGCAAGGGTTCTTTGGAAAATAAATCACAATTTCCAAATATTCTCCGCCGTTTATTCATTATTTCCACCGATTTTATTCATTCTTGAATAATTTCAGGGCGCAGCCGACGGTGAGCGGGCGGCGGGCGGGAATCGGCGATTCGCAGGCGCAAAAAAACAGACGCAAAAAAACAGACGCATGAGGAAGCCCCGTGCGCCCGTTTTCGATTGTCTCTTATTTAAAGAACTGCACGATGCCGATGACGAACAGCGCGAAGATCAAAAGCGGCAGGACGTACGTCAGATACACCCGCATCCACGAGGCGACCTTGACGCCGCGCCCCTCGTCGGCCTCGGCCTTGAAGTTCTTCCAGCCCCAGCCGCGCTTGGCGGTGCAGAACAGCACGACGATCAGCGACCCGAGCGGCAGAAGCACGTTGCTCACCGCGAAGTCCTCAAGATCCATGATGCTTGAGCCTTCGCCGAAGGGCGTGACGCCGCTCCAGATGTTCGTGCCGAACACGCAGGGCAGCGACAGAAGGAACATGAGGATCCCGTTATAAAGGCAGGCCTTTTTGCGGCTCCAGCCGAACAGGTCCTGCGTGCAGGACAAGATGGCCTCGAACACGGCCAGAACCGTCGAAAACGCCGCAAACGTCATGAACAGGAAGAAAAGGCTCCCCCAAAGACGGCCCAGAGGCATGTTGTTGAAGATGTTGGGAAGCGTGATGAACACAAGGCCGGGGCCGCTGTCGGGCTGGACGCCGAACGCGGAGCAGGCGGGAAAGATGATGAGCCCGCTTGTCAGTGCGACGAGCGTGTCCAGCGCGGCGATGTTGACCGACTCGCCCATCAGCGCATGGTCGCGCCCGATGTAGCTTCCGAAGATCGCCATCGCGCCGATGCCGAGGGACAGCGTGAAGAACGCCTGATTCATCGCCGAAACGACGACGTTGAAAAGGCCGATCTCCCGCACCTTGGCCGCGTCGGGCATGAGATAGAACCGAAGCCCCTCCGCGCCGCCGGGCAGAAGCACGCTGTGCACGGCAAGAACGATCATAATCGCAAGCAACAGCAGCATCATGTATTTGCTGATGCGTTCAAGCCCCTTTTGCAGGCCGAACGAGCAGACGAGGAAGCCCAAAGCGACGATCACGCCCATGTAGATCGTCATCGACACGGGGTCGGACAGCATCTCGGGGAAACGCGCCGCGACGGCCTCCGTCGACAGTCCGGCGAAATCGCCCGCGGCGGTCGAAACGAAGTATTTGAGCATCCAGCCGGAGACGTTCGTATAGAACATCATGAGAATGATCAGCCCCGCGAAGGCGGCGTAGCCGTGCAGATGCCACTTCGAGCCCGCGGGTTCGATCGGGCGATACATCGCGACCGGGCTTTTGCGGCTGGCGCGGCCGACGGAAAACTCCATCGTCATGACGGGGACGCCCATGATCACAAGGAACAGTAAATAGATCAGCACGAACCAGCCGCCGCCGTTCTGCCCCGTGATATACGGGAACTTCCAGACGTTGCCGATGCCGATCGCGCAGCCCGCGCTGAGCAGAATAAAGCCCAGGCGGCTGCCGAGTTTTTCTCGCTGCTGCATAATTTCCTCCAAACAAAATGACAAGCCGAACCAAACATTCGGACATTCTAATTTATTTTACACAATCGCGGCGCGAAATACAATGCGAAAAACGAGTGCGCGCCCCTCCCCGTTTTCCACACAAAAAAGCGGCGAACCTTCGCCGCTTTCCCCATTCTCGATCAACCGTCAGAACTTCCAAAGCCCGTTTTCGAACACGCAGACCTCTTCCCCGCCGCGCGTCTTTCCCGTCACGCGCAGGTCGTCCGCGCCGATCATGAAATCGGTGTGATGAACGGAGTCGTTCACGCCGCGCGCGGTCAATTCCTCGCGCGTCATGGCTTCAAACCCCGGCACGGTGTTCGTAAAGCCCATCCCGAGCGCCAGATGGCAGCTCGCGTTCTCGTCAAAGAGCGTCTCGTAGAACAGAAGGCCGCTTTCGTTGATCGGCGAATCCTTCCCGATGAGCGCGACTTCGCCGAGGGCGTTCGCGTCTTCATCGAGCGCGATCATCTTTTCAAGCAGCGCCTGCCCCCGCTTTGCGCGGCAGGACACGGCGCGGCCGTCTTTGAATTCAAACGAGAAGCCGTCGATGACCTGCCCCATGAACGACAGCGGTTTTGTCGCCGCGACGAACCCCTCGGCGCACAGGCGCTTTGGCGTGGTGAAGACCTCCTCGGTCGGGATGTTCGGGTTGAAGATCACGCCGCCGACCGTCTTTTCCGCGCCGCCGAGCCAGAGGCCTTCGTCCATCAGGCCGACGCGAAGATCCGTGCCCGTCGAGGCGCTTTGAATGCGAACGCTTTCAAACGCGTATTCGCTCATGCGCGCGCCGCGCGAGGCGAGACGCTCGTTGTGCGCCGCCCACGCTTTTTCGGGTTCCTCGTCATGCACGCGGGCGGCGGAGAGAATCGCGTCCCAGAGCTTTTCGACCGCCTCTTTTTCCGAGCAGTCGGGGAAGACCTTCTTCGCCCATTTTTCGGACGGCACGGCGACGATCGTCCACTGATTTTTGTTTTCCCGCGCGTCGCGAAGGGGCTTCAGGACTTTTCCGCGGCGGCTGCGCACGACGGACATCGTGTGTTCGTCCACGCCGCAGAGCCCGTCGGGATCCTCGCACAGAATATGGATCTCGCACGGCAGCTCGCGGTTCAAAAAGCGCTGGCGCTCGCGCGTGTGTTTGGGCACGCGGCAGAGCGTCGAGAGCTTCTGATATTGATATCCGAGGCGGTCAAGCGTCTGATCCTGATACGACACCTCGACCCAGCCCGCCCCGGCAAGATAGCATTCCTCGGCCACAAGGCGCGCAAATTCGCACGCCTCGGGCTGCGTGACGATCACCGCGCCCTGCCCTTTTTGCACGTTCGCGCCCACGCGCGCCGTCAAACGCGCATACGCGCGGATCCGATTGTCTTGCATGACAAGCCTCCCATGATAAGTTTTATACCTATTATTATATCACGTTTTTGCCCGCTCCATCCCGCGCAATCTTGACAGTCCCGCGCGCGCATCGGTATAATCGTATTCAGCCCCATCGGGCAGTACGCGGCCGCGCCGCAAAAAGGAGTATCGCAATGAAATACACCCGCGAGGATATCATCCGCATCGTCCAGGAAGAGGATATCCAGTTCATCCGCATGCAGTTCACCGATATTTTCGGCCAGATGAAAAACGTGGCGATCACCGCGTCGCAGATCGAAAAGGCCGTCAACAATCAGGTCATGTTCGACGGCAGCTCGATCGAGGGCTTCACGCGCATTCACGAATCCGACCAGTATCTGTACCCCGATTTGGACACGTTCGTCGTGCTCCCGTGGCGGCCGCAGTACGGCAAGGTCGCGCGTTTGATCTGCGACGTCCACAATCCCGACGGCACGCCCTTCATCGGCGACCCGCGCGGGACGCTCAAGCGCGTGCTGAAGCGCGCGGCGGACATGGGCTACACGTTCAACGTCGGCCCGGAGTGCGAGTTCTTCCTCTTCCAGACCGACGCCGACGGCCGCCCCACGACGCGCACGAACGACGAGGCCGGCTATTTTGACCTGGGCCCTCTGGATCACGGCGAAAGCACGCGCCGCGAGATCTGCCTTGATCTGGAACAGATGGGCTTTGAAATCGAGGCATCCCATCACGAGGTCGCCGCGGGGCAGCACGAGATCGGCTTCAAATTCAGCGAGGCGCTCAGCGCGTCGGACAACATCATGACCTTCAAGTTCGCCGTCAAGTCCATCGCGCAGAAAAACGGCTTCCACGCGACGTTCATGCCCAAGCCGATTTTCGGCGTGGCGGGCTCGGGCATGCACACGAACATGTCGCTGTTCAAGGACGGCAAAAACGCCTTCTACGATCCCGAGGACGAACGCGGGCTGTCGAAGATCGCCTATCAGTTCATCGCGGGCCTGCTGGCGCACGTGCGCGGAATGTCCGTTTTGACCAACCCGCTCGTCAACTCCTACAAGCGTCTCGTCCCCGGCTACGAAGCGCCGTGCTACATCTCCTGGAGCACGGGCAATCGAAGCGCGCTGGTGCGCATTCCCGCCACGCGCGGACAGGGCACGCGCGTCGAGCTTCGGAACCCCGACCCGGCGTGCAACCCGTATCTGGTCGTCGCGGCCTGCCTTGCCGCCGGGCTGGACGGCATCGAGCGCGGATTAGAGGCGCCGCCGGAGATCACCGAGAACATCTACGCCATGAACCGCGCCACGCGGCACGAGCACGACATCCACTCCCTCCCCGCCGACCTTCGCGAGGCGATCCACGCCTTCGAGGCCGACGAGCTTCTGACCTCGACCCTCGGCAAGCACATCGTCAGCCAGTATGTCGAGGGCAAGCGCCGCGAGTGGGAGGAATACCGCACCGTCGTGACCGACTGGGAAATCAACAAATACATCGTCATGTTCTGATACGGCACGGCTTTTTGCCGCATTACAGTAAGGAGGTGGACGCGCGTTGCCGACAAACCGCATATTGACGGTTTTTCCCGACCCGAACGAACAGCTCTACGTCCGCCGCCTTCTTGCAAGCGAGGGCTTCGGCGTGCGCGGCGAATACGCCGCCGGGTCGCAGGCGCTGCGCCGCATTCACGAAATGGGCGGCGGGATCGTCATCTGCTCCTACATGCTCGCCGACATGACCGCCGCGGATCTTGCCGCCGACCTCGACCGCGAGGACGGGGCGTTCCTGCTCGTCGTCGCGCAGCCGCAGATGCTCGACTACTGTTCCGACGCCAAGGTCTACAAGCTGCCGCTGCCGCTCGCGCGCGCGGAGCTGATCTCGTCGGTCGAGATGCTCCTGCGCCTGGAGGACAACTACCTGCGCCGCACGATCCCTGCCCGAAGCGAGGCGGAGAACGCGACGCTTGCGCGCGCCAAGCGCCTTTTGGAGAAGGTCTATCATTTGAGCGAATCCGACGCGCATCACTTCATTCAGAAAAAAAGCATGAGCGACGGCATCAAAATGGCCGACGCCGCCGCACGGGTCATCCGCGCGATCGAAACCGCCGCAAAAAAACAGAAACAGGCGTGAAAAAAGGGCTCCGTTAAAAAAACGGAGCCCTTTTTCGTGGTCAGTGAACAGTGATTCGCGGTCGGCAATTCGTGATTCGCGAACGGGTTCGATTTCCGTCGCAGCCAAAGCGGCGTTGGTTTCCGTCTGCCAGCCTTTTTATTGAACCTGCACTCCTTATCTCGAAACGGGGACACCCTATCCGTCTCGCGAACGCTCGACACCTTCCCCTTTCAGGGGAAGCCTGCAGGAAACGTTACTTCGGGGTCAACACCCCCTCTTGGGAGGAAGACTCGCAGGAAACGCCGCTGCCGTGCACAAGCCCCGCGCAACCAAACGCGTGCAAAGATTTTATACCGTCCAAAGCCTCGCTGCCCCACCGCCGTCGGACTGCCGCGCGCACTCCCTCTCCCGACCATTCCCCACTGTCCACTGACCA
>CAKTSO010000076.1 GCA_934613185.1 uncultured Clostridia bacterium | reverse complement strand
GCGTTTTGCCGATGCTCATCGCCGCCTGTCAGCAGGGCGTGCGCGGCGCGATCCTGCCGCGCGCCAACGTGAACGAGGCCAACTGTCTGCCCAATTTGACGGTCTACGCGGCCGATTCTCTTCGTGAATTGTGCGATGCGATCAACGAAGGGACGCTCAAGCCGGAGCCGTATCGCCCATGGGATCCGAAAAACGCAGTCGCGCAGACGAGCGGCGTCGACATGGCGTTGGTCAAAGGGCAGGGTGTCGCCAAGCGCGCGATGGAGATTGCCGCCGCGGGCGGACACAATCTTTTGATGGTCGGTGCGCCGGGTTCCGGCAAGACGATGCTCGCCCGCTGTCTTCCCACGATCCTTCCGCCGCTTTCGATGGAGGAATCCCTCGAGGTGACGAAAATCCACTCCGTTGCGGGGCTTTTGTCCCCTTCGGACGGACTTGCGAGCGAACGGCCGTTTCGCGCGCCGCATCATACGGCCTCTTCCGCGGCGATGATGGGCGGCGGACGGCTTGCCAAACCGGGCGAGATCTCGCTTGCACATCTTGGCGTATTGTTTCTGGATGAATTTCCGGAATTTCCGTCCAACGTGCTTGAGGCGATGCGTCAGCCGCTGGAGGACGGCGTCGTGAACGTCGCCCGCGTCAACGCGACGGTGACGTATCCGGCGCGCGTGATGCTCGTGGCGGCGATGAACCCGTGCCCGTGCGGCTATTATGGATCGAGCGAGCGGGTCTGTCGCTGTACGCAGACGCAGATCGCGCGATATTTGTCCCGCATCAGCGGCCCGATGCTCGATCGCATCGACGTGCAGATCGAGATGGAGCCGCTCCCCGTGAGCAAGCTGACGCAGCCGCAGGACGACGAGGAACCCTCTGCCGTCGTGCGGGAACGCGTCTGCCGCGCGCGGGAAATCCAGCGTGAACGCTATAAAGACCAAAGCGGCGTGTATTTTAACGCGCAGCTCGGTGCGGGCGAATTGAACGAGACGGCGAAGATGACGCCCGATGCGGCGATCATGCTGGAGACGGCGATGCGAAAGCTGCATTTGTCGGCGCGCGCATACAGCCGCATTATCCGCGTGGCGCGCACGATCGCCGACTTGGACGAAAGCGACCGCGTGGAAAAACGGCACATCGCGGAGGCCGTGCAGTATCGCATGCTCGATCGGAAATACTGGAGCGGCGGAAGATAACGGAAAAGAATAAAACGCAAAACGGTGTCATAAGTGCGCGAACGGGAGGGATGTTATGAAATACACGGATCTGGAGCTTGCCGAGATCTTCCTTGCCGCCGCGCCGGGGATGACACCGTTTTGGTACGAGAAACTGATCGATTATTTCGGCGACGCACTGGAAACCGTGCGCCGCGTAAGCGACGACGGATTGCCGATCATGGGGAAGCACGCTGCGGGCGTGCTGCGCTATTTGAAAGACAAGGATTCTTTCCGCGCGTTCCTTCGTCTTTTGCGGGAAAAACAGATCACATGTCTTACGAAAAGCAGCGAATATTATCCCGAACTTCTGCGGCAGATCGACGACGCGCCGATCCTTTTGTATGCGCGCGGCCGCGTCGACATATCCTTTGACAAAGCAGTGGCCGTCGTCGGCACAAGACACGAGACGCGCTACGGGGAAGAGGTGACGCGCCGCATCGCGGGCGAACTTGCGCAAAGCGGCGTGACGATCGTCTCGGGTTTAGCCGTCGGGATCGACGCGCACGCCCATGCCGCGGCACTTGCATCCGGCGGCGTCACGGCCGCCGTTGTTGCGGGCGGTGCGGATAACGGGATCCCGTCGGACAATCGTGCGCTTGCCGAGAAGATTTTGGAGCATGGCGTGATTTATTCGGAGTATCCGCCGGGGACGCCGGTGCGCCCGTGGATGTTCGCGCCGAGAAATCGGATCATCAGCGGCCTTGCGCACGGAACGCTGATCGTGCAGGCGAGGGAGAAAAGCGGCGCAATGCTGACCGTCGATCACGCGCAGGAACAGGGAAGATGCGTCTTCGCCGTCCCGGGCGATATCACGCAGGGTGCAAGCTACTGGCCGAACAAACTCATTCAGCAGGGCGCGGCGGTCGTTCTGGAAACCGCGGACATTCTGGACGAATTCGGCTGGCAGCATGGGGCGTCGGGCGAGCGCGGCGCGAAGCAGACGCTCGATTTGGAATCGTATTCTCCGGAGGAAAAGCTCATTCTTCTGGCGCTCGGACGCGGGCCTTTGACGCATGACACGCTCTGCGCTTTGACAAAACTTTCTCGCCAAAGCGTCATGGCGCACTTGACAACTTTGGAAATGGAAGGAATAATAGAACAGTTTCCGGGTCGTACTGTGCAGCTTTGCGAAGCGTATCGGCCGTGACCCGGCGCAATTCAACGCTTTCGGAGGAACGAAATGCCGGCAAAAGCGGCGGCGGAGTCCGCTAAGAAGACAAAAACTGTAAAAAAGGCGCCGAAGCTCGTGATTGTGGAGTCGCCCGCCAAAGCGAAGACCATTGCCAAATATCTCGGCAAGGGTTATAAGGTGGAGGCTTCCAACGGTCATGTGCGCGATCTGCCCAAAAGTCAGATCGGCGTGGACGTGGAACACGGCTTCGAGCCCAAATATATCACCATCCGCGGCCGCGGAGAGATCATCGACCGTCTGAAGCGCGAGGCAAAGTCCGCGTCGGCGGTCTATCTTGCGACTGACCCTGATCGAGAGGGAGAGGCCATTTCCTGGCATCTGGCGCATCTTTTGAAGATCGACGAAACATCGCTGTGCCGCATCGAGTTCAACGAGATCACCAAAGACGCGATCAAACGCGCGATCAAATCGCCGCGCGCGATCGATCTGGATCTGGTCGACGCGCAGCAGGCGCGCCGCCTGCTCGATCGTCTGGTCGGCTATCAGATCAGCCCGATCCTCTGGCGTAAGGTGCACAAGGGCCTGTCCGCCGGGCGCGTGCAGTCCGTCGCCACGCGCATCGTCTGCGATCGCGAGGCGGAGATTCAGGCGTTCGTCCCCGAGGAATACTGGACGCTCGAGGCGCAGATCGCCTGCGACGATCCCAAGGCGGAGCTGACGGTTCAGTACGTCGGCGCGAAGGACGAGAAAAACGCGAACCTCAAAAACGAAGAAGAGGTCAAGCGCGTCGTCGCCTGCGTGGAAAAGACGCCCTTTGTGATCGACAAGATCGAAAAAAGCGAAAAAAGAACGCGCCCGTCCGCGCCGTTTACCACGTCGAGCCTTCAGCAGGAAGCCTCGCGCCGCTACGGCTTTTCGACCAAGCGCACCATGGTTCTGGCGCAACAGCTCTACGAAGGTGTGGAAGTCAAGGGCATGGGGCCCGTCGGCCTGATCACCTATATCCGTACCGACTCCGTCCGCATCGCCGACGAGGCGCGCGAGGCGGCAAAGCAGGTGATCCTTTCCGAATACGGGCCGGAGTATTATCCCGAAACGCCCAATATTTATAAAGGAAAAAACGGCGCGCAGGACGCGCACGAGGCGATCCGCCCCACGACGCTCGACCTGTCGCCGCAGCTTTTGAAGGCGTCGCTTTCGCGCGACCAGTACCGCCTCTACACGCTTGTTTACAATCGCTTTCTTGCAAGCCAGATGACGCCCGCGGTCTACGAAGTCTGCGCGGCGAAGATCGAAAGCGGCGAGTATCGCTTCCGCGCTTCCGCTTCGCGCCTTGTCTTTGCGGGCTATCGCAAGGTTTATCTTGACAAGGAAGAAAAAGCGGAAAAAGAACCCGCCAAACTTGACGAACATCTGGCCGAGGGGATGAAGATGCACGCCGTGTCCTGTACGCCGGCGCAGCACTTCACCGAGCCGCCCGCGCGTTATACCGAAGCGATGCTCGTGCGCGCGTTGGAAGAACAGGGGATCGGCCGTCCGAGCACTTACGCGCCGATCATCTCGACGATCCTCGACAAGGGTTACGTTCGCCGCGAGGGACGCCTTCTGGTTCCCACGGAGCTCGGGCAGATCGTCACGGGCCTTATGAAAGAGTATTTCACGGACATCGTCGACGTCGCATTTACTGCCGACATGGAAAAGAAGCTCGACAGCGTCGAGTCCGGCCAGAGCGACTGGCGCAGCATCCTCGCGGATTTCTACGGTCCGTTTGAGGAGACGCTCAAAGAGGCGGACGCGAAGATCGAGAAGATCGTCATCGAAGACGAGGTCACCGACATCATCTGCGAAAAGTGCGGGGCGAACATGGTCATCAAGAACGGTCGCAACGGCCGCTTCTACGCCTGCCCGAATTTCCCCGCCTGCCGCAACACGAAGTCCATTTTGCAGACGGTCGACGGCGTGTCCTGCCCCAAGTGCGGCGGCCGCGTGATCGTGCGCCGCTCCAAGCGCGGCCGCGTGTTCTACGGCTGCGAGAATTATCCCGAGTGCGACTTCAATTCCTGGGATATGCCCGCGCCGGTCAAATGTCCCGACTGCGGCGGTTATATGGTCAAAAAACGCAGCCGTTCGGGCGAGCAGACGTATCAGTGCGCCAATCCCGAATGCGGCAAGGTGATCCCCGCCAAAGAGCCGGACGACAACAAGGAGGAGTGACACGCATTGGAAACCACCGTGACGATCGTCGGCGCCGGCCTTGCGGGCAGCGAGGCGGCATGGCAGCTCGCACGCCGCGGCGTGCCCGTGCGGCTTTATGAAATGCGCCCGAAAAAGTCCTCGCCGGTTCACACGACAGATCTTTTTGCGGAGCTTGTGTGCAGCAATTCGCTGCGTTCCGACCGGATCGAAAACGCCGTCGGATTGTTGAAAGAGGAAATGCGCCGTCTGGATTCGATCGTCATGCGCGCGGCGGATGCGACCTGCGTTCCCGCCGGCGGCGCGCTCGCCGTGGATCGGACGCTGTTTTCGCAGTATATCACGAACGCATTGCAGGACGAGCCGCTCGTTGAGATCGTCCGAGAAGAAGTGACGCAGATCCCGGACGGGTTTACGATCATCGCTTCCGGCCCCTTGACGAGCGATGCACTTGCCGAGACGATCCTCATGCGCTGCGGTTCCAAACGCCTTTCGTTTTACGACGCGGTCGCGCCGATCGTTTCGGCCGACTCTCTTGATATGGATAAGATCTTCGCCGCCTCGCGCTATGACAAAGGCGACGACGATTATCTGAACTGCCCGATGGATCAGGCACAGTACGACGCGTTCGTCGAAGCACTCGTGACGGCGGAACGCGCGCCGATGCACGAATTTGAATCGGTCAACGTCTTTGAAGGCTGCATGCCGGTGGAATCCATGGCCGATCGCGGGCATCTGACGCTGGCGCACGGGCCGCTCAAGCCTATGGGGCTGACCGATCCGCGCACGGGCAAGCGCCCCTATGCCGTCGTTCAGCTTCGCATGGAGACGCGGCAGGCGACGTGCTACAACCTCGTCGGGTTCCAGACGCGGCTCAAATTTGGGGAACAGAAGCGCGTCTTCTCGATGATCCCCGGCCTTGAAAACGCGCAGTTTCTGCGCTACGGCGTGATGCATCGAAACACCTTCCTCGATTCGCCCGGCATTTTGGGCGCGGATTATCGTCTGCTGGACGAGCCGCGCATCGCCGTGGCGGGGCAGCTTTGCGGCGTGGAGGGCTATGTCGAGTCCGCGGCGAGCGGGCTTTACGCGGCCGTGTCCATGGCAAACCGCATCGCGGGCAAGGATCCCGTGATTTTCCCGTGCGAGACGGCGATCGGTGCGATGGGGGATTATGTCAGCCGCGGAAACGGCGGCGCGTTCCAGCCGATGAATGTCAATTTCGGGATCATGCCGCCGCTTGACAAGCGCGTGCGCAACAAAAAAGAACGTTGTGAGAAGATCGCGGCGCGTGCGCTGGAAGCGCTTGCAAATGCAAAACAGAACATTTGAAGAAAATTGCGCCGTGTCGATCGATGCGGCGCATTGTTTTGTCATTCAAAAGCAAAATGATTTTGCAAAACAGAGAATCGGTATGCATACGATCCCGTCTTTTGTCATAGAATAGTAGAAAAGTCGGAAAAGTTCGCGAAAAGGTATTCAAATCCGGGAATTGTCATGCTATAATAATTGCAATTTCGGGATGAATAAAGAGTGCTTGCGCTCGGAACATTGGTTGAGGACTCGTTTTTTCGGGTGCTCAGAGAAATTACGGCTTGATTTCAGGCGGTCGAATGCTTCGGTCTCTTGAAGTGTCTGTATGCAAAAACGGAGAATGTCGGGTCGCAAGAAGGAGAATTTGGTTATGCAGAAGAACAAATTGCGCATCATACCTCTTGGCGGTATCAACGAATTCGGCAAAAATATGACCGTATTTGAATACGGTGACGATATGTTTATCCTTGACTGCGGGATGATGTTCCCCAAAGAGGACATGCTTGGCATTGACTATGTCATTCCCGACATGAGTTATGTCATGATGAACCGCAACAAACTGCGCGGCGTCGTCTTCACGCATGGGCACGAAGATCATATCGGCGCGGTGCCTTATCTTTTGCGTCAGGTCAGTGCGCCGCTTTACGGCACGCGGCTGACGCTCGGACTGATCGCCAATAAATTGCAGGAGCACGGTCTGCGTGCCGACGCGAATCTGATCGTTCCCGGCGACAAGGTCGAACTCGGCTGCTTTACCGTCGAATTTTTCAAGGTCAACCACTCCATCGCGGGCGCGGTCGGCCTGATTATCACGACGCCCGTCGGCGTGATTGTGCATACGGGCGACTATAAGATCGACTATACGCCCATCGACGGCGAGACGACCGACCTGCCGCGCCTTGCGGCGGCCGGCAAAAAAGGCGTTTTGTGCCTGATGTCCGACAGCACCAATGCCGAACGCCCCGGCTATGTAATGAGCGAAAAGAGCGTCGGCGCAGCGTTCGCGCGTTATTTCCGCGAGGCGCAGGGCCGCATCATCGTGGCGACGTTCGCCTCGAATATCCATCGCATCCAGCAGATCGTCGACGAAGCGCAGCGCATGGGCAGAAAGATCTGCCTCGTCGGACGCAGCCTCGTCAATGTCTGCAATACGGCGCTTGCGCTCGGCGAATTGACGATCCCGGACGGGACGCTGATCAACCTCGAGCATGTGCGCTATTATGAAGATCACGAGATTATCGTCGTCACGACGGGCAGTCAGGGCGAACCCATGAGCGGTCTTGTCCGTATGGCCGAGGACGAGCATCGTCAAATCGAGATCGTCCCGGAGGATACGATCATCATCTCCGCCTCCGCGATTCCCGGCAACGAGAAATCGATCTCCCGCGTGATCAACCAGCTTTACATGAAGGGCTGTAAGGTTATCTTCGACCCCAAGGCCGAAGTTCATGTTTCGGGTCACGCCTGCCAGGAAGAATTGAAGCTCATCCTGTCGCTCGTCAAGCCCAAGTTCTTCATGCCGGTCCACGGCGAATACCGCAACCTTGCGCGCGCCGGAATGATCGGCAACTCCATGGGCATCCCCAGCGAGAACATTGTGCTTCTTGAAAACGGGGACGTTATGGAGCTGACGAAAAACAGCCTGACGCGCGTGGATAAGCTGAGCGCCGAACCTGTTTTGATCGACGGCAGCGGCGTCGGCGACGTCGGCAACATCGTCCTTCGCGATCGTCGGCTTCTGTCTCAGGACGGCTTGATGGTCGTCGTCGTCGCCTTCGACAAAGAGACCGGCCGTCTGCGCGGCGGCCCCGACATCATCTCCCGCGGCTTCGTTTACATGCGCGAGGCGGAAGGATTGATCGACGAGGCGCGCTCCGCGGTTTTGACGACGATTGCCGGAATGGATGTGCATCCGTTCAACGAATGGGCGCCGATCAAGCTCGCCATCCGCAATACGCTGCGCGAGTTCCTGTATCAGAAGACGCGCCGCAGCCCGATGATCCTGCCGATCGTCATGGAGGTCTAAAAGCGCATGAATCCGTACGATCAGGCGCGCGTGCTCGCCGCGACGCTCAAACGCAGCGACGAATACATCGCTTATTGCGCGGCAAAAGAAAAGGCGTTCGCACTGGAGGCGAACGTCAAGCTGATCCGCCGCTATAAAAAAGAACAGTTTAAGGCGCAGGCCGCCGTCATGAGCGGCGGGCAGATCCCGCCCGACACGGCGGAGGAACTGCGCAGGATGGGCAATGTCGTGCAGTTCAATCGCGACGTCAGCGATTTTTTGCAGGCGGAATACCGCATCAATCAGATGATGAACGACATCTTTCGCATTCTGGGCGACGCCGTCGATCTTGATTTGAGCTTTATGGACGCGGACGTGGAGTGACACGCCGCGTCTTTGCTTTGACTTGCCAAGGCGGCGAAGAACCATTATAATGATTCCATCCGCACTTTATTGTGCCGCTTTAAAGGAGATACCTCATGCAATATCAAGGCGAACCCAACGGAGCGCCCCGCGCCCTGAAGGGGGACGGGAAACCCGGCTTTTTTGATTCCCTGCGCCAGAAGATCTCGGCGCTCGGAAATAAGAAAAAGGAACGCCGCGCGAATCCGGAA
>CAKTSO010000075.1 GCA_934613185.1 uncultured Clostridia bacterium | reverse complement strand
ACTTCGGTCGATCGGCAACGCTTCGACGTTCGTACACGTTAAAATCGTCTGGCAGTCGCCGACGGCGGTCAGAAGCTGCGCACGGCGCGACGCGTCCAGCTCGCCGAACACGTCGTCCAGTAACAAAATCGGGCGCGTGCCCGTGTGCTCTCGCATAAATGCGAGTTCCGCCATTTTGATCGCCAGCGCGGTGGTGCGCTGCTGCCCCTGCGAGGCGAAGAGCCGCGCCTCCATGCCGTTGACCCGCAGCGTCATGTCGTCCCGATGCGGCCCGCTTCCCGTCACGCGGCGGAAAATGTCCCGTTCGCGCTCTTTTTGCAGGCGGGAAAACAGCGCCTCTCGCTCCTGCCCCCTGTCGCAGTCCACGCACGGCGCGTACGCAAGCTCGAGCTCGTCCTGCCCGCCCGAAATTTTCTTCTGCAAAGCCGCCGCCCGCGGCGCCGACTCCTCGCAGAACATCCGCCGCGCCGCCATGACCCGCGCGCCCGTGTCGGCAAGCTGCACGTCGAACACGTCGAGCGTCGCCCACGCCGCCCCGTCCGGCCCCTGCTTCAAAATGGCGTTGCGCGCCGCCAGCGCACGATTGTAGGCAAGAAGCGACGCAAGATAGCTCTTGTAGACCTGCGACAGCGCCACGTCCATATACCCGCGCCGCCTGGCGGGCGAATCCTTGACGATCATGATGTTTTCCGGGGAGAACAGCACCGACTGCATCTGCCCGACCAGATCGGCCGTGCGCGCGACGTTCGCGCCGTCGAGCCGGATCCGCTTTTTCGCCCCGCGCCGCAGAACCATCGTCACGTCGTGCGCGACGTTCCCGCGCGTGAAGTCGCTGCGGATGACCGCCTGCGCCGCGCCGTTTCGAATGAGCTCCTCCTCCCGCGGCGTGCGGTGGCTTCGCCCGGCGCAAAGCAGAAAGACGCTCTCCAACAGATTCGTCTTCCCCTGCGCGTTTCGCCCCGCCACAACCGTGATCCCCGTCGGAAATTCCAGCGCCGCGCGTTCGTACGAGCGAAAATCCTCAAGCTGCAATCGCAAAAGCCGCACCGCGCCGTCCCCCTTTTGTTCGTGATGGGTCTATTATAGCGTATTTTCGCGCCGCGCGGGGAAAAATAAAATCGGGAGACGCGAAACGGTTTCGCGTCTCCCGAATGAGGGATGAGCCGTGAAGCAACCGTCTTTTTTCGACGTTGATTTCACAATAAAAAGCAAGCGAAAAACCAGCTGTATCCAACCGCGGCAACCGTCAAAATCAAGCTGATGATTTTCAATGCGCGATGTCCCGCAACTTCATCATCGGCCTCGGCACTTATCAAAAACATACATGCGCCCCACGCCAACAACGTAATCATCGAAATGACGATAGTGGTTACATTGCCATTCAAAACGCTCATAACAATCGTAACGATCGCCGCAGCAATGCTCAAAAGCAGAAAGAGTTTGCTCGATTTTTTGTCCGAAGCAAAATTCGCCTTCAGCTTCTCGACGCCGCTTTCCTGCTCCGTCATAGTCTTCAAACCGTTCTTTTTCAACATTGCATTCACCGCATCGATGCGCTTATGCTCATAGGTCAGCATCATGCTGTTGACCTTCTTTGCCAGCATCGCTCGGCTGAACGTAAAGCCAAACATCGGCGTCGCCAGCGCAACAGTCACCAGAAGTGCAGGCAGCATGCCTTCCATTTGCACCGACCGAAACATTTTTAACAATGCGATCAGCACAAACGCGCAGGCGCTTGCGAGAATCGAAACCCAGAACAACGCGCCGGTTTCGTGTTCCACCATCGCCCGCATTTCCTGCTGTTGTTTTTCCGGTTGCTCTTTCTCTGCATTCAAACTAAATCCAAAAGTTTTTGCGTCTGCACAAATCGGATATTCGTATTGTTTTTCAACGGTGTCCCCCGCCGTAAACACCGCTTCATACAGCGGCGTTCGCCATTGATCCGTTTCAATTCGCACTTCACGTTTGGTAAATACGGACAATCTGCTCGAATCGTCCGCATGAATCGTATCAACCACGTTCAACACATAATTTTGCTTATGGTGTTTATGTAGAATATTTGCCACTTTAATATCAATGACGCCGTCGTCTTCATGATCCTCTTCCGTCATATCTTCGCTTGCCGAATGAAATGCGCCGTAAAAATTTGCGGCTAACGGCGTTGTCGCAAAAAAACCAGACGATTGTTTCTGGTCGATATCGTTTTCAACAAACGGCGTTACAGATGCTATTCTCTTCTGCCCCGAGATCGGACGCCAATCCGTAACGGTTCTCGTCTTTTCTACAGGTACCATATACCTTTTTCCTGTTTGATTGTCGCACCGTTCCTCATGATCCACATACGTTTCCTGTCTGTAATAGCCGACACTGCCGCTGTAATCGACGTCTGCGATCGCACGCTCGCAAAGCATTCTCTTCCATAAAGTTTTAACCGGTGCAACCGTTCCGCCGAGCAGTTCCAGACTTGCCTTTTTTTGAAATATGTCAATGATCGCTCTTCGCAGGAAAACATCCGTCGAATACAAGGGCTTAAACTTCATCTTCCGATCCGCGCGCTTTGCGGGTTCGTAGACCGCGTTTTCTTCATACCGGTTGGGCTGTTTGTCGGTGATGAGAAATTTTGTTCCGCACGAGTTGCATACGGCGTCGTTGCTTTTTTCCGACACGGAAACGTCGTTCGAACCGCACTGCGGACACACAATCGCAAAAAGATCCATGGTTGTTTCTCCTTTTCTGTTTTTTGTTGGGAAAATAGAAACTACTCTGCTTGTATATACAACACTATTCTTCCTACTTGTCAATAAAATAGGAACTAAACTTCTTATTATCAGAAATAAGGAGGAAGGCTCATGCTTGTCAGCGATCTGATCCAAGTCGGCAATCGTCTTTTGGCGTTTCGAAAGAAGGCGGGGCTGACGCAAAGCGAGGCCGCCGAACTTGCCGGACTGTCCGACCGCGCCTATGCGGATATCGAGCGCGGCAGCACGAATATGCGCGTGGAGACGCTGTTGAAGATCTATCGCGCGCTGAACATCACGCCGAACGATCTTCTGTGTTCGCAGGAAGAGGCGCCGCTTTCTGCCGCGCAGCTGTTCGCCGCATTGGATTCCTGCCCCGAATCGAGCCGCCAGACCGCGCTGCGCCTTCTCGATGTCTATTTGAAATCTCTTCCGTAACAAAAAACCATCCGAGGATCGGATGACTTTTCTCTCATACACGCAACTACGTTAAACGAACTGCCCGCCGCATCTGCATGGCATTCCTCACATCCGAACTCTCCACTGCGATATTTGGCAAGTTTGTACAGTTGGCAGCCGCACTCCCATTATAGCAAAGGGAGTTCTTTTGTCCTTTTCATCGCCAGTAGGCTTTTTCGAACCACTCGCCCAGCGAGTGGTTTTCTTTATACAAAAAAGAGCGGTTCCCGCTGCAAATGCGGGAACCGCTTCTTCGTGTTCGTCAGTTTTTGGTGATCGTCCAGTTGCCGTCGGCAGTAATCTCAAACATCGCGATGCCGTCCGACGGGATCTCCACCATCTGCGTGCCGTTATAGGGGCCGATCTCGTTGACGAGCAGTCTTCTTCCGCTCGTCGTGTGGACTTTGACGGCGAAATTGCTCGAACCGTCGTGCGTAAACGTCCACGCGCCCGCCGTCGACTTGAACAGCGGCGTCACAAAGTCGCCGCGCCCGCTGAAGCTTTCGTCCGTCGTCGCACCGATCTGCGAGATCTCGTAGCTCCACGCGCCGTCCGCCTGAATGTTGAACGTCAGCGAACTTGCCATGGGAAGCAGGATCACGCCGTCGTAATTGCCGATCTCGTTAATCAGATACTCTTTATTTCCCGATTCGTCAAAGCTGTGAACGATGAAATTTCTTCTGCCGCTGTGCGTAAAATGGGCGACATAGATCACACTATCGTCGAGCGAAATATCGCTCGCGACGGAATCGCCGCTGCCGCTGTTCGTGATCGGCGCGACCATGCCGCAGCGCGTGCAGACGCCGCCCTGAATATCATGGCCGAGAGGTTCCCCCTGCGTCTCGCCGCAGCGTTTGCACGTTTCCGGCGCTTCACAACTCGCCGCTTGCCAGTCGTGCCCCGGCGCCGCGATCGTCGCGCCGCAGCGTGCGCAAGTGCCATCCTGCGTGCAGGATTCTTCCTTCACCAGATGACCCAGCGCCTCGCCCTGCGTCTTTCCGCAGCGTTTGCAGGTCTCGGGCTCCTCGCACGTCGCAGCCTGCCAATCGTGGCCGAGCGCAGTCCCCTGCGTTTCGCCGCATTCCGTACAGATCTGCGGTTTTTCGCAAGTCGCGTCGCTCCAGGTATGTTCATGGCCGCATGCCGAACAGAAAATCATCAAAACCACGGCAAGAAGAACGGAAATCGTCTTTTTCATCGCAAAATCCCCTCTGTTTTCTGTTTTGTTTTATCTTACTTTATCCTACTTTATCGTACTTATCAATATTCAGTAAGATTTCATGCTATTTTTTCTTCGGGAGTTGATGCCAATGAAGCCGATGAAAACCAAAGTCAGCATCACGCTGGATGAAGATCTTGTCGAACAATTAAAAAGACTGGCCGAAGAGGACGACAGATCCTTTAGCCAGTATCTCAATATGATCCTCAAAAGCTGGATCAATTCAAAAAAGAATGACGTTCCGCAATGATAAAACCGCCCGATACATTTTCGTATCGAGCGGTTTTCCCGTTTCACTCCACGCGTTCGAGCAGCTCTTTCGCGTCGACGCCGTAGAGCTTCGCCAGCGCCAGAAGGTTCGACGTCGAGGGGTCGGCTGCGCCGCACTCCCATTTTGAGACGGCCTGGCGCGAGACGCCGAGCGTTTCGGCGACGAATTCCTGCGTCATATTGCAGCGCAGGCGTTCGGCTTTCAGCGCTTCGCCGAGCGTCTTTTTGATCTCGTTTTTCCGTGTCCGCACGGGTTCGGCGCGCAGATATTTGAGCAGCGCGCGGACAAGCAGCACGAACAGCGTGACAACACCCGCGCCGATCACAAGAAACAGCAGCAGAACGACGATCGCAGTTCCCATAAATCGCATGGATCAAAGCCTCCTTTTGTTCGGTTCACACCTTCACAATAACAAAATCTCCCCCGATTGTCTGCCAACGATCGCGCAAATTTGGGTTGCGCGGGGATATTTTTTGTGAATTTGGGGATAAACCGCCCGTTCGGTGACTCAAAAATCCCGCAGTTTTCCACTTTGTGCACTCGTTTTTCACCGCAAAGTGCGCTTCTCAAGATTTTGTCCTGGATGGGCATGCACCGAAAGGATGCAAGACGCTTCAGAAGAAGTATCACTTTCCGCAAGCCTTCCCCTGAGAGGGGAAGGTGTCGAGCGTCAGCGAGACGGATGAGGTGTCTCTGCCTTGAGATAGGGAGTGTAGTTTCAATAAAAAGGGTGACAGTCGGAAAACAACGCCGCTCTTGCTTCGTCTAAAATCAAAACTATCATTCTTTTTTATTGAATCTACCCCAACAGCGACACCTCATCAGGCCGCTTCGCGTCCAGCTTCCCCTCTCAGGGGAAGCCGTTCGCAATGAGATTTTCGCAGCGCAATCTATCTTACAAGGCACTTTCAAATCTTCACATTTCAATCCGCGCTGTGCTTCCCATAAGTTTTCGTCTGAGCGAAATTGCCCCTCTAAACCAGAATTATCGCTTCCTGCAAGCCTTCCCCTGAGAGGGGAAGGTGGCGAGCGTCAGCGAGACGAATGAGGTGTCTCTGTTTCGAAACAAGGAGTGCAGTTCCAATAAAAAGGTCGGCAGTCGATAAACTACACCGTCTTTTCTGCAACCTTACTTCCCCAACAAATGCCGCATAATATCTTCGCAAACGCCCTCAAAATTTCGATTGACATCGAGATCGCAATACCGCAGCACCGTAATCCCCCGACTTTCCAAAAAAGCGTCGCGAACCGCATCCTTCGCTTTTCCTTCGTCATCGTAATGCTGCGAACCGTCAAGTTCTATCTCAAGTTTCGCTGCCGCGCAATAAAAATCCACGATATAGGAACCGATCACTTTCTGTCTTTTGAAATTCATCGGCATCTGTTTCAAAAAATCATACCATAAGTGCCTTTCTTCCTTCGTCATATCCCGCCGAAGCTTTTGCGCACATTCCGTTAACTTCCCGTTCCGCTGTCGGTTCATTCGCTCTTCCCCCCAACAAAAAAACAGCGCAGGAAACACACCTGCGCTGTTTTATTCAATTCACTTCAAATCACGCTCTGCGATTACATCGCCTGCGCGACCGCAACCGCGACCGCGACGGACGCGCCGACCATGGGGTTGTTGCCCATGCCGATCAGGCCCATCATTTCAACGTGCGCGGGCACGGAGGAAGAACCGGCGAACTGCGCGTCGCCGTGCATGCGGCCCATGGTGTCGGTCATGCCGTAGCTGGCAGGGCCCGCGGCCATGTTGTCCGGATGCAGGGTACGGCCGGTGCCGCCGCCGGAAGCGACGGAGAAGTACTTCTTGCCGTTGTCATAGCACCATTTCTTGTAGGTGCCGGCGACGGGATGCTGGAAGCGCGTGGGGTTGGTGGAGTTGCCGGTGATGGAAACGTCGACCTTCTCAAAGCGCATGATCGCAACGCCCTCGGACACGTCGTCCGCGCCGTAGCAGCGAACCTGCGCGTTGGGGCCGTCGGAATAGGCCTTCTCCTCGACGATGTTCAGCTCGCCGGTCTTGTAATCATACTTCGTCTCGACGAAGGTGAAGCCGTTGATGCGGGAAATGATCATCGCGGCGTCTTTGCCAAGGCCGTTCAGGATGACGCGAAGCGGCTGCTTGCGGACCTTGTTCGCGGTCTTCGCGATGCCGATGGCGCCTTCCGCGGCGGCAAAGGACTCGTGGCCCGCCAGGAAGCAGAAGCACTGGGTCTCTTCGCGAAGAAGCATGGCGGCAAGGTTGCCGTGGCCGAGACCGACCTGGCGCTGATCCGCGACGGAGCCGGGGATGCAGAACGCCTGAAGTCCCAGACCGATGGCTTCCGCGGCGGAAGCGGCGTCCTTGCAGCCCTTCTTGATGGCGATCGCCGCGCCGAGCGTGTAAGCCCAGCAGGCATTCTCAAAGGCGATGGGCTGGATGCCGCGGACGATGGCCGCAACGTCGATGCCCTTGTCTTTGCAGATCTTGTCGGCGTCTTCCAAAGAAGCGATGCCGTATTCCGCCATGCAGGCCTCGATCTGCTTGATTCTGCGTTCGTAACCTTCAAACTGTACCATTTTATTCACCTCTGCTGCGGATTACTTTTTGCGGGGGTCGATGTAAGAAGCAGCCTCGGCATAGCGGCCGTAAGTGCCGATGTTCTTCTCGTAGGCTTCCTTGGGATCCATACCCTTCTTGATGGCGTCCATCATCTTTCCAAGGTGAACGAACTTATAGCCGATGACCTCGCCTTCCTTGTCCAGAGCCAGCTCGAGAACATAGCCCTCGGCCATCTCCAGATAGCGAACGCCCTTGGCCTTGGTGCCGTACATGGTGCCGACCTGGCTGCGCAGGCCCTTGCCGAGGTCTTCCAGACCCGCGCCGATGGGCAGGCCGTTCTCGGAGAAGGCAGTCTGCGTGCGGCCGTAGACGATCTGAAGGAACAGCTCGCGCATGGCGGTGTTGATCGCGTCGCAGACAAGGTCGGTGTTGAGGGCTTCCAGAATGGTCTTGCCGGTCAGCACTTCCGCGGCCATGGCGGCGGAGTGGGTCATGCCGGAGCAGCCCAGCGTCTCGATGAGCGCCTCTTCGATGACGCCCTCTTTGACATTCAAAGTCAGTTTGCAGGCGCCCTGCTGCGGCGCGCACCAGCCGACGCCGTGCGTCAGACCGGAGATGTCTTTAATTTCTTTGGCATGAACCCATGCACCCTCTTCGGGGATGGGCGCGGGACCGTGATGGGGACCTCTTTTCACGCACACCATCTCGGCCACTTCATTGGAATACTGCATGTGTCTTCCTCCTTGCATGAAGTCAAATTGCATTCAAAGCGCAAGCTCCTGCGCCGCTTTCTTGATTATAGCACATAATTCGTCAATTCGGGGATTTTTTTCGGAGCTTTTTCCCCGTTCGGGCACGGCAAAAGTCGCCGTTTTTTCCGATTTACGGCACATTTTTCGATTTGCAGCGGCGTTCCGCCTCTTTGAAACCCCCAAAATGCCAACCGACGTTTCGCCCTCCGCCCGGTCGCGTCCAACGAAGCTTCGTCTTCGCGCGCCGTCCCGGCAGGGTGTTTTTCATTGTACAACCCGCCCGAAAAAATTGCAACGGGAAATTTTCGGCGGGGCAAAGGGCAGACACTTCCCGTCCGAACCGAAAAAAACAGACCCGCGGCGATTTCCCTTAAAAATTTTGATAGCAATGCTGTCTCCGAATAAGAAAACAGTCGTCCAAAAAAGACGTTGCTCACCAATGTCTTTTTTGGATGCTTGCAGTTTTGAGATAGAGATTTTTCGCTTTTGGCTAAGTGAAAAGCGGAGGCGACGCCGGAAGCGTCGTTGAGCATTTTCACAACGCCAAAA
>CAKTSO010000074.1 GCA_934613185.1 uncultured Clostridia bacterium | reverse complement strand
GTGCGGAACAGCCACTGCCGTCTGCTTTGCGCGTGGACGTAATGCTTGGCATCGAGCCGGCCGTTGATGCGGGCGTTCTCTTCGATCAGCGCGACGTCTTTTGCATGGCAATGGAAGATGCGGCCCGACAGCGCGCGCACGGCGGCGGGCATGTCCGCGCCCTGCCACGCCAGATTGGACGGGTCGAAATTGCAGCCGAGAAACGGATTTTGCACGGCATTGCAAAGGCGAAGGAGCGTTTCGGGATTGTAGCACATGAACCCCGGGTGCATTTCCAGCGCGATCTTGACGCGGTGTTCCTGCGCGAAGGGCATGAAGCTGCGCCAAAACGGGATCAGCACTTCGTTCCACTGCCAGTCGGCCAGTTCGAGAAAATCGAACGGCCACGGCTGGACGATCCAGTTGGGGTATTTGCCGCCCGGCTCGCCCGCGCAGCCGGAAAAGGTGTTGACGACGGGAACGCCGAGCGCCTCGGCCAGAAGAACGGCCTGCCGAAGCTGGCGCACGTTCTCCCGCGCGGTTTCGGCGACGGGGTGAATCGGATTGACGTGACAGGAAAGCGCGTCGATTGTGATATCGTATGTTTGAAACTTTTCGCGGAACGCGTCCAATTTGGAAGCGTCGCTTAGAAGTTCGTCCGGGTCACAGTGATGCTTTTCCAGCACGCCGCCCGCGGGGATCTCCGCATGACGAACGCCGCGCGCATGCAGCTTTTGCAGCGTCTGTTCCAGCGGCAGGTCGTTGTAGATGCTCGTTAAAATGCCGATATTCATTTGAAAAAAACGTCCTTTCGAAAAAACGTTAATATGATTATAACACAATTTTCGCGCGGCACAAAAGAAAAACGCTTGACAGAAAAGGGAAAGCGGTGGTAACATTCATCTCGTGCAAATGCTACGACGGAATTAAGCCGTTGTCCGATTCTTCCAGAGAGCCGGCGGTCGCTGCGAGCCGGCAGATACGACAATGTGCAGTCTCCCTCCCGAGCAGGGTCTCCCAAACGTCAGGATCGACGCAAGTAGGAGGCCACGGTCGCCCCGTTACCGGCTAAGGGCTTGATAGAGTCCCGATTTTGAGCGATCGTCTGTTTTGATACGGGCGATAAGCGGGGTGGTACCGCGGAAACGATGTTTTCGTCCCCGAGACCGGTAAAACGGCTCTCGGGGGCGTTTTTTATTCCCGCGGGAAAGAAGAAAAGAACGACGACAAGTAAGGAAAAAACAAAGGAGAATCAGTATTATGCGACAAATTGCTTTTGCAGACGGCACTCTTGCTTCCGGCGCTTCGACGCTGAGCTTCCGTGAAAAGATCGAGACGGCAAAACTGCTCGACCGCCTCGGCGTCGACGTGATCGAGACCGCACCGGTGACGGACGCGCGCATGGATACGCTCCTGATCAAATCCATCGCAACGGCGGTCGAACACGCCGCGGTCAGCGTGCCCGCCGCGCTGAGCGAACAGGGCGTGGACGACGCGTGGGAGGCGGTGCGCGAGGCGAAGCATCCGCGCATCCGCATGGAAGTTCCCATGAGCCCCGTGCGCATGGAATATGTCTGCCGCAAAAAGCCGCCGATGATGCTGTCGATGGTCGAGATCCTTGTGTCCCGCGCGGCGGAAAAGTGCGAGGACGTGGAATTTGTCGCCGACGACGCCACGCGCGCGGATTTTGACTTTCTGTGCAGTGCGATCGAAAAGGCGATTGCGGCGGGCGCGACGGCGGTGACGCTGTGCGACACGGCGGGCGTGATGCTGCCGCAGGAATTTGCGGCGTTTATCGGCCGCGTCAAAGAGGCCGTGCCGCAGGCGGGGGAAGTGACGATCGGCGCGCGCTGCTCCAATCAGATGACGATGAGCTGCGCCTGCGCCGTCGAGGCGATTCGCGCGGGTGCGGACGAGATCAAGACGGCGGCGTGCGACGAAAGCTATCCGCTGATCGAGGCGGTCGAAAACGTGCTGCGTTCCCGCGCGGCGGATTTCGGCGTCAAGGACAAGATCGATTTCACCCGCATCAGCCGCACCTGCGAGCAGATTCGTCGCATGATGCAGGAAAAAAGGAGCAAAAACTCGCCTTTTGACAACGGCGTGCGCGACGAGGAACAGGGCAGCCTGAGCGTGCACGACGATGCCGCGGCCGTTTCCGCCGCGGTCAAAAAGCTGGGCTACGATTTGAGCGAGGAAGACGCCGCGCGCGTGTTCGAGGCGTTCCGCAACATCGCCGACAAAAAGAGCGTCTCCTATAAGGAACTGGACGTGATCGTGGCAAGCAGCGCCCTTCAGGTGCCGGCGACGTATCGGCTGCAAAGCTACGTCGTCAACACCGGCAACGTCATCGGCGCCACGGCGCATGTGCGTCTTGAGCGTGATGATACCGTCAAGGAGAGCGTCGTGGTCGGAGATGGCCCGATCGATGCCGCTTTCCTTGCCATTGAAAAGATCGTCGGACGGCATTACGAGCTGGACGACTTCAGGATCCAGGCGGTCACCGAAGGCCGCGAGGCGATGGGCTCGGCGCTCATCCGCCTGCGCGCGGACGGCAAACTCTACGCCGGACGCGGCATTTCCACCGACATCATCGGTGCGTGCATCCGCGCTTATCTGAACGCCCTCAACAAGATCGTCTATGAGGAGGAACAGGCATGAAGCTGTCTTTTTCCATCAACGGCTGGAACGGCTATTCGTGGGAGGATTTCGTGACCGCCGCGCAGGAAGCGCGCATCGGCGGCATTGAGCTGCACGGCATCCACACCGACGATTTCACGCAGAAGGCCGGCCCGTTTCATCGCTACAATACGGCGGCGACGGTCCGCGGGATGTTTGAAAAGCGCCTGACGATCCCGTGTCTGGACTCGGTTTGCGACATCGCGGACGGCAATGCGGACAATGTGAATGAGATCGCAGAATGCCTCCGCGCGGCGCACGATCTGAACGTGCCTTACGTTCGCGTACATGCGGCCGACGGCGGCGCGGACGACATGGACGCAGTCATCGCGTGCCTTGAACAGGTCGAACCCGAGGCGGAGCGCCTCGGCGTGACGATGCTTCTGGAGACGGTCGGCATGTTCGCGGCGACGAATCGCCTGCGCGACGTGTTGAATCATTTCGCCAGCGATTCTCTGGCGGCGCTTTGGGACATGCATCACACCTGCCGCGACGGCGGCGAAGACGCGCAGACGACGATCACGAATCTCGGCGCGTACGTCCGCCATGTGCATATCAAAGACTCCGTCGTGGAAAACGGCAGGGTGTCCTATCGTCTGATCGGCGAGGGCGATCTGCCGATCGAAGAGATGATGCAGGCGCTGTCGAGCGTCAACTACGACGGATTCATCAGCCTTGAATGGGATCCTTCGTGGATGCTTGACATGACCGATCTCGACGTCATCCTGTCGCATTACGAGAACTTCATGCACCGCTTCCAGACGCCGTCGAAAAAGCAGCGCCACCGTTATTACAACGCGACGCATACCGGTCAGTTCCTCTGGAAGAAGGACACGCTGATTGACCTTACCTTCCCGCAGGTGCTCGACCGCCTGGTCGAGGAATTCCCCGATCAGATCTGCTTCCGCTATACGACGCTCGATTATACCAGAACGTACGCGCAGTTCCGCGACGACGTGGACGAGTTCGCCCGCGCGCTGATTTCCATGGGCGTGCGCGCCGGAAGCCATGTGTCGATCTGGACGACGAACCTGCCGCAGTGGTTCATCACGTTCTGGGCGACGGCGAAGATCGGCGCGGTGCTTGTGACGGTCAATACGGCGTATAAAATTCACGAGGCGGAGTATCTGCTGCGCCAGAGCGACACGCATACCCTGATCATGGAGCGCGGCTTCCGCGACGCGGACTACGCGGCGATCATCAACGAGCTTTGCCCCGAGATCGCACAGACGAAAAAGGGCGAACCGCTGCACAGCAAGCGCCTGCCCTTCCTTCGCAACGTCGTGACCGTCGGCTTCTCGCAGCCGGGGTGTCTGACGTGGGAAGAGACGATCGAGCGTGCCGAACAGACGCCGGTGGAAAAGCTGCGCGCCATGGCGGCGGCGGTCGACGTGGACGACGTGTGCAACATGCAGTACACCTCCGGCACGACGGGCTTCCCCAAGGGCGTCATGCTGACGCACTATAACGTCGTCAACAACGGCAAATACATCGGCGACCATATGGATTTGTCCACGGCCGACCGCATGATGATCCAGGTGCCGATGTTCCACTGCTTCGGCATGGTGCTTTCCATGACGGCGTCCATGACGCACGGCGCGACGATGTGTCCGCTGCCGTATTTCTCGCCCGCGCCCGCGCTGGAGTGCGTCAACCGCGAGAAGATCACCTGCTTCAACGGCGTGCCGACGATGTTTATCGCCATGATGCAGCACCCCGACTTTGCAAAGACCGATTTCTCACATATCCGCACCGGCATCATGGCGGGCTCCAACTGCCCCGAGGATTTGATGCGCCGCGCGGCGGACGTGATGAATATGACGCAGATCGTCAGCGTCTACGGCCAGACCGAGGCGTCGCCCGGATGCACGATGTCGAGCTTCACCGATTCCATCGATGTGCGCACGTCGACCGTCGGCAGCGCGTTTGCCAACGTCGAATGCCGCATCATCGATCCGGAGACGGGCGAGGAACTTCCCGACGGGGAGAACGGCGAATTCGTCGCGCGCGGCTACAACATCATGAAGGGCTATTACAAAATGCCCAAAGCGACCGCTTCGGCGATCGATGCGCAGGGCTGGCTGCACACGGGCGACATCGCCTGCCGCGACGAAAACGGCAATTACCGCATCACGGGCCGTCTGAAAGACATGATCATTCGCGGCGGCGAAAACATTTATCCGCGCGAGATTGAGGAGTTCATCTTCACGCATGACAAGGTTCGCGACGTGCAGGTCATCGGCGTGCCGGACAAGCGCTACGGCGAGGAGATCATGGCGTGCATCATCCTGAAAGACGGCGCGGAAATGACCGAGGAGGAAATGCGCGCGTATATCACCGAGCATATGGCGCGCCATAAGGTGCCGCGCTACATCGAGTTCGTCAAGTCCTTCCCGATGAACGCCGCGGGCAAGATCCAGAAATACAAGATGCGCGAAGAGGCGGTCGCCCGTCTCGGACTGTCCGAAAACTAAAGACTGCGCGAAATTAAAAAAGCGGCGGTATGACAACATACCGTCGCTTTTGGTTTGAAACGAGCGCAGCGGGCTCCCGGCAATGCCCCGGGATCATGGCTTTTCCGATCAAAGCGGCGGCTCGCGCTCCTGTTTGACAAAAAATCGAAGAAGTTTGCCACCTCTTTTCATATTATAACACGGCTGCGGAAGTTTCGAGTGCAGGCGGCGCGCTTTTTGACGCATTTTGAACGGCGTTTAACGTAGATTTTACAAAACCCGACCTTGAATTTGATCTTCTTTCGGTAGAATAAAGGCGTTTGAGAAGAATGGGAAATCGAAAGGGGAACGAATGTTTATGGGAGGGTTTTCTTATGCGCTGGGACTCGTCGGCGGTCTGGCGCTGTTTTTGTTCGGCATGAACGTCATGGGCGAGGCACTGGAAAAGCGCGCTGGCAACAAGATGAAGAAAATTCTGGAGCAGCTGACGCGCAATAAGTGGACGGGGCTGCTTTTGGGTCTTGCGGTCACGAGCGTCATTCAAAGCTCGTCTGCCACGACGGTCATGGTCGTCGGCTTCGTCAACTCCGGCCTTATGAAGCTGTCGCAGGCGATCAGCGTCATCATGGGCGCAAACATCGGCACGACCGTCACCGCGTGGATTTTAAGCCTGACGGGCATCAGCGGGTCGGGCTTCTTTGTTCAGATGTGCAAGCCGAAGAACTTCACGCCGATATTGGCGCTGATCGGCATCGTGCTGAACCTGTTCTGCAAAGATCAGAAAAAGAAGGATACGGGGCTGATCCTTCTGGGCTTTTCGACGTTGATGTTCGGCATGGAGATGATGTCGAATGCTGTCGCGCCGCTTGCCGAGGTGGAGTCGTTCCGCAATCTGTTCTTAAAGTTCAGCAATCCCATTTTGGGCGTTCTGGTCGGCGCAGCCGTGACGGGCATCATTCAAAGCTCGTCGGCGTCGGTCGGCATTTTGCAGGCGCTCTCGGCGACGGGACAGATCACCGTCGGCAGCGCGATCCCGATCATCATGGGCCAGAACATCGGCACCTGCGTCACGGCGCTGATCTCGTCCGTCGGCACGACGAAGAACGCGCGGCGCGCGGCAGTGGTGCATCTTTATTTCAATATCATCGGTACGATTGTCATGCTGACGCTTTACTGCGCGGCGAACGCGATCTTCGAACTGCCGTTTGCCTCGATGCAGGCCAATCAGCTCAACATCGCAGTCGTTCACTCAACGTTCAACCTCACCTGTACGGCGCTGCTTTTCCCGTTCACCAAGCAGCTGGAACGCCTTGCGTGCCTGACGGTTCCGGATACGAAAGCGAAGGATCATACGGAACTTCTGGACGAACGCCTGCTGGCCACGCCGCCGGTCGCGATCGCGCGCTGCCACGACGTCGCCGTGACGATGGCGAACGTCTGCGCCGCCTCTTTGGAGAGCGCGGTGAAGCAGATCGAGACTTACGACGCCAAATCGTGCGAGACGATTCGAAAACAGGAAGATCAGGTCGATCATTACGAAGATGTGATCGGGACCTATCTTGTCAAGATCAACAGCCGCAACATGACGCAGGACGACAGCCGCGAGGCGACCAAGCTTCTGCATATCATCGGCGATTTCGAGCGCCTGTCCGATCATGCGGTCGGCGTGATCTCGTCCGTCGAAGAAATGCAGGAAAAATCGCTCGCGTTCTCGGCGGAGGCGAATGCCGACCTTCGCAAAATGACAAACGCGGTGCTGGAGAGCATGCATCTTGCGCTGCGGGCGTTTGAGGAAAACGATCTGGAAGCGGCGGCGCGCGTGGAACCTCTGGAAGAAGTGATCGACGATTTGAAGGACAAACTGCGCGCCGGGCATATCCGCCGTGTGCAGAACGGGCAGTGCACGATCGAGCTCGGGTTCATCTTCTCCGACCTTTTGACGAACATGGAGCGTGTCTCGGATCACTGCGCCAACATCGCGCGCTGCGTCATCGAGATCGCGCACGACGGTCTGAGCGTCCACGAATACATGCGAAATCTGACGCCGCAGCAGCTGGAACAGTTCCGCAGCACGTATGACGAATACCGCGCGCGTTTTGCCGTAAAATGAATATCGCATAAAAGCGAAAATGCCGTCCGTATCCAGTGCGGACGGCATTTTTCATACATAAAGCATAAATAACTTATATAAAATATACAACACAAAAAACCAAAACGATCGATTGAACTTGTTTTTTTGACATATCTAAAAGACGATTTAAAAACCGAAACGCTGAAAAACATAGGTAAATCAATGGTTTTAACGGTATCTGAACGGCGAAATTAATCGTTGTAAAAAATGCGCACGATATGCAATTTAGAATTAAGGAAAAATAAAGATATGCGAAAAACGCTTTACATTCAGTGGACGCCATATTACAATACAATCGTCCCAAGGGGGGACAGAAGAAAAAGAGGCTGGAGGTAAAAAGAAATGAGAAAGATGAGCACTTTGCTGATTGTCCTGGCGCTGATGATTGCGATCCCGTGCCTGATGCCCTTCAACGGCTTCGAGCACACCACTGCGAACGAAGCGCAGACCGCCGTTTCCGAGTCGGTCCACTACGTCGCCAACAACGCGAACAACGGCCACGTCGCCATCGCGTTCGTGATGGCCGCCGTCGCCGCGGGCGCCGCGTTCCTCGGCGAGGAGCACAAGGATTACAACTTCGCGTAATCCGCTGCTTCGGACGATCGAATTTAAGATAAAGAAGGATCGCGCGGAACGCCTTTTCCGCGAAGGATCCGAACAAAAACTTCGGGCAATGAAAGCCCGTTCCCAATAAATCGGAGGTACACGAAAATGATGAGAAAGATGACTGCGCTGCTTGTGGTTCTTGCCCTGATGGTTGCGATCCCGTGCCTGATGCCCTTCAACGGTTTCGAGCACACCGCGAATGAAGCGACCGCCGTCGAGACGATGGCTGTCCACGCTTACGCCAAGAGCAATGCAAACGACGTGAACGTCGTCATTGCGTTTGCGATGGCCGCCGTCGCCGCGGGCGCTGCGTTCCTCGGCGAGGAGCGCAAGAACTACGACTTCGCGTAAGCGAAACGCATTTCGATAGAAGATTGGATTGTGGAGGTAGGGAAAATGAGAAACATTCGTTCTTTGATCATCGTCCTTGCAGTGATGCTTCTTGTGCCGTGCCTGATGCCGTACAACGGCGTGTCGGTCGTGAATCTGACGCCCGATAAGATCGCCGCGTTCACGGAAAACTTCGGCCGCGTGATGCTGACGCTTGTCGCCTCGCTGATTGCCGCCGTTCCCGCTTATGCGAATCGCATGATTGCCGCGGATGTGAAGGCCTGAGGCTTTCCGCCGTTTCCATAACACAACGTCCCGTAAACAGATGAAAAAAGAGCCGTTTCTCGCATGGGTGCTCATAAGACAGTAATTCTAAAAATTACGATTATGGCATCTGTCAGGCAGGATCGGGAACGAAATAACGGG
>CAKTSO010000073.1 GCA_934613185.1 uncultured Clostridia bacterium | reverse complement strand
TGGGGCCGTCGTAGACGCCGCCGTTTTCAAAGATCTCGATGAGGACGTCGACAGCCTTATGCACGGAGGTGGGGTAGGCGGTCGTGCCGGTGATCTTGCCCTCGCCGATCATGTCGAGCGTCGAAGAATAGCAGTCGTTGCCGTAGATGAGACAATCCTTGTTGCCGGCGGCTTCACAGGCAAGATAGGCGCCCTGTGCCATGTCGTCGTTTTGGCAGAAAACGGCGTCAAGGTCGGGATAGTTGACGAGAATGTCTTCCATTGCCGCCATGCCCTTGTCCTTGACGTAGTCGCCGCTGACGTCGGCCACGACTTCGATGTCGGGATAGTTGGCGATCGTTTCCATAAAGCCGGTCGCGCGGTCGGTCGTGTCGGTCGCGCCGAGCGTGCCCTGGATCATGGCGACTCTGCCTTTGCCGCCGAGGCGTTCGGCCATGTCTTCCGCCGTCTTCTGGCCGATCTGATAGTTGGAGCCGGTGATGGCGCAGGTATAGTCGTCGTTGGAGACGTTGCGGTTGACGAGGATCAGCGGAATGCCGGCGTTCTTGACGGTCGTGGCGGCGGTGGCCATGGTGTCTGCGGTGACGGGACAGCAGATGATGGCGTCGACTTCCTGACTGATCAGGTCTTCGATATCGGCGGTCTGTTTGGTTGCGTCGTTGTTGCCGTCGGTGACGATGATTTCCCAGTTCAGGCCGAGTTCTTCAACATAGGCCTTGAGCTGTTCGACGCCCGCTACGCGGAAGGCGACCGACAGCTTGTTCTGAGAAAAGCCGATGACCATGGGGGTATCATAGGACCATTCTTCCGCAGTTTTTGAGGATTCGCTCTGCATCGGTTTCGCCGTGCTGTCGTCGGATTTTTCCGGTGCGACATCGCTGGTGCAGCCGGCAAACGAAAACAGCGCAAGCGTCAGGCAAAGCACAAGGACGAGATACTTTCTGTGTTTCATGGTGCGATACTCCTTTTTTATTATTTACGGCATTTTGCCGCAGACAACGATATGCCTCAGTGGACCTTTACGCGCCGGAAGACGTCGGAGGCGACGGCGACGATGATGATCGCGCCTTTGAAGACGTATTGCAGATAGGGGGATACGCCGACAAGGTTCAGCATATTGCTAAGAACGCCGAGAATGAACACGCCGACCAGCGTCTTGAACTGATGCCCCTCGCCGCCGCTCATGACGGTTCCGCCGATGACGGTCGCGGCGATGGCGTCGGAGTGATATTCGATGCCGAGTGTCGGCTCGCAGGAGCCGAGGCGCGCCGTGCCGATGACGGCTGCGACGGCGGCAAGAACGCCGCTGATGACATAGACCAGAATGCGGATGCGTTTGACGTTGATGCCGGAAAGCCGTGCCACTTCGCTGTTGCCGCCGAGCGCGTAGACGCTGCGGCCGAAGCGTGTTTTCATCATGATGAAGGCGGCGAGCAGGCAAAGGAGAATGCAGACGTAGACCTGAACGGGAATGCCCGCCATGTAGGACTGCCCCAGATACAAATACGCCTTGTCGCTTGCGGCAATGGGCGCGCCGCCGGAGACCATGTAAGCCGAGCCACGCAGGATCAGCGACATGGCGAGCGTCATGATGAATGCGGGCATGCCGCGATAGATCATGTAGCCGTTGACGGCGCCGATGATTGCGCCGATGACAAGCCCGATCCCGATCGCGCCGACCCAGCCGACATAGGGCATCAGCGTCATCATCGTCATGCCGACGAAGCAGAAGATGGACCCGACGGACAAGTCGATGCAGCCGCTGATGATGACGAAGGTCATGCCGGTTGCAAGGATGCTGTTGATGGCGCACTGACGAAGGACGTTGGTGATGTTTTTGGCGCTGACAAATTTCGGCTCCAGAATCGATGCGGCGGCAACGAGCAGCACGAGGATCAGCACAATGCCGTATTGTTTGGTGAGTTCGGAAAATTTGTTGTTTTTTGCTGCCGTTTTCATGATTGCGCACCTCCGATGGCTGCCTGCATAATGCGTTCTTCGTCAACGTCGTTGGAATAAAATTCGCCTTTCAGCCGCCCTTCGTGCATGACGAGGATGCGGTCGCTCACGCCGATCACCTCGGGAAGCTCCGAGGAGACCATGATCACGGCGACGCCCTCGTCCGCAAGGCGGCGCATGGTGCGGTAGATCTCGGCCTTGGCGCCGACGTCAATGCCCTTTGTGGGTTCATCAAAAATGATGACTTTTGCGTTGGTAAACAGCCATTTGCCGACGATGACCTTCTGCTGATTGCCGCCGGACAGCTCCTGGACGCGCTTGAGCGCGTCGGGCGTGCGGATGTTCAGCGATTGGATATACGAATCGGCGGTCGCGCGTTCTTTTTTCAGGTTCAGCGTGTGCGTTTTCGTGAAAATGCCGCGAAGATTTGCAAGCGTGACGTTCTGCGTGATGGGGAAGATCTGAACGAGGCCCTGTTCTTTTCGATTTTCCGGCGCGAGCGCGATCCCGGCGGCGATGGCATCGTGCGGCTTTTTGCACGAGACGGGTTCGCCGTTTAAATAGATCTCGCCGGTGACGTCGGGCAGCGCGCCGAAAACGGAAAGCATCGTCTCCGAACGTCCCGCGCCGATGAGCCCCGCGAACCCGAGAATCTCCCCTGCATAGGCCGTAAAGGAGACGTCCTTGACCCGGTTGCCCTGACTTAAATTGCGAACTTCCAAAACGGGCTTGCCGCGCCCTTTGCCGTGCGGCGGATAATAATCGTTCAATTCGCGCCCGACCATCGCCGTGACGATGTCGTCGCGGGTGACCTGCGACGTGAGGAACGATCTGCTGTTTTCGCCGTCTTTCAGGACTTCGATGCGATCGGTGATTTCAAACAGCTCTTCCAGTCTGTGGGTGATATAGATGATGGAGATGCCTTTTTTCTTTAATTCGCGCATGATGGCAAACATGTTGCGCACTTCGCGGTCGACCAAAGAACTGGTCGGCTCGTCCATGATCAGGACTTTGGCGTTGTTGATGATCGCAGCGCGGCAGATCTCGACCATTTGGCATTCGGCGACGTTCAAATCGCGTACCAAACGTTTGACGGGGATGGACAATCCCATTTCGGAAAGCGCCGCCCGCGCTTCGCGCTCCATGCCTGCCCAGTCGACGGTGCCGCCGGGACGCATTTTCCAGTTTCCGAGAAACATGTTTTCGGCGACGGTCAGCTGCGGCAAAAGGGAAAGCTCCTGATAAATGATGCTGATCCCGAGCTGTCGACCCTTGGATGTCGAATCGATCTCCACGATTTGAGAATCCAGTTCGATGCTTCCGGCGTCTTTTGTGTACGCGCCGGTCAAAATCTTCATCAGCGTGGATTTTCCGGCGCCGTTTTCGCCTACCAGGCCGAGGATCTCGCCTTTTTTGAGTTCTAAATTGACATGATTCAGTGCTTTGACTCCGGGAAATGTCTTGGTGATGTCGCTTAGTCGAAGGACAACGTCGGTGTTTTCGCTCATCGCGCGCTCCTTTCTTTCGGGCGTGGGAGTGAAGGTTTTCAATTCTCTCATTACAGGTGCGGATGCCGATTAAAAACGACATCGCACATGTAAATGTTTCCATAAAAATAGCCGACTTAATCGTTCCGTTCATCTTTTGCAGTCAGAATACATGAAAAAATATGGGTTGTCAAGCATTTTGTATACGGTTTTTTTGACAGGACACAGCCGAAAAACGCTCGTAAAACGTGTGTGTCCCGTACAAAAAAACGGATGCCTTTTAAAATATCGGAAACGAACAAACGGACGCGGAAAACCGAAAATTGCCGCAGCGGCCGATTGCGAAAGAATGCAAAAGATTGCAACGGATCGATTTTTCTGTCCGTTTTCCTCGAAAAAGACGATTTTGTTCGAGAAAAACGCGAAAAAGGCGCTTGACAAAGAAAGAAAGGGCGTTATAATAATGCCAACCGAATAAAGCAGAGGATAGAGGCGCGGTAGCCAAGAGTAGCTTTGAAGACGCAGCAGGCAATGCCAAAGCGAAAGGGGTCGCCGCCGAGGCCGCAGAAGGGTGCTTGAACTTTTGTGCGCCGGGCCGGGGGATAAGATCCGTCGGACTGTCACTTAGGTGGAGCGCTATCAAAGATCGCATAAGACAAAACATCGTTTTTGTTTTACTGTTTTTTGAAACATGGACGCTCGCTTAAGCGTCCATGTTTTTTGGTTAATAAACAACGAAGGATGGCAAATGACAATGAGAAAGGTACTTGCACTGGTTCTTGCACTGGCAATGGTCCTGGCACTCGTCGCCTGCGGCGGCAGCGCTGCGGACGACAGCGCGGCGAACAACAACGCGGCGGCGACGGAAGGCGCGGCCGGGACGAAGACCCTGCGCGTGGCGATGGAATGCGCCTACGCCCCCTATAACTGGACGCAGCCCGACGATTCCAACGGCGCTGTCCCGATCTCCGGTTCGAGCGATTACGCCAACGGCTACGACGTGATGATGGCGAAGTACATCTGCGAGCAGCTCGGCTACGACCTTGAAATCGTCAAGCTCGACTGGGACAGCCTCGTTCCCGCCGTTAAGACCGGCGATGTGGACATGGTCATTGCCGGCCAGTCCATCACGTCGGAGCGCCTCGAGCAGGTCGACTTCACCAGCCCCTATTACTACGCCACGATCGTGACCCTCGTCAATAAGGACAGCGAATATGCGAACGCGACGAGCGTTGCGGATCTTGCGGGCGCGACCTGCACCTCTCAGCTCGGCACCATCTGGTACGACAACTGCCTGCCGCAGATTCCCGACGCGGACATTCTTCCCGCGCAGGAGACGGCGCCCGCCATGCTTGTGGCGCTCAACGCGGGCACGGTCGATCTGGTCGTGACCGACCTTCCCACCGGCACGGCGGCTCTCGTCGCTTACCCGGACTTCAAGCTTCTTGACTTCACCGGCACCGACGGGGAATTTGAGGTCTCCGATGAAGACATCAACATCGGCATCTCCGTCAAGAAGGGCAACACCGAGCTGCTCGACGCGGTCAACGGCGTTCTGGAAAATCTGACGACGGACGACTTCGACGCGATGATGACCGAGGCGATCTCGATCCAGCCGCTGAGCGAAGACTGATCGGCGGATTCGGTTCCGTTCCGATAAGACGCTATATAATATGTAGAAATCAGCGGCAGTTTGTGCGATAAAAAATCGCCGGACTGCCGTGTGATGAGAAAAGGGGAAAAGCAAGTTGAGTTTTTGGGAGAATCTGGTCAAAGTCGTGACCAAGTACGGAACAAGCTATCTGCGCGGCGCGGGAACGACGCTTCTGATCTCGCTCGTCGGCACGGTGATCGGCTGCCTGATCGGCTTTGCGGTCGGCGCGGTGCAGACGATCCCGGTGTCCAGGCGCGACAATCCCGCCAAGCGCGTGCTGCTGCGGATCGTCAAGGCGATCCTCTACATCTATGTGGAAGTGTTCCGCGGCACGCCCATGATCGTGCAGGCCGTGTTCATTTACTACGGCAGCCAGGTTCTGTTCAATATCAAAATGGGAATGTGGACGGCGGCGTTCTTCATCGTGTCGATCAACACCGGCGCGTACATGGCGGAAACCGTGCGCGGCGGCATCCTGTCGGTCGATCCCGGTCAGAACGAGGGCGCGAAGGCCATCGGCATGACGCATTGGCAGACGATGCGCTACGTCATTTTGCCGCAGACTCTGCGCAATATCGTGCCGCAGATCGGCAACAACCTGATCATCAACATCAAAGACACTTCGGTGCTTTCCGTCATCAGCATCACCGACCTGTTCTTCGTTCACAAGTCCGTCGTCGGCGCGCTGTATACCTACTTTGAGTCCGCGACGGTGGTCATGGCGATCTACCTTACGATGACGCTAGTGGCGTCGCGCCTTCTGCGCCTGTGGGAGACAAAGCTCGACGGACCGCAGAACTACGACCTTGCAACGACCGACACGCTTGCCTTCACCAGCGGCCTGCACCGCTTCCAGGGCAAGGGCTGGCAGCAGGATGAGGAGGAGCACGCATGAACGAGATCTTACAGGTACAGCATCTTTCCAAGACGTTCGGCACGAACAGCGTCCTGCGCGACATCGACTTTACCGTCAGCACGGGTGATGTGACGAGCATCATCGGCGCGTCCGGCTCGGGCAAGTCGACGCTCCTTCGCTGCATCAATCTTCTGGAACGTCCCACGAGCGGCAGCATCCTGTTTCACGGCGAGGACGTCACGCAGGGCAAGGTCAACGAAGCGGCCTATCGTGCGCGCGTCGGCATGGTGTTTCAGAGCTTCAATCTGTTCAACAACATGACGGTTCTTGAAAACTGCGTCATCGGGCAGACGAAAGTGCTGAAGATGAAGAAGGAAGAGGCGCAGGAGCGCGCGATGATGTTCCTCGATAAGGTCGGCATGGCGCCTTATATCGGCGCAAAGCCGCGCCAGCTTTCGGGCGGCCAGAAGCAGCGCGTCGCCATTGCGCGTGCGCTCGCCATGCAGCCGGAAGTGCTCCTGTTTGACGAACCGACGAGCGCGCTCGATCCCGAAATGGTCGGCGAGGTGCTCGACGTTATGCGCGACCTTGCAAAAGAAGGCATGACGATGCTCGTCGTCACGCACGAGATGGACTTCGCGCGCGACGTGTCGAACAAGGCCGTTTTCATGAAGGACGGCGTCATCTGCGAAGCGGGCGACCCCAAAAAGCTTTTCTCCGCGCCCGAACGTCAGGAGACGCGCGATTTCCTGTCGCGCTTCATGAATCGTTGAAGGCCCGAATATTCCAAAAAAACGCGCCGTGGAAGCTTTGCGCTTTCACGGCGTTTTGTTTTTGCGAAAATGTATGGGAATGTGTTATGATACATTCATGCCGCGCGAGCGCTGTCGAAAATCGGACTCGGGCGGGATCCTTTCTCAAAAAAGGGGAAACGTTATATGAATGTCATGATCGCATGCCGGGCGGGCACGCAGGGGCAGGGCGCAAGATTGTGCGCCGCGCTTCGCGACGCGCTGCGCGTCCGGGGAATGCGTGTTTTTATCGATCATTACGACGATGCGGCGCTTGCGGCGAATCCGGAATTGAAACGCCGCGCGGACGCGGCGCTTCGGCAGGCGGACGCGCTGATTTTGGCGGTGGACGACGCGCATGCGGTCGCGGGCAGCAGACAGGAACGGCTCTTTCAGACGTTTCAGCGCCTGAAAAAAGCGGGACTTTTTGCCGTTTACGCCGCAAAATATGTGTCGATCGACGATCTGCCGCGTGCCTTGCAGGACCGCATGTTTGTGTCCGACGCGCCCGGCGCGGCGGAACGCTTGGCCATGCGCCTTGCCCAATATGAAGCGCGAATAACGCCGCCCGCGCCGCAGAAACCTCAAAAACGCAAAGGGCGCGGCGCGAAAGTGGTTTTGATCGTCGGCGCGGTGCTGATGATGCTGATCGTCGGCGCGCTGGTTTTCATTCTGCCGCTCGGCGACCGCCCGGAAGAACCGGTCGCGACGCCCACGCCCGTGCAGAGCGAAGACGCGGCATTGGAAGATATGCAGCGCACGATGCGCGTGACGATCATTGAAGGCACGAAGCTGGAAGACATGGCGTCGCAATTGGAAGAGAAGATCGCGGCCGAGGGAGGCACGTTCTCTGCGGCGCGCTTTTTGGAACTGTGCAAAACGGGCACGGGATATGAAGTGTATCCCTTTGTCGCGGACGCGCTGGCGGGGGAGAACGCGGCGAGTCGAAATTACGCGCTGGAGGGCTATCTTTTCCCCGATACTTACGAGATCTTCGTCCACACGAGCGAAGAAGCGGTGATCGACAAAATGCTGACGCGGTTTTCCGAGATTGTGTCGCGCGAGGAATTTTCCGCCGCGCTGTCGCAAAGCGGCATGTCGCTGGACGACGCGGTGACGCTCGCCTCCGTGATCCAGAAAGAGGGGACGAGCGAGAGCTTTTCCAAAATATCGGCGGTGTTCCACAACCGCCTTGCCGCCGGGATGCCGCTGCAAAGCGACGTGACGGCGCAGTATGCAAGCGGCAAAAGCGCGCTGACGATGACGCAGGAGGATGTGGCGATCGATTCGCCCTATAACACCTATCGCGTCACGGGGCTTCCCGTCGGGCCGATTTGCAGCCCGGGCGAGGCGGCGCTTGTCGCGGCGGTGTCGCCCGATGCGGATTATGTCGCCGAGGGGTATTTGTATTTTCTTTTGACCGACCCGGCGACGGGTGTGATCGCCTATTCCAGGACGTATGCGGAACACGCCGCGCTGGCCGAACAGTACGCGCCGCTTTGGGCGCAGCACGACGCGCGGCAGTGACGAGAAAACGCTTGCCGAAACGGCGTTTTGAAGTATAATATTCGATGCGGCTTCAAGTCCGCGGGAAACGAATTTGGGAGATGAGATCATGACCGGGATCATGGATTATCTTGAATGGCGCGGCGATATTCCCTTCGATGTCGCGCCGCTGAACGAAGCAGACTGCCTGGTTTTGGCACGCCTTTCCTATATTCCGTTTGAAGATGTCGTTGCGTTTGAAACGTCGATCCGTCTGGACGACGCGGTGCGCGCGCTGCTTCTGCGGCCGGATGTGCATGAGCGCCTGATGCGGACGGAGGACTACGGCTTTTTGTCGTCGCTCGTCGAAGAGGGGAGCGTTCGATTCCGCGAGATTCGCCTGTCGCGCTATGTCAGCC
>CAKTSO010000072.1 GCA_934613185.1 uncultured Clostridia bacterium | reverse complement strand
TCATGAATACGCTTTCGATCGTGCGCGTCACGGCGCGCGAAATTCTGGACTCCCGCGGCAATCCGACGGTGGAGGCGGAGGTATTTTTGTCCGGCGGCGCGCATGGCCGCGCGGGTGTGCCCAGCGGCGCTTCGACGGGGACATTTGAAGCAACGGAAAAAAGGGACGGTCAAAAGGATCGTTACGGCGGTCGCGGCGTCGGGCAGGCCGTGCAGGCGGTCTGCGGCATTTTGAACGACGCGGTCTACGGCGCGGATGCGTCCGACACGAGAAGGATCGACGCGCTTTTGACGGCGGCGGATGGGACGGCGCAGCTTTCCCGCTGCGGCGCGAACGCGGTGCTCGGTGTGTCGCTTGCCGCGGCGCGCGCGGCGGCGAACGCGCTGCATCTGCCGTTTTATCGATTTGTGGGCGGTGCACAGGCGGATCTTTTGCCGACGCCGATGATGAACGTCTTAAACGGCGGCGCGCATGCCGCAAATACGCTCGATGTGCAGGAATTTATGATTATGCCCGTGGGCCTGCCGAATTTTCGAGAAGCGCTGCGCGCCTGTTCGGAGGTCTATCATGCGCTTGGCGCGCTGCTTCGCGGGCGTGGCATGGCGACGGGCGTCGGCGACGAAGGCGGCTTCGCGCCGGATCTGGAGGATGAAGACGAGGCGGTCTGCCTTCTTTTGGAGGCGATCGAGAACGCCGGCTATCGGGCGGGGGAGGACTTTGTTCTGGCGCTCGACGCGGCGACAAGCGAATGGAACACGGCTCAGGCGGGCGTGTATTATCTGCCCAAAAGCGGAAAGCGGCGCACCGCGGCGGAATTGGCGGCGCATTGGAAGAAGTTCTGCCGCGAGTATCCCATCGCGTCGATTGAGGACCCGCTGGGCGAGGAAGACTGGGAAGCCTGGCGTCAGCTCACGGCGGATTGCGGGGAAAACGTGCAGCTGGTCGGCGACGATCTATTCGTGACGAACGCGCAGCGCATCACGCGCGGGATCATTCACGGCTGTGCGAACGCGGTATTGATCAAGCCGAATCAGATCGGCACGCTGACGGGAACGATCGATGCCGTGCGCACAGCGCAGCGTGCGGGGTATCGGACAATCCTGTCGCATCGCTCCGGCGAAACGGCGGACACGTCGATCGCCGATCTGGCCGTGGCGCTCGGCGCGGGGCAGATCAAAGCGGGCGCGCCCTGCCGCATGGAGCGCGTGGAAAAATACAATCGACTGCTGCGCATCGAAGAAGAACTCGGCGGACACGGCGTCTATACCGGCGCGTCGGCGCTGAAAATGCGCGGATAAAGATAAAAGCGTCTCTTTGATAAAAAAGAGACGCTTTCTTATTTGGAGGCAGCTTTATTGGAATCACTTTTTCCAGTGCTTTAACTGCGGTACGACGGCTTCCATGTGCGCGCGGACCTGTTCGGCGGGCCAGGCTTCGCTTGCCATATGCGCGACGCAAAAATCGATCAGCTCTTCTTTGCTGGAATATTTGTATTCACCGTCGCAGTAGCACCACTTGCAATACTCTTCGTTCAAAGTGCCGTCCGTCTCACGGCTCAGGATCGAATCTTCAAGCGGCATGCCGCAGCATTGGCAGATCAGCTTCTGCGGGGAACCGAGAAGCGTGTTGATGGAAACGTCAAAAAACTGCGAAAGCAGTTTCAGCGTGTCGACATTCGGCGTGGTCTCACCGTTTTCCCAGCGGGAGACTGCCTGACGGGTGACAAAGACCTTTTCGGCGAGTTCTTCCTGTGACAGTCCTTTTTGCGTTCTCAATTGCAGCAGAATATCTTTTGCTTCCATTTTTACTTCCATTTTTGCTTCCATGGCGAATTCTCCTTGTTGTCGTACCTGACGGGATTTCTTATTTGCACTTTAGCATAAAAAGCGCCCGCCAACAAGCAACGGGCGGTTGCGCAGGGGCGGAAGATTGACTTTTTCTTCCGAGTGAAGTATGCTTAAAAGTACTGTGCCGCCAAATGCGGCAACCGATCGATCTCGGAGGAAAGTCATGTTTGAGTTTGAAGTCAAAACCCAATGCCCCGACACGGGCGCACGGACGGGCGTGCTGCATACGCCGCACGGCGATATCCATACGCCTGTTTTTATGCCCGTCGGCACGCAGGCGACGGTCAAGGGCGTTCTGCCGCGCGACTTGAAAGAGGCGGGTTCGCAGATCATTTTGTCCAACACCTATCATCTGTTCCTGCGCCCGGGTCACGAACTGATCCGCGAGGCGGGCGGGCTTCATTCTTTTATGAACTGGGATCGCCCGATTTTGACGGACAGCGGCGGCTTTCAGGTCTTTTCGCTGGAGTCCATGCGCAAGATCGATAACGACGGCGTGACGTTCCGCTCCCATCTTGACGGCGCGCGCCATCGCTTCACGCCCGAAAGTGTAATGGAGGTCGAGGAGGCGCTCGGCGCGGACATCGCCATGTGCTTTGATGAATGCACCATGGCGGGAACGGATTATCGCAAATCCGTCCGTGCGATGGAGCGCACGCACCGCTGGGCGGAACGCTGCCTCGCGGCGCATGAGCGTCCCGATCAGGCGCTGTTCGGGATCATTCAGGGCAACATGTACGGCGATCTGCGTATTGAAAGCACGAAGGTCATCTCTTCCATGGATTTTCCCGGCGTGGCGGTCGGCGGCCTTTCCGTCGGCGAAGAAAAGCCTGTCATGTATGACATGCTCGACCAGATCTATCCGTATCTCCCCAAAAACAAGCCGCATTATCTGATGGGCGTCGGCAGCCCCGACTGCCTTGTCGAAGGCGTCGGCCGCGGGATTGACATGTTTGACTGCGTCCTGCCCACGCGCCTTGGCCGCAACGCCGCGGCGATGACCTCGCAGGGGCGTCTGACGATCCGAAACGCGGTCTATGCGCACGATTTCACGCCGCTGGATCCCGAATGCGACTGCTACGTCTGCCGGAACTTTACGCGCGCCTATCTTCGCCATCTGGTCAAGACGCAGGAAATGCTCGGCGCGCAGCTTTTGAGCCTTCACAACATCTATTTCCTGCATCGGCTGATGGAGCGCGTCCGCGCAGCGATCGAGGCGGGGGAATACCGCAAATTCATGGAAGAGTTCCGTGCGAGCGCGGCATATTCGTTTTGATAATTGCGCTGCGGTGCACAATCGTGTATAATATAGATGCTTAGAAAGCGAGCATCTGTATTTTGTGAAAAATCGAAAACATCGGGAGGGTCTTTGTCTATGCCTACTGAAACCGCAGGTACGTTTAGCCAGATCATCGGCACGGTGCTGCCTATCATTCTTCTGGCGGCCGTCTTCTATTTCATGATCATCCGTCCGCAGAAAAAGCGCGACAAGCAGGTTCGCGACATGCTGTCCGCGTTGAAAAAGGGCGATAAGATCACCACGATCGGCGGCATCTACGGCCGCATCAGCGAAGTGCGCGACGACGTCGTGACGATCGAAGTTGGCGCTGAGCGTACGCAGCTTCTGATCGCGCGCTGGGCGATCAAGGGCGTCGTGGGCGGCGATGTCGAGAGCGAAGCCGCGCCGGACAACAAATAACATTGACGATCAAAAAAAAGGGTCGAAGGGATCATCCCGTCGATCCTTTTTTGATGTCGAACCATCGGATACTGGCAATGTCTAAAAACCTGTGGTATAATGATTGGGAAACGGGGAAGGTGAGAACATGGCAAGACCGAGAAAAAGCAAGCGGATCTGCGATATGCCGAACGTGACGTCGTTCGTATCAAAGGGCGGCGGCAAAGAGACGGTGGTGCTGACGCTGGAGGAATATGAAACGCTGCGTCTGCTCGACGGGGAACGACTGAATCAGGTCGAATGTGCGCTGCGCATGGAAGTCTCAAGGCCGACAGTGCAGATTCTCTACGCCCGCGCAAGGCGGAAAATTGCGCGCTTTCTGGCCGAGGGCGGCGAACTGCGCATTTCCGGCGGCGATTACCGCGTCTGCGAAAACTGCGGCCCGCATTGCAATTGCGGCTGCAAGTGCGGAAAATCGAGCAATGACGATACGTCAGACAAATAAAATGGACAGCACGAAGGCAACGGCGAACGCGATCAGCGCATGAAGAATGCGGGCTGGAAAAAGTGGCCGCATTCGTACGCCGCAGGGCTGCAGGAACAGCGCGTTTTGACAGAAAATGCAAAGCCCGCCGAACGACAGCGCGGCGCTTAAAAGCCCGTTTCGAAGGGGCAGCGCCACGGGAACGGTGAACAGCGCGGCGCATCCGCCCGACAATTCAAGGGCGGCGTACAGCGCCGCGGTGGAAAGTGTGCCGGAAGAAATGCGACCTGTTTTTTCGATCATTTGCTGTACCACGGCGAAAAAACACAATAGAACGCCGATCATCGGCAGCGCGCGGGAAGCGGCGGCCGCGGAATCTGCGAACGCCTGCATGGGAGAAAGCGAACGAACTCTCTTTGAGGGTTCTTTTTTTATGAGAGAGTTTTCACTTTTTCGTTTGGGCAAACGACACAAGATAATGCCTGTCAAAAACGCGCCGAGGTAATGTCCCGCGGCGATGGGAAACAGGGCGTTCGTCTGCGGCGATAATAACGTGCCGATCGTGCCGAACAAAAAGCCGGGCGAAACGAAGGAAGAGACGGCGTCGCAGTGTCCCGCCTGACGCGGCGTCAGACGGCCGTCACGACAAAGCTGCGCGGTTTGCTGCGCGGCGACGGGGTTGCCGCATAGCAGCCCGGATAAAAACGGTACGACGGCGGTACCGGGGAGGCGAAACAGCGATTCCATAAGAGGAGAAAAACGCCCGAGAAAAGCGGAATCGGCGGCAAGTCGACAAAACGTTCCCGCGGCAATCATAAACGGCAGAAGCGAAGGTAGAACGCTGCGAACGAAGACACAAGCACCCGACATGCACGCCTGCGCCGCGTCGACGGGGAACAGCAGCAAAAAGACAAGCAGGATCGCTATGACGATCAGCGCCGCTTTTTTCAAAGGATATCACCGCCCAAGCCGGATTCTACGGCATTTTATGGCGCGAACAAGACGAGTATGCAAATCGAAACAAATTGTAAACCGACTAAAAGTTTACAATAAAAGCGTCGTGCGGCACAAATACGACCGCACGGCGCTTTTTATTATAATTAAGAGCTGAATCATAAAATCAGATTTTGACGAGCTTTTTTGTAAACCATGCACCGCGGCACGGGTCGTCGAGCGTCATCGCCTGAAGATCCATTGCGCGCATGTCGAGCGCGGCGCATTGCTGCGCAAAGGAGGAAAGTTCGTCGATTTTTCCGCTTGTCAACACGGGCGCCTGCGCATTTCGATGCAGCGCGCCGAGCAGCTCTTCCCGTCCCTTGCGCACGGCAAGCACGCGAAGATACGGCGTGTTTTTTTTGGCTTCCTGCGCGAGCGCGTCGGTAACGCCCAAAAGACAGTGCCAAAGCGCGCGCCGCACACGGGCGCGGGTGAAGTGCCGACCGCTGACGCAGGATTCGATCTGCTGCGCGTTTACACACTGCCGCGCGGCGGAAAAAAGCCCGTCGCGAAGCGTCGGCGTCATGCCGTAGATTGAATCGAGCGCGTCTTTTTCCATAAGGCGAAGATGCGCGGCGAGGATCGTTTCGAAAAAAGCGGGATCGCAGTGTTTTTTACGAATCAAATCCGATCGGACGAATTCGGAAACGCCGCTTATTTGCGTTTCTTCTTTTGAAAGTGTGCCCGAAAGCGCGGCGCGAAGGTCGCTTGCCGTGACGCTTTGCGCGGGGCGATGCACGGGAATAGGGCGAAGATGCGCGCCGAGTGCCTCGTTCTCGATCAAATAACGCATACCGAGCGTATCGTTCGCGCTTTGAAAGACGGCGTCCAGCGCGGCGGGGTCGATATCGTTCGGACAAAAGCGCCTCGCCGCAAGCCCGAGTGCGGCGGGATAGCCCATGCCTTGCGCAACGGCGCTGCGAAGCGCGGCGGAAAAGTCGTCGCTTGGACAGGAAAGAAGCTTCGCGGCGGAAAAAAGAGGCGCGGGGTTTTCGCTGCGGCAGCCGAAACTGAACGACGAGACGATGCCGCTGTCTTTTAAAACGCGCATCCCGCCGCGTGCAAAATCGTCCGCAGAGGCGCAGCTGTAGATCGCGGGCAGAAGAAGCACGAGATCCGCGCCGGAGCAAATTGCCCATTCGGCGCGCGTGAAGGCGTCGAGCACGGCCGGCTGCCCGCGCTGCACGAGCGCGCCGGACATGACGCATACGAGCGTATCGGCGCCGGATCCCTCGCGCGCCAGGCGCATATGGCGCGTGTGCCCTTCGTGCAGAGGGTTATATTCGCAAATAATGCCCACAGCGTTCATAAAATCCGCGTTTTTCACCTTTCATATTTCATTCAAATCCATTATAATGAAAAAGACGCCATAAGAAAAGGCATAAAACGTCAAAGCGAAAGGGGATCGTTTTTAACATGGCATTGATTGATCGGATCAAAGAACAGGCAAAAGCTAAGAAAACGCGCATTGTCTTCCCGGAGGGCAACGAACCGCGCATCATCCGCGGCGTTGACATCGTCCAGAGCCAGGGCATTGCCGACTGCGTGATCCTGGGCAAAGAAGCGGACATCCGCGCGCTTGCGCCTGAGGCGAAACTCGAAGGCGTGACGTTCATCGATCCGGTACAAAGCGACAAGACCGCTTCCTATGCGGAAACGTTCTATGAGCTGCGCAAAAAGAAGGGCATGACGCCGGAAAAAGCGGCCGAGACCATGCTCAACACGATGTATTACGGCACGATGATGGTGCATATGGGCGATGCGGACGGCATGGTTGCCGGCGCGATCTGCTCCACGGCGGACACACTTCGTCCCGCGCTTCAGATTATTAAAACCGCGCCCGGCATCTCGACGGTTTCTTCCTGCTTCATCATGGAGACGCAGACGCCCCAGTACGGCGACAACGGCCTGATGGTCTTCGCCGACTGCGCCGTGAACATCGCGCCCGATTCCGATCAGCTTGCCGCGATCGCGATCAGCTCCGCCGAATCCGCACGCGTTCTGTGCGGCATCGACCCGCGCGTTGCGATGCTTTCGTTCTCCACGAAGGGCAGCGCGAAGCATGAGGCGGTCGACAAAGTCCGCATCGCGACGGAGAAGGTGCATGAACTTGCGCCCGAGCTCAACGTCGACGGCGAACTTCAGGCGGACGCCGCACTGGTCGAGACGGTCGGTCAGCTCAAGAGCCCCGGCAGCCCCGTCGCGGGTCATGCCAACGTGCTCGTCTTCCCGTGCCTCGAGGCCGGCAACATCGGCTACAAGCTCGTGCAGCGTCTCGGCGGCGCGCAGGCGTACGGCCCGATCCTTCAGGGTCTGAAGAAGCCCGTCAACGACCTGTCCCGCGGATGCAGCGTGGAAGACGTCGTCAGCGTCGCCGCGATCACCGCCGTGCAGGCACAGAAATAACGGTCAACAAAAGCAAGGAGTTATATACGAATGAAAGTTCTCGTCATCAACGCAGGCAGCTCGTCGCTGAAGTACCAGCTGTTTGACATGGAAAATGAGTCCGTTCTTGCCAAAGGCCTCGCCGAGCGTATCGGCATCGAAGGCTCGAAGCTGACGCATCAGCCCGCCGGCCGCGACAAGGTCGAATTCGTCCGCGACATGCCCACGCACACCGAGGCGATCGAGATGGTCCTCGACGCGCTGGTCGACAAAGACTGCGGCGTGATCTCTTCGATGAAGGAGATCGGCGCGGTCGGTCACCGCGTGCTGCACGCGGGGGAGAAGTACTCCGCGCCCACGCTCGTCAACGACGACGTCATCGAAGTTATCAAAGAGTGCTTCCCGCTCGGCCCGCTTCATAACCCCGCCAACCTCATGGGCATCGAGGCCTGCATGAAAGTCATGCCCGGCGTGCCGATGGTCGCGGTCTTCGATACAGGCTTCCATCAGACGATGCCGCCCAAGGCGTATCTGTACGGCGTGGATTATAAATACTATGAGAAGCTCAAGCTTCGCCGCTACGGCTTCCACGGCACGAGCCACCGTTTCGTCAGCCTGCGTATGGCCGAGATCCTCGGCAAAGATCCTTCCGAGTTGAAGATCGTCACCTGCCATCTGGGCAACGGTTCGTCCATCGCGGCGGTCGACGGCGGCAAGGTTGTCGATACCTCCATGGGTCTGACGCCTCTGGAAGGCCTTCTGATGGGCACGCGCAGCGGCGATATTGATCCCGCAGCGCTTCAGATGATCATGCACGAGGAAAATTGCGACATCGACGAGATGCTCACCATGCTCAACAAAAAGTCCGGTCTTCTGGGCGTTTCCGGCGTCAGCAGCGACATGCGCGACGTGGAAAAGGCCGCCGCGGAAGGCAATCAGCGCGCCAAGTGGGCGCGTGAGATCTTCTCTCACCGCGTCAAGAAATACATCGCGGCGTATGCCGGCGTGATGGGCGGCGTGGACGTCGTTCTGTTCACCGGCGGCATCGGCGAGAACGACAAGGCCGCGCGCCTTGAGACGACCGAGGGTCTTGAGTTCATGGGCATCAAGGTCGATCCCGAGCTCAACGACTGCCGCGGCGTCGAAAAACGCATCAGCCCCGACGATGCCAAGGTGCAGGTCTGGGTCGTTCCCACGAACGAAGAGCTGATGATCGCGCGCGACACGGTCGAATTGGCTTTCGGCAAATAAAAAACATTGACAAAGAAAACGCGTTTTTGTATAATATAACGCGTTGACCTCGAGGTGAACCATGAGTATCGACGTATCCCAGGCCCTTCGGAACGAGGGCACAGCGT
>CAKTSO010000071.1 GCA_934613185.1 uncultured Clostridia bacterium | reverse complement strand
CTTTGCGATCTTTACGGCGGCGGATACCGCATTTTTACGACGCTCGATCCCGAGTTACAGGCCGCGTGCGAGGCGATCTTTTCCGACGAATCGCTATATCCCCGCGCGCCGAACGGCGAACTTGCGCAGTGTGCCGCGGTCGTTCTCGACCAAAACGGCGGCGTCCGCGCGATCGTCGGCGGCAGAAATTACGAAAGCGCGCTGTGCTTCAACCGCGCGACGGACGCCCGCCGTCAAAGCGGCTCCGTCATCAAGCCCATCTGCGTCTATGCGCCCGCGATCGAAGAAAACGGCGCGTTCGCCATGGACGTCGTCGTCGACGAACCGACGGATTTCGGCAGCTACGAACCGCACAACTACGGCGGAACGTATTCGGGAAAAATGCTTTTATGCGACGCGCTGGCGCAGTCGGTCAACATCCCGGCCGTCAAACTTCTTTCCGAACTCGGCCCGCAGACGGGCCTTGCCTACGCAAAGCGCGCGGGGCTGCCGCTCACGCAGCAGGATCAGTCTCTTGCGCTGGCGCTCGGCGGGCTGACGCAGGGCGTCACGCCGCTGGAAATGGCGGGCGCTTACGGCGCGCTTTGCGCAAAGGGAACGCATCACGAGCCGCATTTTGTCGCGCGCATCGAAACGGCGGACGGCGAGACGCTCTATGAGAGCTCGCCCAAAACGCAGTTTTTTGTAAGCGAACAGAGCGCCTACACGTTGAGCGAAATGCTGCGCTATACCGTGCAGACCGGCACGGCGGCTGCCCTGCAAACCGCGGGCGTGCCGCTTGCCGCAAAGACCGGCACGGTCGATTACGAAGGGCTCGGCAACCGCGACATCTGGGCGGCGGCCTATAACGACCGCTATTGCGCCGTCGTCTGGATGGGCATGGACGAAACGAACGCGGAAAGTTATCTTCCCGCCTCCGCCACCGGCGGACGAAACAGTACCGAGGCGCTTTGCCGCATTTTCCGCGCGCTCTACCCCGACGGCGGAAACGACTGGTTCGCCGTGCCGGATGGAATGGAGGAAGTCTCCTTTGAACGTGCGGGGACGCTTGCCGCGGGCACGCCTGTTTTGTCAGGCTCATACACGCCGAAGGACGACCGCATGACGCTCTTCGTCACGCCCGAAAACGCCGCCGCAAACAAAAGCCGCTATTGGCAGCCCGCCGACCCGCCGCAGGATCTCACGGTACAGCTCGACACGCAGAACGTACCGACCGTCACGTTTTCCATGGGCGACAACCGCTGTTTTTTTGAGCTTTGGCGAAAAAGCGCAAACGGACGGGAAACGCAGCTTGCGACGTTCGACGGTGCGGAACCGGGCGCCGTATTTCGCGACGTTCTCGCCCCCGTCGGCACGGCGCTTTCCTATCGCGTCCGCGCCGTGCATAAACAAAGCGGCGTCGGCGGGGCGTTCGGCGAATCCGTGCGCGCGATCCGTCCGCTTCAAAGCTTGATCTTCACGCTTCCGCGCACAAATAAAGCGAACTAAGCAAAAAACAGGCTGTCCAAAAAGAACGGACAGCCTGTTTTATTGTAAACTTTTCTGCGCGGTTTACAATTATATTTTCTTTTTCGCCCGTTTTTTCGGCAGCGGCGTGACGCGTTCCAGGATATCGATCACCGCCGCCGTCAGCGTGCGATCCTCGACGTCAAGCAGATACGCCTCCTTCGCCCCTTCGTACGGAAACCCGCACGGCGCATTGCGCATCAATTCCGAAAGCTCCGGCAGTTTTTTGACAAACACCGCGTTGTCGCAGACGGTCAGCACGGGCTTGTCGTTGCAATAGATCATATACTCGCCGAACATCTTTCGCGCGCGAAATTCGCCGATTCCCGAAGGCATTTGATCCATCACGAATTCCAGATATTCCGCCGTCGTCGCCATTTATCCCATCCCCCTGCGCTCTTGTTTTCTACAGGATATCCGCGCGCCCCGTCTTTGTCAACTCGCCGCGTCAGTCGCCATTGGAAGCGTCCGTCTTTTTGCAGCGCACGGCAAAACGAAACGCGCCGCCGGGCGTGCAGGTGAAAAGCGTCAGATCCCATCCGCCGTCCAGCATGGCATCGGCATCCTGCGGCGAGATCTCCTGCGTTTGGATCACTTCATAGGAAAAGACGGTTCCGTCCATGTCGGTAAACGCTACCGCATCGCCCGCGTGCAAACGCTTCAGCGTTCCAAAATGTCTGTCGTAATTGTGCGCCGCGAGAACGAGATCATCCCGATATGCCGAACCCGAAAAACGGCACGGCGCAATTTTAAGCGCTGGATAGCTCCACTCGCCGATCACGGGCAATTCCAATGCCAGCGACGGAATCGTCAGCGTCCCGATGTAATCATACCCGTCAATATTTTCCGCCGGCATCGGTCGATCGGGATCAAGCGTCGGCGTATCATTCTCCCGCGAACCTGCCGTCTGCCGCGGCCGAAGCTGCGAAACGACCTTCGCCGCAGCGTCTCCCGCCGCGCGGTCTTCGCTCTCGTTCCAGATGAAAAGCGCGAGGGCTGCCGATAAAAACAGCAGCCCCGCGACGATCAGAAAGACTTTTTGTTTATTCATGTTTCTTTTTGCGCGGAACAAGCAGCCCCGCCGCCAGCATCAAAACGCCGGTCGACGCAAGCAGCGGCGCAAGATAGCGCGTCGTCCCCGTCTGCGGCAACTCTTCGGGTCGATTCGTCGGCGCGGGCGTCGGCGTCGGCTGCGGCGGATTTTTCGTGTTGGTCACCGTGAACACTCCGTCTTCCAGCGTGATCTCGGGCGTGTAGCCCGCGACTTCCGCTTCCGTCAGCGTCCATTCGATCAGCGTTCCGTCCGTATCGTACTTGGGAAGCGCCGTCCATTCGCATTCCCAGTTGTTTTCCGCGTTCAACGTCACAGTCTCGCCGTAGGCTTCCCCGTTTTTCAAAAGCGTCACCGAAGCTTCGCTCGGGCGCTGCGGGTCGTTGTCGTCCGCCCAGACCTTGCGCGCACGATACGACACGGTCGGCTCGTTCGTCAGCGTCACGGTATAGGTACGGGTCGCCTCGTCGTACTGTGCGTCCGTTTGCGCTGCCCAGCCGGACAGTTCCCGTTCTCTGACAAGATAGCGGATGGGCTGCTCGTTCCCGTCCGCATCGATATACTTCGACGGCAGATCCGTAAACGCCGCGTGCCAATTGTTTTCCGCGTTCAGCTCCACGTCGCTGTCCAGTTTGATCTGCGTATCGTCGGCATTGACGCGATAAAGATCGATCAGAACGGAATCGAGATGCTCGTCGCCGCCTGTCCACTTCTTTTCCACGTTCACCGTCACGTCGGCATCCATGCCTATCTCCACCGGACTGTTGGTAGCAATGCCGCCGCCTCGCGAGGATCGGTTTCCGCTGATGACAAGCCGTGCTTCGCCCGCGGCAAGCGCCCGATGTTCTTCCGACAAAATGCCGTGCAGGCCAAAGGAACGATCCGTATTCGTATAGATGTCGGGATCCGCCTCGGCGTCGCCGTCTTCATAGCGATCCTTCGCCTCGTCCGAATACCACTGCATGAGACCGCCGCCAAGCGCACGGCGCACGACCGTCATGGTCGTGTTTTCCGCGGGCGGGTTGTTCTGAAGCGCGAACGCGTCGGGCGTGTCCTTTCCCTCATAGCGCACTTCGTCACCCGAGGCCTGAAGCTTATGCGTGCCGTCCGCGTTGTTGTAATCGCTGGCCTCGCCGGCAGCCGTGTTGTTATAGATCGCGCCGCCGAGCGTCGCGTAGCTGTGCGTGCGGGACGTCGGGCAGCCCCAGACGCCTGCGCCGCGCGCGGCGGTGTTTTCGGTGATCATGACGTTCTGCAGCTGCAGCGGCGTCATGTCATGGCCGGTGTAGTCGATGCCGCCTCCAAATTCGCTCGCCGTGTTGTCAACGATCCTGCCGCTCGTGATCGAAAGCGTGCTGCCCTTATTCATGCGCAGACAAAGCCCGCCGCCGCGATGTGCCGCATCGTTTTCCGAAATGGTATTTCCGTCAAAATACGCTTTGCCGCTTGCATCTGCGATGACATAGACACCGCCTCCGTTACCCATCACCGTGTTTTTTGCGATCGTATTACCCGAGATCGTCAATTCGCTCGTCAAACGACTGTAAATCGCGCCGCCATCGCCGCCGCGGCTATACACTTTACTCCAGGAGTTTTCACGGTGATTGTAAGCACCGCCGCTTTGGATGCGGTTGTTGGCGATGCGCGCGCTGCCGACCATATCAAGATGGATCGCACCGCCAAAATCGTAGGTCTTGCATGCGAAGAAGTAGTTATCCTCAATCGTCGCCGTCGTTGCCGCGCCTTCCAGATAGAGCGCACCGCCGCCGAACCAGTAGCTGTTCTGCGCGTCCGTCATGTCGCGGCTCTTATTGTAGAACAGGTTCGTCCCCGTAATCGTGACCGCGCTGTCTTTGGCATAGACCGCGCCGCCGCTTCCGCGCGATTCGTTGCCGCCGCGCGCGCCCGTTTCGCGATCGTAGTGGCCCAAAGAGCTGTTCGTCACCGTCAGCGTGCCGTTTTCCATCATGACCGCCGCGCCGTTTCCGGAGGAATGAAAGTCCGAAACCGTCGCACCGTCGAGCGCGATGCTACTTCCCGGCTGCCCCAAAAACGCGCGATTGTCGGCGCTTTCGCCCGCGCCGAAGATCCTGCCGTTTTTCACCGTCATGCTGCCGGTCACGACAAAAGCGCTTTTTGCGTTGGGAATGTTCACCGACAGCGTTTTGCCGTTCAAATTCAGCGCCGCGTTGTCGACCGCAATCGCCTGCGTCAGCGTCATATCCGTCAAAAGCTGCACGGTATCGCCGCTTTGCGCCGCCGCAAACGCCGCCTCGAGCGACAAAAGCGGCATGTCCGCCGTCAAGCCGTCGTTCTCGTCGCTGCCCTGCGCGCCGACGTAGATCGTCCGTTCGCCCTGCGCAAGCGCGGAGCCGGGCAAAAGCGCGATCGTCAGCACGACGATCAAGGCCAGAGCCATCCATCGTTTCTTCATGGTTGTCCCCCTCTTTTTCTTTGAACGCCGGACGAAAAACGCCCGGCGCGGCATACTTTGGAACAGCAAACACACGCACAACTCGCGTATTATCGCGAATTATGTGTTTTTATAATGATTATGCCGTTTATTCATTGGATTTATCGTCTAAATTCAAGACTATAATTCAATGTATCTGCATTGTAGCGCATACCAAAAGAAAAAGCAAGCGTTTCGGCAAAAATTCACATTTTATCCGCATTTATCGTGCGTTTATGCGCATTTTTAAAGTTTAATCTGCAAACGGTCTTTTCGTTTTCGGCTTTGTCAAAGATTCCGTAGCTGTGATACAATGTTCCCGACCGCTTTGCACTTTCCCGAAACGGGAATGCTGCCGGCTTTTGCAAAGGAGCGTTATGTTTTATTTTGTTCAATCATTCGACTGGTCGGTTCTGCACGGGATCCGAAATGCCATCGTCTGCCCGGCGCTCGATTTTCTCATGCCGAAGATCACGGCTTTGGGAAACGGCGGCGCGATCTGGATCGCAGCGGGGATCGCGCTTTTGTTTTTCAAAAAATACCGTCGCTGCGGAATCGCGCTGCTTTTGGCGCTTTGCTGCGGCGCGCTCGTCGGAAACGTCTGTCTGAAGCCGCTTGTCGGCCGCGCGCGGCCGTGCTGGATCGAAGATGTCCCGCTTTTGATCGCCATGCCGCGCGATTACTCGTTCCCGTCGGGGCACACGCTTTCCTCCGTGATCGGCACGTATGTGCTCTGCGCGGCGGATCGGAAATTCACGTGGATCGCCGTGCCGCTTGCCGCGCTCATCGCATTTTCGCGGCTGTATCTTTTCGTTCACTTCCCCACCGACGTGCTTGCCGCCGTCGTTTTGGGGCTTTTGATCGGCGCGACCGCCGTCGCCGTATGCCGCAGGACAAAAAAAGAGTAATTGCATAAAAAAAGCGCCGAAGTGCAGAATGAAATTACACTTCGGCGCTTTTCGCTTTTCTTTTTTACTTTCTTTTTTATAGTTACGGCATGTTCGTGTAGCCCATCAAATAGGTGTCCACGCACTTGGCCGCCGCGCGGCCCTCGCTGATCGCCCAGACGACGAGCGACTGCCCGCGGCGCATGTCTCCCGCGGTGAAGACCTTCTCCACGTTCGTCGCGTAGGCGGGCGCATCAATGCGGCCGCGCACGTCGGGGACGAGCCCGAAGGCGTCGGCAACGTAATTCTGACAGCCGACAAACCCGGCCGCGATCAAAAGCAGCCCGCAGGAAAGCGTCTGTTCACTGCCTTCGACTTCGCACAGCGAACGTTTGCCGTCTTTTTCACACCATTCCACCTTCACAACCGTCACGCCGCAAAGATTTCCCTTTTCGTCGCGCTCGATCGACTTGACCGTGTGCTCGTAGATTCGCGGATCGTGTCCGAACACGGCGATGGCCTCCTGCTGGCCGTAATCCGTCTTGCACACGCGCGGCCACTGCGGCCACGGATTGCTCTTGCTTCGCGCGTCGGGAAGCTTGGGCATCATTTCGATCTGCGTGACGGATTTGGCGTTTTGGCGAATCGCCGTGCCGACGCAGTCGTTGCCCGTGTCGCCGCCGCCGACGATCACGACATCGAGCCCGTTCGCGTTGACGGCGAGCGAATCGTCGTGTTCCAGAAGGCTTCGCGTGGCGGCCGTCAGATAATCCACGGCGAAGAACACGCCGTCGCCGTCGCGCCCCGGCACGTTCAAATCGCGCGGCTTTTTCGCACCGCAGCACAAAATCACCGCGTCGAAATCGCGCAGAAGCTGCTCTGCGGGAACGTCATCGCCGATATTCGCGTTCGTCACGAACTCCACGCCCTCCGCGCGCATTAAGTCGCATTTGCGCTCGACGACGCTTTTTTCAAGCTTCATGTTCGGAATGCCGTACATCAAAAGCCCGCCCGTGCGGTCGTCGCGCTCGAAGACCGTGACGTGATGGCCGCGATGGTTCAGCTGATCGGCGGCGGCAAGCCCCGAAGGGCCGCTTCCGACGATCGCCACGCGCTTATCCGTGCGCACTTCGGGCTTTCGCGGCGCGATCAAGCCCTGCGCATAGGCGTTCTCGATGACGGCAAGCTCGTTTTCGCGCACCGTCACGGGGTCGCCGTACAGTCCGCAGGTACACGCCGCTTCGCACAGCGCCGGGCACACGCGCCCCGTAAATTCGGGGAAGTTGTTCGTCTTCAAAAGGCGGCTCAAAGCGTGGCTCCAGGCGCCGTGATAGATCTCGTCGTTCCATTCGGGCACGAGATTGTGCAGCGGGCAGCCGCTCGTCATGCCGCCCAGCGTCACGCCGCTTTGGCAGAACGGCACGCCGCAGTTCATGCAGCGCGCGCCCTGCGCACGGCGTTTTTCCTTCTCCAGCGGCGGATGAAACTCCGAAAAATTGCGGATGCGCTCAAGGGGTGCGGCGCTGGGGTTGTTCTGCCGCTCGATCTCCAGAAATCCGGTCGGTTTTCCCATAACTTCAACCTCCTTACGCGTTCTGCGTCGTCAGATAGAACGCTTCGATCTGCGCCTGTTCGTGCGTCATGCCGCGCTCTTCCAGCTGACCGATGGTGACGATCATGCGGTGATAGGCGTTGGGAATGATCTTCTTGAACTTGGGCAGATATTCTTCAAAGCGATCGAGAATCTCTTTGGCGCGAGCGCTGCCCGTTGCGTCGTAATGCTTTTGGATCATCGCGCGAAGATCCTGCGCATCGTGCTTTTCTTCGACCGTGTGCATGCTGACAAGCTCTTTGTTCAGGCGCATGTAAAGGTCGTGATCTTCGTCGAGCACATACGCCACGCCGCCGCTCATGCCTGCGGCGAAGTTTTTGCCCGTGCGTCCCAGAACGACAACGCGCCCGCCGGTCATGTATTCGCATCCGTGGTCGCCCACGCCCTCAACGACGGCGTCCGCGCCGGAATTGCGCACGCAGAAGCGCTCGCCCGCAAGGCCGGACACATACGCCTCGCCGCCCGTCGCGCCGTAGAGCGCAACGTTGCCGATGATGACGTTTTCGCTCGGATCGAATCGGCTGCCCTTGGGCGGGAAGACGATCAGTTTGCCGCCGGAGAGCCCTTTTCCGAAATAATCGTTGCTGTCCCCGCAAAGACGCATGGTCAGCCCCTTGGGGATGAACGCACCGAAGCTCTGGCCGCCACCGCCTTTACAGTCGATGACGATAGAGTCGTCGGAAAGCGCATTGCCGAAGCGCTTCGTGATCTCGGACCCCAGGATCGTACCGAGGGTACGGTCAGTCGAGGAGATCGAAAGCGCGATATGGTCGCTCTTGCCCTTTTTGAACTTGTCAAGTTCGGGAAGCAGCACGCGTTCGTCGAGCGTCTTTTCCAACTGAAAATCAAACACACACGCGGGATCAAAGTGCACCGCGCAGTCTTTGCCGCCCGCAAGAATGCGGGAAAGATCGACCGTCGCCGCGCGTTTGGTCACAAAATTCTCTCGTGCGCGAATCAGGTCTTTTCTGCCGACCAGTTCGTCGACGCTGCGCACGCCGAGGCGCGCCATAATCTCGCGCAGCTCCTGCGCGATGAAGCGCATGAAGTTCATGACGTATTCGGGCTTGCCGCAGAAACGCTTGCGCAGTTCGGGGTTCTGCGTCGCCACGCCCGCCGGGCAGGTATCGAGGTTGCACACGCGCATCATCACGCAGCCCATCGTCACAAGCGGCGCGGTCGCAAACCCGAATTCCTCCGCGCCAAGGATCGCGGCAATCGCCACGTCGCGGCCGCTCATGAGCTTGCCGTCCGTCTCGAGGATCACGCGCGTGCGAAGGCCGTTGTCGATCAGCGTCTGATGCGCCTCGGCAAGCCCGAGCTCCCACGGAAGGCCCGCGTTGTGGATCGAGCTTTGCGGCGCG
>CAKTSO010000070.1 GCA_934613185.1 uncultured Clostridia bacterium | reverse complement strand
AAATTGAAAAGAGGAGATTTGTCTCATGCCAAAGTATGATTGGGTACCGTTTTATCAGGAACTGGCGAAGGCACTGTATTTCAATAATACTTTTGACAGTAACACTTGGTGGCAGAAAGTGCTAATTACGGATCCATTGCTGAGCAAAATTAAATATTGTAATGAGTTTGTTGTTTTTGAATTACTGGATAGACGTAGTGATAAAAGAGATCGTCTGCTTAATACACTCAAAGAGCGTTTTGAATTAAAAGCAGATGTACCGACATCGACGCTCGGATTACCAATGATTTCCATCTCTTCACGCTTTTTAGAACATCAAACTTATCTGTCGGATATATATAAAGCAGCAATGCTATATGTATATGCCGATCAAAAGAAAAGTGTATTGCATAATGCTGCAGAAGATGCATTGAGTTACTCTTATAAAAAACAAAAACCGAACGAAGTCGATTTACTGCAGACATTATCCATCGGATTATATTGGATAGCGCCGCAGCGCTTTCTCTGTTTAACGCCGCCCGTTATTTCATATTTAAAACAGTATTTAAGCAAAAGCAAAGTTCTTCGAGTCTATTACCCGCCAACGAACTTTGAACAATACGATGCTCTTATGGAAGATCTATTGGCGTCTTTCAAGGAAGAATCAAGTGAAGTAAAGAGCTTTGTCGAGCTGTGCGATAAAGCATACGAGCCCTATCGATATGATAAAAACCGATTCCTGAGCGAAGTCCATATGTCGGAATCCATGTACGATCAACTGGTCTCATTGATACAATCGCGAAAAAACATTATCCTTCAAGGCGTGATTGGTACGGGAAAAACTTTTATCGCGGAACGCTTAGCTCCTTCCATCGTCGGTCAGACAAATTCTGACCGTGTATGCATGATTCAAATGCATTCCAATTATTCCTATAACGCTTTTATGGGAAAAGACGGAATCTTTAGAACGTTCTGCGAGCAAGCAGCCGAGACTCCCATTTTGGATTATTATTTTATCATTGACGATATGGAATGCATCGACCCCGAAAAAGTTTTCGGTGAAGCACTTTCCTTGTTGGCGTGCAGTCGTCGAAATCAGCAAAATGCAATAACGTTGATCGATAACCAGAAGTTTTATATCCCTGCGAACGTGCATGTAATTGCAACGATGAATCTCACGGATAATCGCGGAAGTATTAACTATGCGCTTCGCAGAACGTTTGCCGTCTTTCCCTTGGCGCCTTCATTTGAAACAGATAGTTTCATTGCTTACCAGAAAAGCTTGAAAAATGAAGCGTTTGACCTTTTGGTGGATCGGTTAAAAGCGTTTAATGAATTTAGCGCCATAAGATATGAGCTTCAAAACTGTATCGGGCCGGGTTATCTATATGGATTAAACGACCAAGCAGATCTGCCTGCGAAATTATACGAGATCGTAGAATATGACATCATACCGCATCTTCGCGTATGCGGTTATGGAGAATCTTGGATAGAAAACATCAGAAACGCAATCCTTTGACATGCTGCGCATTCAGCAAGAATCCGAAAAGGCATAATCGTTGTCCCAAATTCAAGCCGGCTCTTTTCTTCAAATAATGATCGGTTCGCAATGCCGCCGCATACTTTCATTCAGTCGTGAATTCAATTTCTCTCGCCCGTTCCCACACAAAAAAGGATCGATCTTACGATCGATCCTTTTCTTTCGGTTAGCGTGATTGTGATCTATGCGATCAGTCTTCCATCGGCAGCGGGTACAGGAGGATCTTCAGGCAATCCTTGCTGTCGAAGCGCTCGAAGGCTTCCTTCCAGTCGGCGATGGAGTAACGGTGCGAGACGAGCTTCTCGACGTTGACCTTGCCGCTTTCGACCAGATGGATCGCCATCTCCCACGTCTCCCAGCGGGAGGACAGGCAGCCGGTGGCGTTGATCTCGCGATAGGCCAGGCGGGAGAAGTCCACTTCGAAGGGCTTGCTGGGCAGACCGATCAGAAGGAACTGACCCTGACGGCGCACGAGCGTCAGCGCGGAGTTGATCGCGCCCGGGAAGCCGGAGGCCTCAAGCAGGACATCGACGCCGAGGCCGTGCGTGCGGGCGTAGATCTCCTTTTGGATGTCGCAGGCAGTGACGTCGAAGACTTCGTCCGCACCGAGCTCTTTGGCAAGGGCAAGACGCTCGGCGTCGCGGCCGGTGCCGGAGACGTAGACCGTCGCGCCGCAGGACTTGGCGACCTGCATCGTCAAAAGGCCGATGGGGCCGGGGCCGGAGACGAGCACGGTGTCCGTGGGACGGATGTGGACGCGCTCCAGAACGCCGTGGCAGACGCACGCCAGAGGCTCGATCAGCGCGGCCTGCTCATAGGGCAGGGTCTCGCTGATGTGATGCACGCGATAGGCGGGCATGATCATGTAATTGGTGAAGGTGCCGTGGGCGTAGAAGCCGATGGACTTGCGCTCGGGGCACATGTTGTAGTTGCCGGTGCGGCAATACAGGCACTCGCCGCAGATCTCGATCGACGGCTCGCAGACGACGTGATCGCCGACCTTGCAGTTCGTGACGCCTTCGCCGACCTCGGCGACGACGCCGGAGAACTCGTGGCCCGCGACGCACGGCGGCTTCATGATGAAGTCGATGTCGTCATGATAGATATGCAGGTCGCTGCCGCAGATGCCCGCGACCTTGATCTCCATTTTTACCCATCCCGCAGGCGGCGTCGGTTCCGGGATGTCGATGATGTCCATATGCCCTTCGCCGCGGGCAAGTTTGGCCAAACCCTTCATTGCTGTACACTCCTGTTCTTAAAAAAATGATTTATCGGAAATGCTTCGTCGGCATTTCTTCACGTTAAAATTTTCCCTGCGTCAGTGCAGAAGCGTCCCCTTGATGCCGCGCAGCAGGAAGCCCGATCGATAGAAGATCGAGCCGACGGCGCTGCCCGTGAACCACTCTTTGATCTGGTCGATCGCCATGAGCGAAAGCCCCGTCGGCACGAGCATGAACACCACGCGCACGCACAAAATGCCGATCAGAAGGCCGACGCCCGCGCCCGCCAGCGAGTCGAACTGGCGAAGGACGGGAGGACGGATGAGCGCGTTGATCATGCTGACGATCAATTCAAAGAGGATGAACGCCAAAACGAACAGCGCGACGTAACAGACGACGTGAAGCACGGCGATTGCCATGGTCTGGTTGAAATACTCTTCGATCGTGGCAAGTCCGATGTCGGAAAAAGCCTGCGCGTGAATGTTTTTCTCCACGAGGCGCGCCATGAAATTCGGCAGCTCGCAGTTTTGCAACGCCGTCGCGATCTGCGCGTCGGTCGCGGTGGCGACGACGGTGCGCGAAAGCTCGATGTCGCCGATGGCCTCGGCGGCGTCGGTAAACTGAAGCGTGAAGGAAAGCGCGTCGAACTTGTTGATCGCAAAGCGGGCGAGCTGGCGATAACCGATGCCCGAGACGATCAGCGACAAAAGCGTCGAGCCGAAATGCATCAGGCTGGACAGAAAGCCGCGATACCAGCCGACGAGCGCGAAGATCGCGATCACGCCGATAATGGCAAGGTCGATCAAATTAAAACCCACGGTGTTTCTCCTTTTTCAAAGCCGTTTTGTTGGGGCTTCTTTCTTAATTTACTGTATAGATTGCGGTCACATCGCGCAGCTTTGCCACCGCGCCCCGTCGAAGACGACGATGCGCCGCGCCGAAGCGGCAAGAATTGTCTGCACCGCCGTGTCGAACGTCCTTTCCTTTTGCACGGCGGAGATATTGTCAAGCCGGCATCGCGTGAGCGTCGCGCCGCGCGCGTAATACAGCGCGCCGGACGACGAGACGCAGACGGCGCCGGACAGATCGGAAAGCGTCGTCTCCTGTCCGCGATACAACACTCTTGCGTCCGCGTTTCCGTCATAGGAAAACACGAGCGCCGCGCTGCCGCCGCTTTGCCCCCGCGCCGAAAGAGACAGGCCCTCCCAGGCGCGCTGCCACTGGCGGATACCGCTATGATTATAGCATATTATCTGTTTGGTTCCTATTGCAAAAACGCAATTTTCGTCCGCGGCCACGGCGGCGATCGTCTGCCCCGGCGCGTCGATGCGCGCCAAAAGCGCGCTTTTCGCGGCGTCGAAAAAATAAATGCGGCTGTCCGTCTGCGCACCGGAGGTGTTCATGCAAAGCACCCAGAGGCGGCTTTTCGAAAGCCCCGCGTCGACGAAGACGTCGCCGTCGGCAAAGTCCTCGTTTGTGATGCGGTCGATTTGGTTGGCATAGGCGTCATAGAGCGTCACCGCGCACGCGCCGCCGTCGCTTAACGTCGCGACCGCCCACACGCCCGCGCCGCAGGAGACGCGCACGATCGGATCGTCCGCCGTAACGTGCGCACGCACCTTGCCCGACGGCGTGAACAAATACGCATCGTGTTTGCCCCATGCCGCGCCGAGGCCGTCCGACGCATCGAGCGCTTCCGCGCCGGGCGCGTCAAATTCCGCGCGCGTCTTCCCGCGGAGGGTGTAAAGCGTCACGCGTCCGTTTTCCAACGCCGCGACACGCCGCCCGACGACCGCGACTTTCGCCGCCGCGCCCGCGGGGATCACGGCGTCCCGCAAAAGAAGGATCGTCGTGACCGCGGCCGCCGCCGCGACCGCCAGCACCGCCAGCACGATCAAAAAGCGCCGCATCCGCGCCGGCATGCCGCGCCGCGGGATCGGGTGACGATTCAAGACGCATCCCTCCTTTTTTCGCTCGTTTTTCATTCGGTTTCCGCTTCTTAATTTACTCTTTTTTGCGCGCCGCGTCAATTCTGCGCGGGTCCGTGCGCCCCTTAAGAAAATCGCAAGACGGTCTTTTGCAAAAACTAATGCGCCGTTTATGAGAAACACAAACACAAAAAAGTGTTTCATGTTATACTGATATCGGTTCCGCTCGGCGGACCAGGCAAAGCAAAAGGCAGGTCAAAAGGAGGCCGGAACAAGCATGGAACTCTTCGACGTCGTCAAAACCGTCAACTTTGTCATCGGGATCGTCTTTTTTGTCTGTTACAGCTACCAGTTTTTGTATATCCCGCTCGTGCACATGAAACGCGACCGCCCCCACACCACCGCCAAATTGCACCGTTTTGCCGTTTTGATCTGCGCGCGCAACGAAGAAGCAGTCATCGCCGATCTGATTCGAAGCATTCAGGCGCAGGATTATCCGTCCGAGCTCGTGCGCATTTTCGTCGCCGCCGACAACTGCACCGATTCGACCGCCCGCATCGCACGCGAATGCGGCGCGACCGTCTATGAACGGCAGAACAAAAAGCTGGTCGGCAAGGGGTATGCGATGGACTTTCTTCTGCGGCACATCCGCTGCGACTTCGGCCCCGACGCCTTCGACGGCTTTTTCGTCTTCGATGCGGACAATATCCTGTCCGCCGATTATATCTCCCGCATGAACGAGACGTTTTCGGACGGCTACGGGATCGTCACAAGCTACCGCAACTCCAAAAACTACGGCGCAAACTGGGTCAGCGCGGGCTACGCGCTGTGGTTTCTGCGCGAAAGCGAGTATTTGAACCACGCGCGCATGCTGCTCGGGTCTTCCTGCGCCGTGTCCGGCACGGGCTTTCTGTTCAGCCGTGAAGTGCTCGAACAATGCGGCGGCTGGAAGTTTTATCTTTTGACGGAGGACATCGAGTTTTCCGTCGTCAATATCCTTCGCGGCGAAAAAATCGGCTATTGCAAGGACGCCGTCGTCTACGACGAGCAGCCCGAAAGCTTCCGCCAGTCCTGCCGCCAGAGGATGCGCTGGGCAAAGGGCTATTTGCAGGTCTTTCGAAAATACGGCCTGCGCCTCGTGCGCGGCATGTTCGGCAAAAACGCGTTCTCGTGCTTTGACATGAGCATGAACATCATCCCCGCGATGGTGCTTTCCATCGGCAGCATTGTGTTCAACGCCGCCGCGCTCGCCGTCGCCTTTTTGCTCGGGCTGCCTCTCGCCGTCCCCGCGATCAGCGTCCTGCAATCCCTGTTCAACGGCAGCGTTCTGTTTATGATCCTGGGCGCGATCACCGTCTTCACGCAGTGGAAGCGCATTCATGCGACCGCCGCGCGGAAGCTCCTGTCGATCGTGACGTTCCCCGCGTTCATGTTCACCTATCTGCCGATCACCGTCGCGGCGTTCTTCCGCAAGGTCGAGTGGCTCCCCATCCGCCACGGCGTTAAAATGGCCCCTCTTTCCCCCTCGCGGAAAATGACGATCGACTGATCGCATGCCGGACAATTCCGTTTTCTTCGCCGATATGCTATAATATTCCATAGCATATCGGCTTTTTCCATGCCCAAAACCGCCCGACGGAGGAACATGCGCCATGCGTTATATTGCATTTGACATCGGCTCGTCCTACACCAAGCTCGCCGTTCTGGATTCCGAACAAAACACGGCGGAAACGATCGACTACCGCCCGACGCTCCCGCGCCTGGAGGCGCCGCGCGGCCATTATGCGCTCGACGCGTCGCTTCTTCTTCGCGACGTGGAGACCATGCTCGACCGCGCGATCGACGAATGCCCCGATTTCGGCGGCGTCTTCTTCTCCACGCAGATGCACGGCTTTATTCTGACGCGCGGCGGCGAGCCCATCACGCCCTACGTCACCTGGCAGGACGCGCGCGCCGACGTGCCCGATGAAGGCGGCGTCACCGACACGTCCCGCCTCTACGACATGCTCGGCCGCGAAGAGACGCTCCGCATGGGGACGCGCTTTAAGGCCGGCATCGCCGCGTGCAGCCTGTTTTCCCTGCTGCGTCACGAATCGCTCGATTTGACCGGCGCGCGGTTTGAGACGCTCGGCAGCTTTTTGATCTCGCATTTGAGCGACGAACACCGCCACGCCTGTCACCTGACGGACGCGGCCTCCACGGGCTTCGCCGTCGCCGCGGACGGCACCTGGAACGAGCGCGTGATCGACGCCGTCGGCGTGCGGGAGCTCGCATTCCCCGACATCGTCCGCGAGACGGAGCCGCTCGGAGCGCATCGCGGCGTGCCGCTTTTCGCCGCCATCGGCGATCATCAGGCCAGTGTCTACGGCTCGGGCGAAGGGATCGAGCACGCCGTGTCGCTGACGATCGGCACCGCGACGATCATCTGCGCCGTCGCGCCGGGATACGTCAAGGCCGACATGGAAGTGCGCCCGTATTTTGAAAATCAGTGCCTGATGACGATCACCCGCCAGCCCGGCGGCCGCGTGCTCGACGTCGTCATCGAGCTTCTGCGCGACAGCGTCCGCCTCATCACGGGCAAGGAGCCCGAGACGCAGGACATCTGGAGCGCGCTTCTTTCGAACCTTCGCAAAGACACGCAGAGCCTGCACGTCAAGCCCGATTTTTACATCGGCATGGGCGAGGGCGCGGTCGAGAGCATCTCGGGGACAAACCTCACCGCGGCAAACCTGTTCTGCGCCGCGCTGGATTCCCTTGCCGAGGCTTACGCCGGCCCCATCGCCAGGCTTCGCGGGCATAACGACGCGATCGATCGGCTGATCCTCTGCGGCGGGCGGCTTTCCAAGCTCCCCGCGCTGCACGAGCGGCTCGAGCGCACCGCGCACCTTCCCGTCTGCACCGCGCCGCACCGCGACGCCGCGCTCTACGGACTCATGCGCATCGCCAGGCGGATCGAGGCGGGAGAATAACGCGTTGATTTAAAAATTAAAAAATGCGTGAGAAGTGTTTTACTTAGCTGCCTCCAGATAAGAAAATACCCGATTTTGAGCTGATCTTTTCCGTTTTGGCGTTGTGAAAAGCCTCGACGACGCTTCCGGCGTCGCCTGTGTTTTTCACTTAGCCAAAATCGAAAAATCTCTATCTCAAAATTGCAAGCATCAAAAAATACGGCATTTGATGATACGAATTCTATCATCTCTACTTTTAATTTGAAGACAAACTTATAGTAGAGTAACGGGATTCGCACGTTATGCCGTATTTTTTAACGATTGTTTTCTTATCTGGAAGCAGCTTTCTCGCGCATTTTTATTTTGTCAGCTCGTAGCTTTTCCCGATCAGAGCGCGGATCACGTCTTCGGGGATCTCGCCCGGGCGGACGGTGATCCAGTGACGCTTGTTCATGTGATACCCCGGCGTGATCGACGGATAGAGTTTGCGCAAAAACTCGCTTTCGTCCGGATCGCATTTCAAATTGATGCAAAGCCCGCCGCGCTCGTAGATAAACGCGAACGTCTTTTTGTTTGTTCGATGGCGCGCAAGCGTCCACGCGTCGGCCGCGTTCGGGTCGAGGTCAAAGGGATGGTCTTCGTATGCGTCCGCAAATTGCAGGCAAAAATCGATCCAGCGCCGCTTTTCCATTGTTTCCCTCCTCCCTTTTGCCCAGTATAGCACATTTTTTTGCGCGCCGCGCCATTGTTTGATACAATAGAAAGTGCTTTGATTCCATAGAATGCAGCGCAATTCAACGCAAGGAGACGCTTATGCAGGTTCTGCATGCTCAGAAAATAAATTTAAGTTTCGGCACGCTCGATGTCTTAAAGGGCGCGGATCTTTCCGTCGAATCGGGCAGCCGCATCGGCCTGGTCGGCCGCAACGGCGCGGGAAAATCCACGTTCCTGCGCGTCATCACGGGGCAGTATGCACCCGACTCGGGGCAGGTCGTCGTCCCCCGCGGCGTTCGCGTGGGATATCTGGAACAGCTCGTCGGCCCGCCGGGCGAGGGCACGGTCTGGGAGCAGCTTCTGGCCGTGTTCGCGCCCGTGTTCGCCATGGAAGAGGAACTGCGCGAGCTGGAGCACCGCATGGGGCTCGTTCAGGGCGCGGAATACGAACGCGTCGCCGCGCGCTACGACCAGCTTTCCCACGCGTTCGAGGACGCGGGCGGTTATTCCTACAAAAGCCGCATGCAGGGGACGCTCAACGGCCTTGGGT
>CAKTSO010000069.1 GCA_934613185.1 uncultured Clostridia bacterium | reverse complement strand
TCCATACGCCTTTTCGCGGCAAAATCCGCCGTTTTTTGAAGAAATTATGCGGGACAAACATTGACAACGGAAACGATGGCTGTATAATAAACCCATCGCATCCGAACCTGCCGTTCGGGATGCGGATGGCATGTAACATGGTAGAAAGGTCTAAGGAAGGAAACATGAAGAAAAACACAATCAAACAACTTCTGGCTGTCGTGCTGTGTCTGTCGATGGCTGCGCTTCTGTTTGGCTGCGGCTCCAAAACCGACGCCGAACCTGCCGCCAGCGCCGAGGCGACCGAGGCTGCCGCTGACGCGAGCGCGGACGATGCGGTCTACACCGTCGGCATCTGCCAGCTCGTGACGCACGAGGCACTCGACGCCGCGACGCAGGGCTTCAAAGACGCGCTGACCGAGGAGTTCGGCGATAAGGTCGTCTTCGAAGAGCAGAACGCTGCGGGCGACTCGAACACCTGCTCCACGATCGTCAACGGCTTCGTCTCCGACAACGTCGATCTGATCCTCGCCAATGCGACGCCCGCCCTCCAGGCTGCGGCCGCCGCCACCGCCGACATCCCGATCCTCGGCACGTCCGTCACCGAATACGGCGTCGCGCTCGACATCAAGGACTTCGGCGGCACCGTGGGCGGCAACATCTCCGGCACGAGCGACCTTGCCCCGCTTGACAAGCAGGCCGACATGCTCGCCGAATGGTGCCCCGTGGAAGAGTACCCGAACGTCGGTCTGATTTACTGCTCCGCCGAGGCGAACAGCCAGTATCAGGTGGACACCGTCAAGGGCTATCTCGACGACATGGGTTACACCTGCACGCTGTATCCCTTCTCCGACTCCAACGATTTCAACGCCGTTGCGCAGGCGGCCGTTGACGCCAGCGACGTCATCTATGCGCCCACCGACAACACCGTCGCCTCCAATGTCGGCATTCTCGACAACCTCTGCTCCGCCGCCGAGGTTCCCGTCATCGCGGGCGAAGAGGGCATCTGCCGCGGCTGCGGCGTCGCGACGCTGTCCATCAGCTACTACGATCTCGGCGTGACCACCGGCAAAATGGCCGCGCAGATTTTGAAGGGCGAGGCCGACATCTCCGAGATGCCCGTCGCCTATGCCGAGGACTTCACCCCCGAGTACAACGCGGAGATCTGCGAACGTCTCGGTCTGACCGCACCCGAGGGCTACACGGCGCTCGAGGCCGAATAAGTTTTCGTATTTGCAATTCCAAAGGGAGAGGAATGGCGAAAAAGCCGTTTCTCTCTTTTTTGGATCGACACCGTTCGTTTGAAGCAGGAGGATTTATGGCAAGCTTTTTGAACGCACTGCCCGGCGCGGTCTCCCAGGGGCTCATCTGGGGGATCATGGCCATCGGCGTGTACATCACCTACCGCATTTTGGAGCTTTCCGACCTGACGGTCGACGGCTCGTTCTGCACCGGCGCGGCCGTGTGTGTCATGATGGTCTTAAACGGCACGAACGTCGCCGTGGCCATGCTCTGCGCGTTTCTCGTCGGCATGGCGTGCGGGCTTGTGACCGGCCTTCTGCACACGGCCTGCGGCATCCCCGCGATTTTGTCCGGCATTTTGACGCAGCTTGCGCTGTGGAGCGTGAACCTTGCGATCATGGGCATGAAGGCCAACCAGGCGCTGAACGTTCAGGGCTATTCCCTCGCCGTCTCGCTGCGCTATCTGCAGGAAGTCGGCAAGGGCACGCGCCCGTTCTGGCAGCACCCGATCTTCGTCGTCGCGCTCATGACCGCCGCCGTCATCGGCATTTTGTACTGGTTCTTCGGCACGGAGACCGGCTGCGCCATCCGCGCCACGGGCGCCAACGAGGCCATGTCCCGCGCGCAGGGCATCAACACGCAGCGCATGAAGGTCGTGGGTCTTATGATCGCAAACGGCCTGGTTGCGCTGTCGGGCTCGCTGCTCGCGCAGTATCAGAGCTTCGCCGACATCAACATGGGCCGCGGCGCGATCGTCATCGGCCTTGCCGCCGTCATCATCGGACGCGTGCTGTTCGGCAAGATCTTCCGCAATTTCGCGCTGAAGCTTCTAAGCGTCTCGCTCGGAAGCGTGCTTTACTACATCGTCATTCAGGCGGTCGTGTCGCTTAGCAACATCAACACGAACTATCTGAAGCTCATCTCCGCGGCGATCGTTGCCGTTTTCCTGTCCGTCCCCTATTGGAAGGGCAGGTTCACGCAGCGGCGCACCGCGCGCGCCAACAACAAAAAGGAGGCGCCCCATGCTTAAACTGGAAAACATCCATAAGGTCTTCAACCCCGGCACGATCAACGAGAAAGTCGCGCTCGACGGCCTGAACCTGCATTTGCAGCCCGGCGATTTTTGTACCGTCATCGGCGGCAACGGCGCGGGAAAGTCGACGATGCTCAACGCGGTCGCGGGCGTGTTCGCGCTCGACGGCGGCCACATCACCATCGACGGGGACGACGTGACGAACCTTCCCGAATATAAGCGCGCCGCGTATCTGGGACGCGTGTTCCAGGATCCCATGACCGGCACCGCCGCCACCATGCAGATCGAGGAAAATCTCGCTCTTGCCGCCCGCCGCGGCAAAAAGCGCGGCCTTCGCATCGGCATCACGCCTTCGGAGCGTGAGGAATACCGCGAACGGTTGAAGGTCCTCGGCCTCGGCCTCGAGGATCGCCTGACGGCGCGCGTGGGTCTTCTGTCCGGCGGCCAGCGCCAGGCGCTGACGCTTTTGATGGCGACGCTCAAAAAACCGAAAGTCCTCCTTTTGGACGAACACACCGCCGCGCTCGACCCCAAAACGGCGGCAAAGGTACTTGAAGTGACCGATGAGATCGTCCGAAACGAGAATCTGACGACGCTCATGATCACGCATAACATGCGCGACGCGATCCGCCACGGCAACCGCCTCGTCATGATGAAGGACGGCCGCGTGATCTTCGACGTCTCGGGCGAGGAGAAAAAGAGCCTGACCGTCAAGGATCTTCTCGAGAAATTCTCCAGCGCCTCCGGCGAAGAGCTCAACAACGACCGCATGCTCCTGATCTGACGGCCTGCATGAAAAAACAAACGGCTTCGATAAGGTTATCGAAGCCGTTTTGTGCGCTTCGGAGGCAAAAAACGGGGAGCAATTTCATCGGGAAAACGGGAAAGCGGCGCCGTTTGCGCGCGGTGTTGCATGCCCGCCCGTGCGCTGCTCTTGCGCAATTCCCTCTCTTGGCGGGCAAATTCGCCACTGCCCCTTGACGGCGGCGGGAAGGGTGCTATGATGAGAGGCGTGGAAGAAGGAACCCGCCGCAGGCGGGAAAACCGGAACAAACATGGGAGGAGCAATGGATCATGAAAATCGTTGTTTTGACCGGAAGTCCGCACAAAAAAGGTACGACGGCGCTGCTGGCCGATCGCTTCTGCGAGGGCGCGGCGAGCGTCGGGCATGAAGTGACGCGCTTTGACGCGGGGCTTTCCCCCGTGCCCGGGTGCATGGCCTGTGACGGCTGCCGCAGAAACGGCCCCGCGCCGTGCGTCCGCGGCGACGCGATGAACGAGCTTGCCAAAGAACTCGTTCGCGCCGACGCCGTCGTGTTCGTCACGCCGCTTTATTATTTCGGCATGAGCGCGCAGCTGAAGGCCGTCGTCGATCGATTCTACGCCGTCAACGCCGATTTGATGGGCGGCAAGCGCACGGCACTGCTCGCCGCGAGCGCCGACGATCGGGATTGGACGATGGGCGCGCTGGTCGCGCATTACGAGACCATCGCCCGCTACCTTAAATGGGAGGACATGGGTCACGTTCTGGCCACGGGCTGCGGCTGCCGCGCCGACGTGGAAAAAACCGACTACCCGAACCTCGCCTACGAGCTCGGGCAGACCATCGGCGAGGCCGCGGACGACGCCGCCGGCAACGACGACATCGCGTAAAAGCCGATGAAAAATCTGATCCGAAAGCTGCTGCGAAAGCAGTGGTTCTTATATCTTCTCGTCGGCGGCAGCAACACGGCGATCTGCTGGGTCTTGTCGTTTCTTCTGCCGCATTTTCTGCACACGGGCTATTGGGCGACGAGCCTCGTGACGCTCGTCTTCGGCGCGGCGTACACCTATTTTCTGAACCGCCGCTTCACCTTCGGCGCGGCGGACGTTCCGCACAAAAAGACGCTGCCGCGCTTTGTCGTCAATGTCGCCGTCTGCTATCTTCTGGCCTACGGCATCGTCAAGCCCCTCATGCGCGGCGCGCAGCCCGACGCGTCGGTGATCTCCGCCGATCTTTGGACGACGATCAGCCTCCTTTGCGCGAACGTCGTCTACATCGCGTTCAATTTCATCGGCCAGAAGTTCTTCGCCTTTTCCAAAAAACAGAAGGCGGAATGACGTTTGATCCGAATAAAAAACAGCCGTGTTTTTGCACGGCTGCTTTTTGTTTGAACGCTGCTTATTTTCGATTAAAAATCGATGTTGTCGGGGTCGAGCCCGCTACCGGTGGGCGCCATGGCGTCGATCGCGGCCATGTCCTCGGCGCAAAGCTCGAAGTCGAAGATCTTCTTGTTCTCCTCGATGCGGGACGGCGTGACGGACTTGGACAGCGGCAGCACGTCGTGCTGGAGCACCCAGCGCAGGCAGATCTGCGCGACGGAGCGGCCGTATTTTTCGGCGATTTTGGCGAGCATGGGATCGGAAAGCACCTTGCCGTTGCCCAGCGGGCTCCAGGCCTCGACGACGATGTCGTTCTTGCGGCAGGCCTCGACCACGTCGGTCTGCATCATGCCGGGGTGGAACTCGATCTGGTCGATCATCGGGCGCACTTCGGTTTGAAGCAGGGAGCGCATGTGATGCTCTTTGAAGTTGGAAAGGCCGATCGCGCGGATGCGGCCCGCCTTGTAAAGCTCGGTCATTGCGCGCCACGTCTCGAGGTTGATCTTGTCCCAATCCTCAAACCGGTTCGCGGCAGCCGGCCAGTGAATCAGATACAGATCGAGATAGTCGAGCTTCAGGTCGGCCATCGTCTTGTCGAACGCGCGAAGCGTCGTGTCGTAGCCGCGCATCGTGTTCCAGACCTTGCTGGTGACGAACAGCTCCTCGCGCTTGATCCCGGCAGAAGCAAGGCCCTGCGCGATGCCCTCGCCGACGCTCTCCTCGTTGCCGTAGACGGCGGCGGTGTCGATGTGGCGATAGCCCATCTCGATGGCGGTGCGGACGCCGTTGATCGCGGTCTGTCCGTCGGGGGTCTGCCAGGTGCCGTAGCCCAGGCAGGGGATCTTGTTGCCGTTGTTCATGACAAAGCAATCGGTCATCGTTTTCATGGTTCTTTTTTCCCTTTCAATATGATAATTTTCGCTGCCCGTTTTTTTAAAAGCGGGCAAAATCAAACATCGGGTATCATTTTACCGAATTTTTGATGAGAAGTCCAGCGAAAAAGCGGCGCGCATGGTATACTTAACGGGAACGATCCTTTGAAAAGGAGAATGATTATGCAATACAATACCCTGCCGCGCACGAGTCTCAAAGTCTCGCAGCTGTGCCTCGGAACGATGATGTTCGGCGGCCAGACGAGCGAGGAGGACAGCTTCCGCATCATGGATGCGGCGCGCGATCTCGGCGTAAATTTTTTCGATACCGCGAATATTTATCAAAACGGAGAGACAGAGCGAATCGTCGGGAAATGGCTGAAAAACCATCGGAACGAAGTCGTTCTGGCGACGAAAGTGCGCGGACGCTTCGGCGACGGCATAAACGACGAAGGGCTTTCGCGCGGCGCGATCCTGCGCGCGGCGGAGGACAGCCTGCGCCGCTTGCAGACGGATCACATCGACATTTATTATCTGCACATGCCCGATCATGACACGGCGCTTTACGAGACGCTGCAGACGATGGACTCCCTCGTGCGCGCGGGTAAGGTCCGCCACGTCGGCGTGAGCAATTACGCCGCCTGGCAGGTCATGGAGATGCTCGCGATCTGCCGCGAGTGCGGCTTTGAAGCGCCGATCGTCACGCAGAACGTCTGGAATCTCGTCACGCGCGGGATCGAGCAGGAGCTGCAGGGCTTCCTTGACGCGCATCCGATGGGGCTTTGCATCTACAATCCCCTTGCCGCCGGGCTTTTGACGGGCAAATACGCGGGCGGCGCGATGCCGTCCGACACGCGCTTTTCGCAGAACCCCCGCTATCGCGCGCGGTATTATTCAAACGAGAACCTCGCCGCCGCGGCGCGCCTTTCCGAGATCGCGCAATCGCACGGCACGACGCTTTTGAATCTTTCCCTTCGCGCGGCGCTGGCGCAGCCGCATGTGACGAGCGTCATCTGCGGCGTCAGCCGCCCGGAGCAGCTTATCCCCGACCTCGCCGCGCTGGAGGATCCCGCGCCCGACGCGGAACTTTGCCGCGAACTGGACGACGTGTGGCGTTCGCTGCCCTGCGACCGCTTCGCTTACAATCGATAAAGCGGAGGCGCTTATGGATCGGATCTGTCATTTTCACAAAAACGCGCCCCGTTTGCCGCTCGATCATCCGTTCACGCTCGAAAACGCGCAAAAAGCGCTGGAATTTCATAAGACGCTCCCGGGCTACGAACCCACGCCGCTTGTTCCATTGAAAGATTATGCGAAACAAGCCCGCGTCGGGGCGATCTTTGTCAAGGACGAAAGCAGGCGCTTCGGCTTGAACGCGTTCAAGGCTCTGGGCGGCAGCTTTGCCATGGCGTGCGAGCTTGCGCGCCGCGCGGGGCTGGATACGGATGCGCCGACATATGACGATTTATGCACGCCGCGCGTTCGCGCGATCGCGAAAGACACGACGTTCGTCACCGCGACGGACGGCAACCACGGGCGCGGCGTCGCGGCCGCGGCGCGCCTTTTCGGGGCGAAAAGCGTCGTCTACATGCCAAAGGGCAGCGCGGCGGAGCGGCTTGCCAACATCCGAAAGGAGGGCGCGGAGGCGTCGATCGTCGACGAAAACTACGACGGCGCGGTGCGCCTTGCGGCGAAAAAGGCGGAAGAAAACGGCTGGGTGCTCGTGCAGGACACCGCGTGGGACGGCTACGAGACGATCCCGACCGAGATCATGCTGGGCTACACGTCCATGGCGCTGGAATGCGTGCAAAAAAGCGCGCAGCCGCCGACACACGTGATCCTGCAGGCGGGCGTGGGGTCGATGGCGGGCGCGGCCGCCGCGTTTTTGTCGGGAGTCTATCGCGAAGCGCCGCCGAAAATTCTCATCGTCGAGCCGCACGCGGCGAACTGCGTGTTCCAAAGCGCAAAAGCAGGGGCGCTTCGCGCCGTGACGGGCGAGATGCAGACGATCATGGCGGGGCTTGCCTGCGGCGAGGTCTGCCCGATCGGCTGGCGGATGCTGCAAAATGTCGCGGAGGACTTTTTCTCGATCGACGAATCCGTCGCGGCGCACGGGATGCGCGTCCTGGGCGCGCCGGAAGGGCGCGACGCGCGCGTGATCTCGGGCGAAAGCGGCGCGGCGGGCTTCGGGCTTTTGAGCGTGATTCTGGAAAACGCCGAATATCGCGGCCTTCGGGACGCGCTCGGCTTCGACGAAAGCGCGCGCATCTGGTGCGTCAATACCGAGGGCGCGACGGATCGGGAGAATTACCGCCGCATCGTCCATGACGGCGCGTTCCCCGGGTGAACCGACCGCCCGACCACAGACGATAAAAAGGAGCATTCATGAACATTCGAGCGGTATTTTTCGACTTTGACTACACTTTGGCGGACACGGGCGATATCGTCGTGCGCGGCTTCGCCGACGCCTGTCCGCTTTTGGGATTGCCCGCGCCCGACGCGCAGGCGGTGCGCCGCACCGTGGGCGGCACGCTGGAGGAAATTTACATCGCGTCCGTCGGCCCGCTGCCGAATCAGGACACGTTCGCGCGTTTTCGAGAGGCCTATCACGATTCGATCGACCCCGTCTCCTGCGAAATGACGCACTTTTTCCCCGAGACGCGCGCGGCGCTTTCCAAAATGAAGGACATGGGCCTCGTGCTTTGCATCGTGACGAACAAGCAGGCGCATTTCGCCCGCGAACCGCTGGAAAAGGCGGGGCTTTTGAAGTATTTCGACCGCATCGTCGGGCGCGGCGAGATGCCCGCGCCAAAGCCCGACCCGCGCGGCATTTTGCGCCTGGCGGGCGAGCTTTCGCTTTCCCCGCGGCAGATCGTCTTCTGCGGCGACAGTCTCTTTGACGCGCGCGCGGCCCAAAACGCGGACCTTTCCTTCGCCGCCGTGCTGACGGGACAGACGACGCGGGAGGAGTTTTTGCCGTATCGCCCGTTTGCGATCTGCGACAACCTCGAAAAACTTGCCGAAACGCTGGAAAATGCCGCGCTTTGACGCGAAGCGGTTTGCCAACGGGCAAGGATCTGGTATATAATAAATGAAACGATTTTGAATTTGGAGGATCGGTTCCACGATCCCGAAGGGAGGCGCGAAACACGGCATGAGCGAAGATGTTCGATTGAAGGGCGACTGGGGCGTCGCGCCCGGCGACGTTGTGCGCATGAAAAAGGCGCATCCCTGCGGCGGCGTGCTGTGGCGCGTCGTTCGGGAGGGCGCGGATGTGAAGATCCGATGCGAGACGTGCGGCCGCGTCGTGACGCTGGTCCGGCAGGAGTTTTTAAGACGGGTGAAAACGGTCGTTTCCACCACAAACGAGCAAGAGGGTAACCAAAATTGAGCAACGATTGGCGAGAAGAAACTTATCGATATACCGACCGCAGCGCCCGCGGCGCGCACAGCGCCGATGCGCCGCGTCATGGCGGCCGCGACGCCTACCGCACACAGAACGCGGCGGACGATCCGTATCGTTCGCCCCGCGCGGACGCGGCTTCCCGAACTTCCGCGGCGGGCTACGGCGCTTACCGCGCGCCGTCGTATTCCGACGCTTCCGCGGGCTATGATCCGCGGCGGACGGCTTCGCGCACCGCGCACGATCCCTATCGGCAGCCGTATCAGGGCGCGCCGAACGAAGCGTATCGCCCGACCTATCGGCCGACGTATTCGGCGCAGCCGTCCGATCGGGGTGCGTATTTTGACGATTACCGCGGCGCGGACGCGTATCGCGATCCGTATGCGCCGTCGTATCGGGAGCCGTCGTTCCGCGACGCGGTGCGCCCGTCGGCCTACGAC
>CAKTSO010000068.1 GCA_934613185.1 uncultured Clostridia bacterium | reverse complement strand
GTGCGCGTGGCGTTCCTGCCGGGCGCGGCGGAGGGCTATCGCTTCATGTTCACGCCCCGCTGGGAGGCGCTGAAGGATCCGATGATCTGGATCTGGGCGATGGGGCAGGCGTTCTTCTCGCTGTCCGTCACCGGCAGCGGCATGATCGTTTACGGCGCGTATCTTTCACGCGACGAAGACGTCGTCGGCGTTGCGCAGCATACGGCGCTGTTTGACACCATCGCGGCGGTTGTGGCTGCGCTTGTGATCATTCCGGCGTGCTTTTCCTACAATCTCGACGTCGGGGCGGGCCCGAGCCTTCTGTTCGTGACGCTTCCCACGATTTTGAAGGACATTCCGCTGGGACAGATCTTTGCGATCATTCTCTATGTCGCGATGATCTTTGCGGGTGTCAGCTCTTTGCAGAACATGTTTGAGGCGGTCGCCGAATCGCTTCTTCACAAATTCCCGAAACTGAGCCGCACGGCGGTGCTCGTGATCCTGGCGGTCATCTGCCTCGGGTTCGGCATCGGTATGGAGACGATCAACAAGTGGGGCCCGTGGATGGACCTTGTGTCGATCTACATCATTCCCATCGGCGCGACGCTGGGCGCAATCTCCTGGTTCTATGTCATGAAGAAAGACGAGCTGCTCGCCGCGGTCAACGAGGGGAGCAAAAGGAAGCACGGTGACTTCTGGTACGGCATCGGTCGCTACGTCTATGTGCCCCTGGCGCTGATCCTTTGCGGCGTGGCGTTGTTTATGCACGTTGCGTTTTAAAGACGGAATGATAAAAAGGGCGGTTATCCGCCCCTTTTTTATGCGGATTTTCACGAAAAAGCGCGCGAAACCATACAATGAAATCGGGAAGCATTTTGGCAAGACAAAAAAGGAGCGCGGATGCCGTGGAATGGAAGCAGCGTTTGTCCAATCTTTTGTGCGTCAAGAGCATCGTGACGATCATGATGACGACGGTGCTGGCGCTTTTGCTGCTCGGCGATTACGAACCGCCGGATAAGCTGTTGACGCTTTACAGTACCGCTTACGGGGCGGTCATGACGTATTATTTTACAAGGCAGGAGGAAAAATGACGTGACAAAAGTATACCTTTCTCCTTCTTCGCAGACCGAAAATCTCTATGCCTGGGGCGGCACGAACGAGGCCGCGCAGTGTCGTGCGATCGCCGCGGCGTGCGAGACGGCGCTGAAGCGCAGCGGCTTCGATGTGCGCACGGGCGCGGGGACGATGTACACGCGCGTGCCGGAGTCCAACGCCTGGGGCGCGGCGCTGCATGTGGCCATCCACACGAACGCCGCCAACGGGAAGACGACGGGGACGCGCTGCTACGCCTATCGCGACGGCGGCGACGGGTTCCGCGCGGCGCGGGCGATTTTCGATAAACTGGCGCCGATCACGCCGGGCGCATCCGAAGGCGTATTCGTACAGAAAACCTGGTATGAGATCGTTCGAACGAAAGCGCCCTGCGCCTATGTGGAATGCGAATTTCACGACGTGCCGGACGCCGCCAGATGGATCGTGGAGCATACGTTTCAAATCGGCGAGGCGATTGCGCAGGGGATCTGCGCCTATTTCGGCGCGGCGTATGTTCCGGCTGAAGAGGAAGCGCCGAATGAACAGAAGCTGTATCGCGTGCAGTGCGGCGCTTTTTCGAAAAAAGAGAATGCGGAAAAACTGATCGCACGACTGAAAGCGGCGGGGTTTGAAGCCGTGATGATCTGACGGCCTGCGGCGGATTTTCCGCCGCGTACATGAAACCGACACATTAGATGTCACAATTTATCAACAAATGGATGCTATGATGAGAAAAAACAATGAGGAGGATGTATCATGCCGGATCAAACGAAGATCTATCCCCGCAGCCGGGACAACCGGACGGTGTATTTGAAGAACGTCATTCGCGGCGAAAATATCGAAGTCGGGGATTATACCATATACAACGATTTCGCGCACGATCCGCAGGAGTTTGAACGAAACAATGTTTTGTATCATTATCCCGTCAACGGGGACAAGCTGAAAATCGGAAAATTCTGTTCCATCGCCTGCGGCGCGAAATTTTTGTTCACGAGCGCGAACCATGCGATGCGGCCGCTTTCCACTTACACATTCCCGATCTTTTTTGAAGAATGGGGACTCGACGTCTCCGAGATTCGTTCCGCATGGGACAACAAGGGCGACATCGTCGTCGGAAACGACGTGTGGATCGGCTATGAAGCGGTGATTCTATCGGGCGTGACGATCGGCGACGGCGCGATCGTCGGGGCGCGCGCCGTGGTTACGCGCGACGTGCCGCCGTATACGATCGTGGGCGGCGTGCCCGCAAAACCCATTCGAAAGCGGTTTGACGACGAGACGATCGAAAAGCTTCTGTGCCTTCGATGGTGGGATTGGGACGAACGGGCGATCTCACGCGGACTTTCGGCGATTCGAAACGGCGACATTGCGGCGCTTTGCGAATGCGCGCCGAAAAAGGAGAAGTGATATGGGAAAACAGATCGTCGATCCGAACGAGACGCCGCGCGCGCAGGCGTATCGGCTGTGGATGAATGCGCCGAACCCGATGGTGACGTTTTTAAAGACGCTCGACGTGACGCGTCTTGTCCGCGTCGGCAGGCGCAGAAAAATGCAGTTTAACATGCTGCTTTGCTGGTGCGTCGGCAGCGCGGCAAGCAAAGTCGCTGAGTTTTACACGCTTCCCGTCGGGCGCGATCTTGTGCGCTATGACGCGCTGGCGGTCTGCGTGATCGTCAAAAACAAAGACGGGGAGGTGACGTCATGCGACGTGCCGTATCATGCCGATATTTCGACTTTTGAAGCGGATTACAGCCGACTGACGCGCCGCGCGGCGCAGACCTGCCGGGATCACGACCTTTCGGATGCGATGGTCATCGGCACGTCGGCGATCGTCGACACGGAACTTGACGGCGCGGTCGGCATGAACAGCGGGATTTATAACAATCCTTTTCTCATTTGGGGCCGATATCGAAGAAAATTATGGAAGACGACGCTGCCGATCTCGTTTCAGTTTCACCACACGCAGATGGACGGCGCGCACGCGGGACGGTTCCTTTTTTATTTGCAGGAGGCAATTCGAACGCTGCGCGTTTGAAGATTGCGGTTTTTCGGAAAAGACGTTTTGATCAAAATAGATTCGGAAAACATATTTATTCATGATGTATGATTCAACAAAGAAATCGTGCGCAAATGTGAGCATTTTTTAAACAACACAATACACAAAACGCGTGACACAGCGAAAATAGTGCGGAAAAATATGCGAAATATGCCGCATTTTTCAAGAATCGTTGACGTTGCAAAAGCGGTTTGCTACAATCAAAGTACAGGTTCGGAAAACATTGATAACCGACGCCTTTTTAAGAACCGAAAGGAGAAACGATGATGAGAAAGCAACCCATCTTCCGCGGCGCTGCAACGGCGCTGATTACCCCGATGACCGAACAGGGAGTGGACTATAAAGCCTTCGGGAAACTGATCGACTGGCAGATCGAAGAAGGGATCGACGCGCTCGTCATTGCGGGCACGACGGGCGAAGCTTCGACGCTGACGGACGAAGAACATCGCGAAGTCCTGCGCTTTGCGGGCGAAAAGATCGCCGGACGCGTGCCTTTTATCGCGGGCACAGGCTCCAATGATACGGCCTATGCCGTTGATCTGACCAAATACGCGGCGACGGTCGGTGCGGATGCGGCGCTTGTTGTAACACCGTATTACAACAAGACGACGCAGCGCGGTCTGATCGCCATGTTTACGACGATCGCCGACGAAAGCGCGATTCCTCTGATTCTTTACAATGTCCCCTCCCGCACGGGCGTCGGCATCGAGCCCGCGACGTATGCCGCACTGGCCGATCATCCGATGATCGCGGGCATCAAGGAAGCCTGCGGCGACATTTCGAAAATCGCGGAAACGGCGCGTCTGGTAGAGGGAAAACTCGATATTTATTCAGGCAACGACGACCAGATCGTTCCGCTGATGTCTTTGGGCGGCGCGGGCGTGATCTCGGTGCTTTCCAACCTCATGCCGAAGGAGACCGCTCTTGTTTGCAAAAAGTTCTTTGAGGGCGACGTCGCGGGCAGCTGCAAAATGCAGCTTGACTATCTGCCGCTGATCCATGCGCTGTTCTGTGAGGTCAACCCGATCCCCGTGCGCGCGGCGATGACGGCGATGGGCTATTGTGAAGATGTTCTGCGCCTGCCGCTTGTGCCGATGTCGCAGGATAAGCGCGAAGTGCTGCTTTCGCTGATGCGTGAGCAGAACCTGATCTGAGGCGCGCCATGCGGGTTTTGGTTCACGGCGCGGGCGGGCATATGGGCCGCATCGTCTGCGATCTTGCGCAAAACGGCAGCTGCGGCGCGACGCTTGCCGCGCGCGTCAGTCCCGAATTGGAAACGAACGCGGCGGAACATACTTTTTCTTCATTGGAAGAATGCGGCGTGTCGGCGGACGTGATTGTCGATTTTTCCGCGGCTTCCGCGATCGGGTCGCTTTGCGATTATGCAGTGCGCACGAATACGCCGCTCGTCGTGGCAACGACGGGACATGACGAGGTCGGGCGCACGGCGATCGAACAGGCGGCGCGGCAGATCCCCCTGTTTTTTGCGGCGAACATGTCCGTCGGCGTGGCGCTTTTGATCCGTCTTGCGCAGCAGACGGCAAAGATGTTCCCTTCCGCGCAGATCGAGATCGTCGAAACGCATCATTCCCGAAAGCTCGATGCGCCCAGCGGTACCGCGCTTGCCATTGCGCATGGTCTGCAGGAGGTTCGTCCCGAACTGACGCTTCATTGCGGGCGCAGCGGGATGTGCAAACGCGAGGAAAATGAGATCGGCATTCAGTCGATCCGCTACGGAAACGTCGTCGGCGAACACGAGGTGATTGTATCCGCCGGGTCGCAGACGATCCGTCTCAAACACGAGGCGCATGACCGCGCGTTGTTTGCGGAGGGCGCGCTTGCCGCGGCGCTGTATCTGATCACGCAGAGCGCCGGACTTTATCAAATGAGCGACCTTTTGCGGTCGCAGGAGGAATAATGGACGCACAGCAGATCATTTCCTTTATCGCCAACAGTCAGAAAAAAACGCCGGTCAAACTCTATGTCAAAGAGAAACGTCCGGTCGATTACGGCACGGCGAAGGTCTTCGGTGCGGGCGATAAGATCGTGTTCGGCGACTGGAGCGAGCTTTGTACGATCCTGGAGGAGAACAAAGACGCGATCGAAGATGTCGTCATCGAGAACGACTGCCGCAACAGCGCCGTTCCGCTGCTTGATAAAAAAGACATTCCCGCGCGCATCGAGCCGGGCGCGATCATTCGCGATCAGGTCTCGATCGGTAAAAACGCCGTTATTATGATGGGTGCGGTCATCAACATCGGCGCGGTGATCGGCGAGGGTACGATGATCGATATGGGCGCGATCTTGGGCGGCCGTGCGACCGTCGGCGCGAATTGTCACGTCGGCGCGGGCGCGGTGCTGGCGGGCGTGATCGAACCCGCCAGCGCGAAGCCCGTGGTCGTCGAGGACGGCGTGCTGATCGGCGCAAACGCCGTCGTGATCGAGGGCGTGCACATCGGGAAAAACGCCGTTGTCGCGGCGGGCAGCGTCGTGCTGGAAGACGTGCCCGACGAGATGGTCGTGGCGGGCGTCCCCGCGCGGATCATCAAGAAAAAAGATGCGGGAACGACGCAGAAGACGGCGCTGGAAGAGGCGCTGCGCACGCTGTAAATGTAAAAACGAAACAAGGCCTCGGACGGATGCATCATCCGTCCGATTTTGTCATAAGGAGCATCGTTTTGGTTGAGACGGAGATTTTAAGAACGATCGCCGAGGCGCAGCGGGATTCCTGGAAACGGATCTGGCACGAGCTGCATCGCTGCCCGGAGAAAGGCAATGCGGAGATCCGTACGGCAAAGATCGTTCGCGGCACAATGGAACAAATGGGCATCGAAGTGACTTCCTGCGCGGGAACGGGGCTTGCCGGCGTGCTGCACGGCGCGGGCGAGGGGCGCTGTGTCGCATTGCGCGCGGAGCTGGACGCGCTTCCGATTCAAGAAAAAACGGGCGCGTCGTTTTCGTCGCAAAACGAAGGATTCATGCACGCCTGCGGACACGATCTTCACATGGCGGCGCTTCTTGCCGCAGCGCAGATGTTGAGCATGACGCGGCGGCAATGGAACGGCTGCGTCAAGTTCTTTTTCCAGCCGGATGAAGAGGGCGACGGCGGCGCGGCGCGGATGATTGCGGAAGGCTGCCTGGAACGTCCGCATGTGGACGCCGTGTTCGGCATGCATGTTTTGCCGAAATTGCCCGAAGGCGCCGCGGCTTTCTGCTTTGGGCCGAGCTTTGCGGCGTCGGATACATTTCAAATTCGCGTGACGGGGCGGGCATGTCACGGCGCGCAGCCGCAGGACGGGATCGACGCGCTTGCGGCCGCCTGCCGCGTCGTGCAGGCCTGTACCGCGATCCCGAAGTCGCTGCCGCAAGGGGAACGCGCGGTCGTTTCCTTCGGCATGTTTTCGGCCGGAACGGCGGGAAATATCATTCCCGGCGAAGCGGCGATGCGCGGCATCATTCGCACGCTCGGCGCGCCGGTGCGAAAGAAGGTGCGTGAGCTGTTTGTGAAGACGGCGGCGGAAGCGGCGGCGGAAAACGGCGCGCATGCGGAAGTTCTGCTGCACGAAAGCTATCCCGGCGTGACCAATGCGGAGAAAAGCGTCAATCTTGCGATGAACGCCGCGCGGGAATTGGAACTGCCCGTGCTGGTTTTGCCCGAAGCGATGATGATGACGGAAGACTTCGGCTATTTTTTGAACGAGCGCCCGGGCTGTTTTTATCATATCGGCGCCGGAACGGACGTGCCGCTGCACAGCCCCGAGTTTCTGCCCGGGGAAAAAGCGCTGGAAAACGCGGCGCTGCTGCATGTGCGCACAGTGTTGGATTTTTTGCGGACGACAACGAAATGAGAAACGAAAAAGCGGTGCTGAACCGCTTTTTTTCTTCATAAAAATAGAAGGCATCCTGTGGAAAAAGGAGCGGTTCGGATGCCTTTGCAAAGAAAAACGGCACGATTCGGCGAAAAAAACGGAAGCTCGTTCGTGCGAGGCGCGGCGGTTTTGAGCGCCGCCGTGCTCGCGGTCAAAGCGATCGGCGCGGCGTATCGCATTCCGCTGACGCGGACGATCGGCGCGGAGGAAATGGGCGTTTACGCGGCGGTGTTTTCCGTTTATATGCTGATTGGCACATTGGCGGGCGCGGGGATCCCGAACGTCGCTGCACAGCTTTGCGCCGCGCGGCTGCGCTGCGGGGACGAAGCGGGCGCGCTTTCGGTCTTTGCCGTCTCCAAACGGCTCCTTCTTGTCTTCGGCGCGGTGGGGACGATGAGCACAGTGCTTTTTGCGCGTCCGATTGCGGCCTGTCTCGGAATGCCGCAGGCAGCTCCTGCGATCCGCGCCATGTCACCGGGAATTTTGGCCGACGCGTGGATTGCGGCGTATCGCGCGCGATTGCAGGGAATGCAGCGCATGGGGGGCGTCGCCGTCTCGCAGATCGTGCAGCAGATCGTCCGCGCGGCGTCGGGCTTATTGTTCGCGCAGCTTTTTCTTTCCTATGGCGAAGGAATGGGCGCGGCAGGCGCGATGCTGGGCATGTCGGTCTCCGAATTTGCGGCGATCGCTTCGCTGCACGCCTCGGCGGGGCGAACGAAGGGCGCGTATGAGTCGCAGACGGCGCAGAGCCTTCTTCGTCTCTCGCTGCCGTTGATGCTCGGCGGTTGTATTGCGCCGCTTTGCTCCATGGCCGAGAGCATGATGCTCGTGCCGCGCATGGCGGCCTTCGGCGTCTCTGCGCAGCAGGCGCTTGCCGATTACGGCGTTTTGACGGCGATGACGGGGACGATCGTCGCGCTGCCGCTGATGCTGACCGGCGCGCTTGGAATGTCGCTCATGCCGGATATCGCTGCGGCAAAGAATCGGATGCAGCGCTGCCGAAGGGTTCGGCAGGGGATGGCCGCAGCGCTGGTGCTCGCCGTCGGGGCGGGCGTATGTCTGGCGCTTTTTTCGGACGATCTGATCGGCCTTTTGTATCATACGGCGCCGCTTTCCCAGAGAATCTTGGCGGGACGGCTCCTGCGGCTTCAGGCGGCATCGATCGTGCCGCACTGCGTGTCGATCGTTGCGGCGGCCTCGCTGCAGGGGTTTGGAAAAACAAAGGAAAGCGCGATATGCCAGGGTCTCTGTGCGGCGCTGAAAACGGGCGCGGCATGGTTTTTGCTCGCGCGACAGGGGATCGATGGGATTTGCATCGCTTCGATTTTTTCCGCTGCGGTCGGCTGCACGGCGGCGCTCGGGTTTCTTCGGCGTGCCTGCGGCGAGCGCGTGCTGAAATTTCCCATGCTCGGATATCCCCTGTTCGGCGCGGCGCTTTTTTGCACGGCGGCCGCCTCTTTGCAACGCATGTTCGGTTATGGTACACTGTCGCTGGCGGGAGCGTTCGCGCTCGGCGCGGCGGTCTATCTGGTCGCGTGCGTGCCGCTTTTGATGCAAAAGGAGGCAGGAGAATGGGAAAGATCACCGTCGTCGGGCTCGGGAACAACGCGCGCCAGATGACGTTTGAGGCCGCAGAGGCGCTGCAGAACGCTTCACGGCGCATACTGCGCACGGCGCGGCACGATGCGGCGAATTGGCTTGTTGAGCGGGAACTGCTGTTTTCGAGCCTTGACGAGCTTTATGAACAAACCGACGATTTCGATCGTTTGAATGATATTGCGGCGGAGACTGTGATCCGGGCTGCGCGGGAAGAAGACGTCGTCTACGCCGTGCCGGGCGCGGCGGATCTGACGGATGCGACCGTGCGGACGCTTGCCTTGCGCGGCGCGATCGATCGTGTGATCGGGGGCGTGTCGCAGGATACGGCGCTTCTGGGCGGCGTTTTGGAACAGGGACTGCCAAGCGCGCAGGGCCGCTGGCAGCGCTGCTGCGCGCGGGAGATCGACGAGTGGGAGCCGGACGTGTCCATGGCGCTTTTGGTCGTCGAGGTGGATTCGCGCCTTGCGGCGGGCGAGGTCAAGACGCGGCTTTTGGAATACTATCCCGACGAACAGCCCTGTTTTGTTTTGACGCGGGGAAAAACGCGGCGCTGCATGCTTTATGAACTTGACTACGACGGCGTGTTCGATCACACGACGAGCGTTTTCGTCGCGCCGGTAGCGGATCCCGCGGCGCTTTCACGCTTCGGCTT
>CAKTSO010000067.1 GCA_934613185.1 uncultured Clostridia bacterium | reverse complement strand
GTGGGCAGTGAGCAGTGGGCAGTGAGCAGTGGGCAGAACGGGACGCGGGGCGGCGAGGGATAAGCGAAGCGCATCACATTTTGCAAGCCTTCGTCTGAGAGGGGCCTGTACCCCGAGCGTCCCCGAAGGGGACAGTTCAGGCGTGAAGGTGTCGAGCGTCAGCGAGACGGATGAGGTGTCTTTGCTTCGAGACGGGGAGTGCAGTTCCAATAAAATGGTCGGCAGTCGGAAACCATCGTTGCCCTCCGCGCGGTTTCGTTCTGCCCGCCCGCGCCGCACTTCCCCCGCACAGTCCCTTTCGCAACCGCGTCTCCCGACACGGAGAAGCGCTTTTTCCGTGCGTGGTTCCCCGTTCGACGAAACCCGCGTTCGACAAAATCCTCCTATATAATAATCTCCCTCTTTTTTCCCTTGTCCGCACAAAGAAATCTTGACTTCCATTCTTTATCGTGATAAATTACTAAATGGGCGAAGCGACGTCTTTGTCCCGATCCCAAGCACAAGGAGCGAACGACGCAATGGTCCGTGACGACATCGCCTTAAAATTTCAGGAACGCATTTCCTACGAGCTGCGCGCGCTGTACCGCCGATGGGGGTACGCACCCTACCGCGTGGGAAAATTCGAGGAATACGAGCTTTACGCCCGCAACCGCAGCTTTTTGTTGAGCGACCGCATTTTGAGCTTCACCGACACCGACGGCCGGCTCATGGCGATGAAGCCCGACGTGACGCTGTCGATCGTCAAAAATTACGCGGGCGAGCCGATCAAAAAAGTCTGCTACAACGAGACGGTCTTCCGCCCCGATGCGGAGGGCTTCCGCGAGATCGAGCAGGCGGGGCTGGAATGCCTCGGCGACGTCGACGCCTACACGCAGTGCGAGGTGCTGATGCTCGCCTGCCGAAGCCTTGCGGCGGTCAGCGGGGACTACCTTCTCGCCGTCTCCCACATGGGCTTCGTCTCGGCGCTTTGCGAAGAGACGGGCGCGGACGAGGGCGCGCGGGCGGAGCTTCTGGCGCTCGTCGGCAAAAAGAATACCCCTGCGATCGCCCTCTGGTGCGCGGAACACGGTGTTGCAAGCGACATCGCGCGCGACCTGCAAAGCGCCGCGTCGCTCTACGCGCCCCCGCGCGAGGCGATCGAGGTCATGCGCCGCATGGCGCGAAACGACAAGATGCGCGAGGCGTGCGACGAGCTTTCGCAGACGCTCTCGGGCGTGATGCGCTTCGACGCGCGCGCGCGGCTTCGAATCGACTTGTCATTGGTCAACGATCTGCATTATTATAACGGTGTGATCTTCCGCGGGTTCGTCGACGGCGTCCCCTCGGCGCTTCTGTCCGGCGGAAGGTACGACAATCTGATGGCGCGGATGGGGCGCTCCCCCGCGCGGGCAATCGGGTTCGCCGTATATTTAAACCTTTTGGAGCGCTTCGGTCAAAAGCATGCCGCGTTCGACGTGGACGTGCTCGTGACCTATGACGAAACTTCCGCGCCCGCGGACGTGATCGCCGCGGTCAACGCCATCGCCGCGCAGGGCAAGAGCGTCCGCGCGCAGCGCAATGCGGACGGCGTGCGCTATCGGGAACGCGCCGCGATCGAAGAGGGGGTGTGCCGCTTTGTCGAACAGAATGATTAACGTCGCCCTGCCAAAGGGGCGGCTGGGGGAAAAGGCTTACGGAATTTTGGAGCGCGCGGGGTACGAATGCCCGTCCATCCGCGAAAAGAACCGAAAGCTAATTTTTGAAAACGAGGCGCGCGGCGTGCGCTATTTCTGGGTCAAGCCGTCGGACGTGGCGATTTACGTCGAACGCGGCAGCGCCGACGTCGGCATCGTCGGCAGCGACATTCTGCGCGAATACGAGCCGGACGTCTACGAGCTGTCCGACCTGGGGATCGGCAAATGCGTCATGGCGGTCGCCGCCAGGCGCGATTTTTACGACGACGCGGGCGGCGTGCTTCGCGTGGCGACCAAATTCCCGCACATCGCCAAGCGCTATTACGCCGCAAAAAGCCGCGAGATCGACGTCATCAAGTTGAACGGCTCGATCGAGCTTGCGCCCATTTTAGGCCTGTCCGACGTCATCGTCGACATCGTCGAGACCGGCGTGACCCTGCGGGAAAACGGCCTTGAGCCGAAGGAAGAGATCCTGCCCATCAGCGCGCGGCTGATCGCCAACCGCGCGGGCTATCAGTTTGCATACGAAGCGATCACCGCGATGCAGCGCGCCGTGGACGCGGTCTGCGCCGAGGCCGAATAAGGAGGAGAACGTTATGATCCGCATTTTCCAAATGGGAGAAGTCGAGGAAGACAAGATCTTTGCCCGCACGAAGGACACGACCGACGTGTCCGCGCCCGTGCGTGAGATCATCGGCAACGTCATCGCCCGCGGCGACGCCGCGCTGATCGAATACTGCGAAAAATTCGACGGCGCCGCGCCGAGCCCGCTGGAGGTCACGCGTGATAGGATCGACGCGGCGTGCGAGGAAGTCGGCGAGGATTTCATGGAGCTTTTGGAGAACGCCTCCAAAAACATCCGCGCCTATCACAAGCGCCAGATCCGCACGGGCTATGAAATGAAGCAGATCGGCGGCATTGTCCTCGGGCAGAAGATCATGCCGATCGAGAACGTCGGTATCTACGTCCCCGGCGGCACGGCGGCCTACCCGTCCACCGTTTTGATGAACGCCATCCCCGCGAAGCTCGCGGGCTGCAAAAACATCGTCATGGTCTCTCCGCCCACCGCGGGCGGCAGGATCGCGCCCGCCATTTTGGCCGCGGCGCACGTCGCGGGCGTCGACCGCATCTTCCAAATCGGCGGCGCGCAGGCCGTCGCCGCGCTTGCTTATGGGACCGAGAGTGTTCCCCGCGTGGACAAGATCGTCGGCCCCGGGAACATCTACGTCGCCGAGGCAAAGCGGCAGGTCTTCGGGCAGGTCGCCATCGACATGATCGCCGGCCCGAGCGAGATTCTGATCGTCGCCGACGCCAAGAACGACCCGAAGATCGTCGCGGCGGACCTTCTGTCGCAGGCCGAACACGACAAAAACGCCTCCGCCGTGCTCGTGACGGAGTCCTTCCTCATGGCGCAGGCCGTCGCAAAGCAGATCGAGCGCCAGATCCCGAAGCTCCCCCGCGCCGAGATCGCCCGCGCGTCGATCGACAACAACGGCAAGATCATCATCGCCAAGAACATCGACGAGGCCATCGAGGTCGCCAACCGCATCGCGCCGGAGCATCTGGAATTGATGGTCGACAACTGCTTCGACCGTCTGGAACAGGTCAAAAACGCGGGCAGCGTCTTTTTGGGGCGCTACACGCCCGAGGCGCTCGGCGATTACTTCGCCGGCCCGAACCACACGCTCCCCACGGGCGGCACGGCGCGCTTTTCCAGCGCCTTGAGCGTCGACGATTTCATCAAAAAGACGCAGTATCTTTACTACACCCGCGCGGCGCTTGCGGGCGTCGCGGCGGACGTCTACGACTTCGCGCAGGAGGAGGGGCTCGGCGGCCACGCCAAGAGCGCCGTCATCCGCATCGATCCGGAGGTGGAACTGTTTTGAGCCGTTTTTTGAGCGAACGCTTCCGGGCGCTGGAGGCCTACACCCCAGGAGAGCAGCCGCAGGATAAGCAGTACATCAAACTGAACACCAACGAATCCCCCTTCCCGCCCGCCGAGGACACGATCCGCGCGGCGGCGGAGGCGGCGAAACGCCTGCAGCTTTATCCCGACCCCACGGCGAAAAAGCTGCGCGAGGCGCTCGCGGCGGCCTACGGCGTGAAGAGCGAAAACATCTTCGTCTCCAATGGGTCGGACGACATTCTGAATTTTTCGTTCATGGCGTTTTGCGACGGCGATCACGGCGCGCTGTATCCCGACGTGACCTACGGGTTCTACCCCGTCTACGCCGAGCTTTACGGCGTGCCGCACGAGGAAATTCCCCTTCGGGCGGATTTCACCGTCTGCGTCGACGATTATATCGGAAAAACCGGCATGGTCGTCATCGCCAACCCGAACGCGCCGACGGGGCTCGCGCTTTCGGTCGAAGAGGTCGAGCGGCTCGTCTCGAGCGACACGGATCGCGTCGTCGTGATCGACGAGGCCTACGTCGACTTCGGCGCGGAAAGCTGCCTGCCGCTGATTGCAAAATACGACAATCTTTTAATTGTTCGGACGTTCTCAAAGAGCCGCTCCATGGCGGGCGCGCGCCTGGGGTTCGCCGTCGCGCAGGCGGGACTCATCGCCGATTTGGAGAAGATCAAATACTCCACAAATCCCTACGACATCAATTCCATGACGCAGGCGGCGGGGCTTGCGGCGCTTGCAAACGGCGCATACGACGAGGCGCACTGCCTCGAGGTCGCCCGCGTGCGCGAATACGTCCGCGCGCAGCTGGTTTTGCGCGGGTTCAAAGTTACCGAGTCGGTCACGAACTTCCTGTTCGCAAAGCCGCCGAAAATGGGCGGCGAAGATTATTATCTGGCGCTCAAATCGCGCGGCGTGCTCGTGCGGCACTTCGGCGCGGCGCGCATTCGCGATTACGTCCGCGTGACGATCGGCACGCGGGAGCAGATGGACGAATTTTTGAAACGGACGGACGAGATCCTGTCCGCCGAATAAACGGAGGATATTGTTATGAGAACGGCGAACATCAGCCGCAAAACGGCGGAGACGGACGTCTCGGTCTCCCTCACGCTCGAGGGTGCGGGGCGCGGCGCGATCGACACGGGCGTCGGCTTCCTCGACCACATGTTGACGCTTTTGTGCAAGCACGGCAAATTCGACCTGGACGTCAAATGCGTCGGCGACACGGACGTGGACGACCATCACAGCGTCGAGGACATCGGCATCTGCATGGGCGACGCGCTGGCACAGGCGCTGGGCGACTGCCGCGGGATCACGCGCTACGCCGACTGCTTTTTGCCGATGGACGAATCGCTCGTGCTCGTCGCCGTCGACATTTCCGGCCGCGGAAGTCTGACGCTCGATCTGCCGCTTCCCGCGCAGAAGGTCGGCACGTTCGACACCGAGCTGGTCGAGGAATTTCTGACCGGCTTCGCGCGCCGCGCGGGGATCACGCTGCACGTCCGCCTCATCGCGGGCAAAAACACGCATCACATCATCGAGGCGGCGTTCAAGGGCATCGGCCGCGTGCTGCGCCGCGCCGTCGCCGTCGACCCCGAATTTGCGTCCGAGATTCCGTCGAGCAAGGGGGTGCTGTGACGCGTGAACGTCATCATCGATTACGGCGTGGGCAATCTGTTTTCGCTCAAAAGCTCGTTCGCATTCATCGGCGAACCCGTCCGCGTCTCGTCCGACCCCGATGAAATTTATAAGGCCGACCGTGTCATCCTGCCCGGCGTCGGCGCATTTGCGGACGCCGCCGCGCGCCTTCGCGCAGGCGGACTGGACGAGGCGGTGAAGTCCGTCGCCAAAAAGGGTACGCCGCTGCTCGGGATCTGCCTCGGGATGCAGCTTCTGTTCGACGCGAGCGAGGAATACGGCTATCACGCGGGGCTGGGGCTTCTTCCCGGCTGCGTGCGCCGCATACCCGTACCCGACGAAAGCTATAAAATTCCGCAGATCGGCTGGAACAGCCTGCACATCGTGCGGGAGCATCCGCTGTTTGCGAACACGAACGAGGGCGATTTCGTCTATTTCGTCCACTCGTTCCACGCCGAGGACTGCGGCGAGGCGCTCCTCGCCACGACCGATTACGGCACGACCGTCACCGCCGCCGCGGCGCGGGACAACGTCTGCGGCACGCAGTTCCACCCGGAAAAAAGCGGCGAGGTCGGGCTTTCGATCCTGCGCGCGTTCTGCGCGATCTGATCGGTCGTCCGAAAGAAAGGGGATTTTTATGCAGATTTTTCCCGCGATCGATCTGATCGACGGACAGGCCGTGCGCCTCGTGCGCGGCGATTACGAGCAAAAAACCGTCTACGGCGCCGAGCCCGTCGTCACGGCTCAACGCTTCTGCGCCGCGGGCGCGACGGCGCTGCACGTCGTCGATCTGGACGGCGCCAAAAGCGGCGCGGCGGACAATTTCAGAACCGTCTGCGAATTGATCGAGCAAAGCGGCATGGACATCGAGATCGGCGGCGGCATTCGCGATCTGAACATGGTCGAAACGTATCTTTCGGCGGGCGCGTGGCGCGTCATCTTAGGCTCCGCCGCGGTCGACGACCCCGAATTTCTGCAAAAAGCGCTGGAGACCTACGGCGAAAAGATCGCCGTCGGCGTGGATGTAAACGGCGGGCGCGTCATGACGCACGGCTGGCTCGACGACGGCGGCGTTTCGTGCGAGGAGTTCTGCGCGAAGCTGGAGTCGCTCGGCGCGGGCGCGGTCATCTGCACCGACATCTCCCGCGACGGGATGCTCGGCGGCACGAATCTGGAACTTTATCGAAAATTGACGAAAGAATTTCCGAAGCTGTCGTTCGTCGCGTCCGGCGGCGTCAGCACGGATTCGGACATCGAGACGCTGAAAAAAATCGGCCTCGGCGGCGCGATCGTCGGCAAGGCGCTGTACACCGGCGCGCTCGATCTTGCGCGCGCGATTTCGATTGCAAAGGAGGACTAAAAAGCCATGCTTGCCAAACGGATCGTCCCCTGTCTGGACGTAAAAGACGGCCGCGTCGTCAAGGGCGTGAACTTCGAAGGCCTGTCCGACGTGTCCTCCCCCGTGGAGCTGGCGCGCTATTACACAAACGGCGGCGCGGACGAGCTGGTCTTCTACGACATCACCGCCTCGGCGGAAAACCGCGCGCTGTTCACGGACATTTTGAAAGACGTCGCGCGGGAGATTTTTATCCCCTTGACCGTCGGCGGCGGCATCAACTCGCTCGAGGATTTCGACCGCGTGTTAAAATGCGGCGCGGATAAGGTCAGCGTCAACTCCGGCGCGATCCGCAATCCGTCGCTCGTCGGCGCGGCCGCGCGGCGCTACGGCAGCCAGTGCGTCGTGCTTTCGGCGGACGTCAAGCGCGTGGACGGCGAATTTCGCGTGTTCGCAAAGGGCGGCCGCGAGGACACCGGCATGGAGGCCGTCGAATGGATCCGCCGCTGCGTCGGCGAGGGCGCGGGCGAGGTCGTGCTGAACAGCATCGACACCGACGGCGTCAAGGGCGGGTTCGACCTGCCGATGCTCGAGGCGGTCTGCAATGTCGTCTCCGTCCCCGTCGTCGCGTCCGGCGGCGCGGGCTGCGAGGAGGATTTTGTCAGGCTGTTCCAAACGCTTCCCGGCGTGGACGCGGGGCTTGCCGCCTCCATCTTCCACTTCGGGCAGGTGGAGATCGCGCATTTGAAGCGGACGCTGCACGACGCGGGCGTCTGCGTGCGGCTGTGATTTTAATTTTCAATAAGGAGAACCGAAACGATGCTCAACATCGACGAATTGAAGTTTGACGAGCGCGGCCTCATCCCCGCGATCGTCGTGGACGCCTGGTCGCGCAAGGTTCTGACGCTGGCGTATATGAACCGCGAAAGCCTCGAGATCAGCATGAAGGAGCAGAAGACCTGCTTTTATTCCCGTTCGCGTCAATGCCTGTGGCGAAAGGGCGAGACGTCCGGCAATTTTCAGCACATCGTCTCGATCACGGCGGACTGCGACCGCGACGCACTCGTCGTTCTGGTCGACAAAGACGGCCCCGCCTGCCATTTGGGGACGGATTCCTGCTTCAACGACCGCGTTTTCGAATCAAGCGAGCGCGGCGAATTTTCCTTCGACGGCCTCTTCGAGCTTTTGAAGGGTCGAAAGCGCGACCTGCCCGAGGGCTCGTACACGACCTATCTGTTCCAAAAGGGGCTCGACAAAATTTTAAAGAAGGTCGGCGAGGAGTCCACCGAGGTCATCATCGCCGCCAAGGCCGAGGATCGCAAAGAGACGGTCTACGAGATCGCCGACCTTGCGTATCATCTGATGGTGCTGATGGTCGAGCAGGGAATCTCGACCGACGAGATCCGAAAAGAGCTCGCCTCGCGCCACGTCATCGACCACAAGGTCAAGCAGGAGAAGATGACCTGATGCACGCCGGGCTGCATAACCATACGAATTTTGCCGACGGGGCCGCTTCCGCGGAAGACATGGTTCGCGTGGCAATCGAAAAAGGCTGCACGGCAATCGGCTTTTCCGAGCACAGCGAGACCCCTTTCGATCCGCCCGGCGGCATGAAATCGGGCGCGTTTTTGTCCTATCGGGACGAAATTCTGCGCTTGAAAGAGAAGTATCGCGGCAAAATCGAGATTTCCCTCGGGATCGAGCAGGATATCTTTTCCCCGCCCGCCGACCGAACGAACCTCGATTTCGTCATCGGCTCCGTGCATTATGTTTTCAAAAACGGGGAATATTTTTCCGTCGACGAGAGCGTCGAAGGCTTTGAACGAAACGTAAAGCAGGGCTTCGGCGGCGACGTCCATGCCTTCGCCGAGGCGTATTACGACACGCTTTCGCGAATTTTCGACGTCACGCGCTGCGATATCGTCGGCCATTTCGATTTGATCACGAAGTTTAACGAGCGCCTGCCTTTGATCGACGAGCAAAGCCCGCGCTATCGCGCCGCGGCGCTTCGGGCGCTCGACGCGCTGTGCAAAACGGGCGCGATCTTCGAGATCAATACCGGCGCGACGGCGCGCGGCTATCGCACCGCGCCCTACCCCGCCCCGTGGCTCTTGCGGGCAATGCGCGAGCACGGCGCGCGGATCACGCTTTCGGCCGACGCGCATTCGACGGACGGCATCTGCGCGTATTTTTCGCAAGCGAAACGGCTTGCGAAGGCCTGCGGCTACAAAGCAGCGGCGGAATTTCGAAACGGGCGCTTCGTCGACGTGCCGATCGATTGACGGGGAGGGTGTTTTATGGATCCCTATATGACCGAGGCGCTTTTTGAGGCGCGGCGGGCGCTCGAAGAAGACGAAGTCCCCGTCGGCGCGGTGATCGTCAAAGGCGGCAAAATCATCGCGCGCGGGCACAACAGAAGAATGCAGAACTGCGACCCCACCGCCCACGCCGAGATCGAGGCCATCCGCGCCGCGGCGCAAAGATTGGGCGACTGGCGGCTCGACGGCTGCACGATGTTCGTGACGCTCGAGCCGTGCGTCATGTGCGCCGGGGCGATCGCGCAAAGCCGCATCGACACGGTGATCTTCGGCGCGTTCGACGACGCGCTCGGCTGCGCGGGCAGCCGCGCAAATCTTCCCGCCGACCCCAACGTCGGCGGCCACGCAAAATGCGCGGGCGGCTTGATGAAGGAGCCGTGCGCCGAAGTTTTGCAGCGATATTTCGAAAGAAAAAGAAAAGAATAAAGCTGCCTCCAGATAAGAAAACAATCGTCAAAAAATACGGCATGATATGTAAAGCCGATTATGCTGCCACAAGTTGTTTCTAAA
>CAKTSO010000066.1 GCA_934613185.1 uncultured Clostridia bacterium | reverse complement strand
GGCACTTCGACGGGCGTGATGCCCTCGGCGCCTTCGAACATGCGGCCGATCTTCTCGCTGCCCGCCTCGGCGTAGTCTTCCTGACGGGAGGCGGCGTCGGTCTTGGCCTCCTCGGCAAGATCGGCGTGGTCGGCGGTGACGTCGTTTGCGTCCACGTCAAACACGGCGCAATGACCCGACGCGTTGACAAGCGCAAGGAACGAATTGTCGCCCTCGGTCATGATATAGGCAAAGCCCGTGCCGTTGACGGTCGAATAGGCGGCTTCCATGCTGCCGGAGATATCCTCGATCGCCTCGGTCTGCGCCATGGCGGGCGCGAGGGTCGGGATCATTTCGGTCAGAATCTGCGCGGGGGTCTTGACGCCGGCGGCGATCATGTCGTTGGAAATGAGCGCCTCCATGCCCGTCAGAACCGCGTTGCGGATCGAAGTGGAGGAGAACGTGCAGCCCGCCACGAGCGAGACGTCCGTCAGCGCGGAATCCTGCCCGATGAAGGACGGAAGGAAGTTCGCGTCCTTTTCGCGCACGTCGATGGAGTCGGTGTAGTTATCGATCTGGATGCCGCAGATCTTGCCTTCGGCGTCCACGCCGAACGTGAGCGTCATGGGATCGCCGGTGTAGTTGTCGACCGTCGAGGACTGCACGGCGTAGCCCGCGCCGTTTGCCTCCCGATAGATCTTGAGAACCGTCGCTCCGACGTCCGTCAGCGCGGAGGAGGCGGGATCGTCCGCGTCGTAAACGAGCGCGTCCGCGCCGAAGGAGGAGCCTTCGGGCATGACGGCCAGAAGCGGCGCAAGCGCATCGCCCGCGCGGTTGGCCTCCGCCAGAGGACCGGTGATGAAATTCAGTCCGAACATGGCCGCGCCGAACACGGCGACGATCACGATCAAAACGAGGGCAGATTTCACAGCTTTCATTACTTCACACCCCCAAGCGTTTTTCTTTTCGTCAGATCGCCGATGAAAGGCGTCAGAAGGTTCATCGTCAAAATGGCGATGGACACGCCCTCGGGATACCCGCCGAAGCGGCGGATGAGATACGTCAGCGCACCCGCGCCGACGCAGAAGATCACGCGGCCCGCGCCGGTGTTGGGCGTGGTCACATAGTCGGTGGCCATGAAGATCGCACCCAGGAGCAGACCGCCGGAGAGGACATGCATGAGCGCATATCCCGCGTCAAAGCCGCCGAAGCAGAACGCCAGGACGAACACCGTCGCCGCGAACGAGACGGGAACGTACCATTTGATCACTTTGCGCGCGACAAGATAGACGTAACCGAGAAGCAGCGCGATCGTGCAGGTCTCGCCGATGGCGCCGCCGTAGTTGCCGAGGAAAAGCTGGGAGATCGTCAGCGACTGCGCGGCCTCCGCGCCCTGATTGATGACGACAAGAGGCGTCGCGCCGGAGGCGATGTCGCCGCCGGAGAGGACGGGCAGCGCGCCGCCCGCGACCGTGCCCGCGAAGGCAAGAAGCAGGAACACGCGCGCCGCGATGGCGGGGTTGACGATGTTCTTGCCGATGCCGCCGAAGCAGCCCTTGACGATGACCATCGCAAAGACGCTGCCAATCGCGCACTGCCAAAGGGGAACGTTGGTGCTCAAATTCAGCGCCAGAAGAAGGCCGGTGACGGCGGCGGAAAGGTCGCCGACGGTCTGCTTTTTATGCGCGCAGAGGTTGAACAGGACTTCGGAGAGCATCGCAGCGGCGACGCAGGTCACGATCGTCCACAGCGCGCCGACGCCGAAGATCACGACGCCCGCGGCCGCCGCGGGGACGAGCGCAATCAGCACGTCGAGCATGATGCGCTGCGTGGAAGAGCCGCGCTGATGAATGTGCGGCGTGGAAGAGACATGAAGCGAAGTCATTTCGACGCACCTCCCTCTTTTTCTTTTTGTTCGGCGGCGTACTGTTTGAGGAAGCTCTTGGCCTGCCAGTTGATCTGCAAAAGCGGACGATGCGCCGGGCAGACGTAGGAGCAGCAGGCGCAGTCGACGCACTGGCGCACGCCGGTGTCGATCAGAAGCTGCGCGCGGCGATCCTCGTCGGACACCTTCATCACGCGGTCGACCTCGGCGACGCTGATGCCGACGGGGCATTTTTCGATGCAGCGGCCGCAGTTGATGCAGGCGGAGGCTTCGGGCAAAACGGCGCTCTTTTCGTCGAAGGCCAAAACGGCGTTGGCGACCTTGACGATCGGGTCGTCGATCGAAGGAACGGCGGTGCCGTTCATCGGGCCGCCGACGACGACCTTGCCGACGGCAGCTTTCAAGCCCGTGACATCCAAAAGCGTGCGGATGCGCGTGCCGATCGGCGCGATGAGGTTCATCGGCTTTTCGACCGCGGGGCCGTCGACCGTCACGATGCGCTCGACCAGCGGCATGCCGGTCTTGATATAATGCGCCGTCAGCGCCAAAGACGAGACGTTGATGATCATCGCGCCGAAGGACGGGAAGCGGCGGCCGGCAACGGCGACGCGCCCCGTGGCGTTATAAAGCATGACCTGCTTTGCGCCCTGCGGATAGATGGCGTTGAGCTTGTGGATCTGAACGTAAGACTTGTCTTGGAACGTCTTTTCCAAAAGTGCAATCGCGTCGGGTTTGTTGTCCTCGATGCAGATTTTGAACACGGCGTTTGCAAAGCATTCGCCCATGTATTGGCGCAGATATTCGATGCCGTCGGCGATCCAGTCCGGGTGCGCGAGCATCATGCGATGGTCGCTGGTGATGTACGGCTCGCACTCGGCGGCGTTGACCAGAACGGTGTCGACTTTATAGTCGGGGTTGCGGGCCTCGTTGAGCTTCGCCCACGTCGGGAACGCCGCGCCGCCCAGGCCGACCATGCCGCTTTCGCGCACGGCCTGCAAAAAGCTGTCGCAGTCGGTCACGACGGGGGGCTTCACCTCGGGCGAGACCTCCTGTTTGCCGTCCGTCTCGATGCGGATGAACGTGACCGGCTTCCCCTTCATGCCGTCCATCGTGCCGATCTCGACGACTTTGCCGGAGACGGACGCATGGACGGGCGACGAAAAGCGCCCCTCTTCCCGCGCAATCAGCTGGCCGACTTTGACCTCGTCGCCGACCGCCACAACGGGCTCGGCTTCGTGGCCGGAATGCATGTTCATCGGCAGGACGACTTCCGAAGGAAGGTCGATCCGCACCGGTTCGCATGCCGCGGTGTGCTTATTGTGGGGAACGTGCAAAGATGAAATTTCCTTTCTCAAAGCAGTTGCTCCTCCTTGTTGGGTCAAAAACGCTTGGTGGTAATTCCCGGAAATGATTTATTTTTCGGACGATGCGTCCGATACGGGCGAGACCTGCAGGTCCGGCGTATGATACTGCGCGCCGTCCTGTGCGATCCACAGCACGTCGACGCCCCCGATCTTCTCGGCGAGCGCCAGACCGTCCTCGTAGCTCATGCAGAAAAGCGCGGTCGAAAGCGCGTCCGCAAGACCGCTGTCGGGCGTGATGACCGTGACGGACGCAAAATAGTCCGCGGGCATCCGCGTTTGCGGATCGATGATGTGGTGATAGCGCACGCCGTCGACGGTGAAATAGCGCTCGTAATTGCCGCTCGTCACGCAGGACGTGTCCGAAAGCGTGACCTTTGCGGCGTATTGCTCCGGGTCCGCGGGATCCTTGATCCCCGTGCCCCAGCCGCTGCCGTCCGGCTTTTCCTCGACGATGCGGATGTTCCCCCCGATGTTGAGCACATAACTTTGCGCGCCCGCGTCTTTCAGATATTCCGCGGCGCGTTCGGTCGCGTAGCCTTTTGCAAGCGCGCCCACGTCGAGCGACGCGTCGGGATCCGTGATGCGAACCGTACGGTTTTCCTCGTCGATCTCGAGACTTTCGATCGCGGTATGCTCCGCGGCGGCGGAAAGTTCGTCCCGCGTCGGGATGCGCGCATTCTTGGGATCGTCCGACGCCGCCTCGCGGCAGTCGTGCCACAGCTTCAAAACGCTGCCCATCATGACGTTCATTTTTCCGTCCGTCGTGTCGTACATGTCGCGCGCATAGACAAGGAAATCGATCAGTTCGGGATCGACCTCCAGCGCCGCGCCGCCCGCGTTGTCGTTGAGCGTCTTCAAATTCGTCACGCCGGAATACTCGTGATAAATGTCGAAGAGGCGATGGAACTTTTCCAAAACGGCGGCCGCGCCCGCGCAGTTTTCCTCAAACGTCGACGAATCGTCGCCCGCGTAGCTGTAAACATACGACACCGTGTCGAAATAGGTGAAGTACGCCATGCCTTTTGGTTCTTTGCCAACTACAGACGCAGGGCAGCCCGACAAAGATGCGGACAGCCCTGCGATCAGACATAGGCATAAAAGCAGTTTCAGCTTTTTCAATGCCGTTGTTTCCTTAAATTAAGTTTTGTTCCCCTTAGCGGGCGTTGTTCGCGGCCTGACCCATCACGGCGCAGATGCCGGTGATCTGGATGGTGCAGCCGGCCTTGAGCAGCTCTTCGTCAGCGGCGATCGTGTGGCCCTCGGCCTCCTGGGTCTCCATGTTGGTGACCTCATCGGCAGTCTTGCCGACGACGTACGCGGAGAACGCGGCGGACTGCTCGTACCATTCGAGGACGACGCCGTCGCCGTTGTTGTCGGAGGAATACTGGTTGCCGGCCATGCCGTAGTCTTCCTTCAGCTCACGCTTGGTGGCCTTGAAGGCGGTGTCGACGATCTTGCCGTCCTTGTCGACGGTGATGTTGGGCTGGATCGCGTCGTTCAGCGCGGCGACGATCTTGCCGTCCGCGACGACCGCAGCGGCAAAGTCGGTGTACATCTTGACAACGCCGTCCTCATCGTCGGTCGCGGCGGTGGAGCCGTCGGCGTTGGTCTTGGCGGCCACGCCGAGGGTGAAGCCTTCGGCGGCCTTGAAGTCCATGCCCTGCTCGTCGTTGCAGGCCTTCACGACAGCGTCGCGGAAGTCGCCGATCTGGATGGTGCAGCCGGCGGCAAGGAGGTCTTCGTCGGTGGAGATCTGATGGCCATTGACTTCCTGCGTGGTCATCGCTTCGATGTCCGCAGCGGTCTTGCCGATGACGTATTCTTCAAACGCCTTGGCCTGCTCGTCCCACTCGAGGACTTTGCCGTCGCCGTTATTGTCGGTGGAATACTGGTTGCCGGCCATGCCGTAGTCGCTGCCAAGCTCCATCTTGGTCTTGAAAGCAGCTTCGGTATCCACTTCGCCGTCGGTAACAGTCATCTTGTTCTGCGCGACGTCGATGCGGCAGGAAACGATCTTGCCGTCCTTGTCGGTGACGACGGCGGCAACGGTCGCGTCGACCTGCGCCTTCTCATCGGCGGAGCTGTCCATGTTCACGACAACGCCCATGCCGAGTTTGTAATCGGCCTCTTTGGCGCCGCCGCAGGCGACCAGAGCAGTCAGCATGCACAGGCTGAGTACGACTGCAAGAATCTTTTTGATGTTCATTTTGCTCTCTCTCCTTAAGTAAAAAGTGACAAAATTTCAGACCGCCCAACGCATGCGGCGTTTTTTGTGCACGCTGCACAAGCTTTACGGCGGTCATTAGCACCTATTTTATCGATATCCCAATACTTTGTCAAATGCCGTTTTGATATGGCCGGTATATTTTCTGCATGGTTATCAATGGATACTCTTAGAAATGCAATCAAAATATCCCCGGTTGTGAAAAAACGTTCAAAAAGTATGTATTTTCTCGTCATTTTTATGAATTTCATGAAAAGTAATTCAAAAACCGAATCCATGCCGTCAAGCCGTGTAATAAAAATATCATAATTCCGTGATTTTTTTGTTATTTTTAAAGCAGCCGCGAAGCGACGTCGAAGACGAAACCGCGTTTTACGTTTTCCCGCAAAGCGCCCGAAGTGCGGCACGGACGGCGTTGACTTTCGCTGCCGGAAGCGGCGATTTGCCATACGGATGGATCGCGCATTCGATATCCGCGGCGCTGTGCAGCAAGCGGGGATTTTTCGTCGAGATCATTTGGCGCAGCAGAAGAACGTATCCCTCGACCCAAACGGACGCGCCGCGGCGTCTGAGCGCATTCGCAAGGATCCAGGTCTGGCGCTTCACCTGCCCGATCGGATTTCTGATGCTTTTTTCGTAGACGTTTCCACCGCGCGAGGTGTGATATTTTCTCCAAAAGCGGTCGTTTTCGCCGCCGACGAGCTGTCCGCTGTAATTTTTGACTTCGATAATAAAAACGCCGAAACGGTTTGCAACGACGCAGTCCAGTTCCGTCCTTTGCCCTTCAAACTCGACCGCGATATTGGAAAACAGCGCGTCGTCCTCCCGCAGCACACCGCGAACGAGACGAAGCGCGGCCGCCTCGCCACGTCTGCCGTAATCACGCGCGGCGGCTTCCCCCATGTCGAAACGTTCGATCTGGTCGTCTCCGACAAAACGGCGAACCAGTACCGTAAACAAAAGAATCAAAACGGCGACTGCCGAAAAGACGATCGCGGCAAGAAGTATATCGCTCATAAACCTCCCTCTTCCCCGTTAAAAAAATCCGTCAGTCCCAATATAACATATTGCCGGCGCAAAATGCCGCGCCGATCGTCTTTTATTCCGGCAAACCCTGTCTTTTTTCGCAAAAAAATCTTACAATACAGTCAAAACATCCCGAAGGAGGACGCCCATGGTTCATTCGACGAAATCGCGCCTTTTCGCTTTTGTCCTCGCCGCCGCGCTCGTTTGTTCGGCGCTTTGCGGCTGCGCGCGGCTCGACTACGACCGCGCCGACCGTCTCGCCCAGTCGGGCGACTATGCCGCCGCGGCTGCCGCATTCGACACGCTCGGCGATTACCGCGACGCGGCGCGCAAGGCCGGGATCTGCCACTATCGAAGCGGCGTGCTTCTCTTTCGCGACGGCGATTTCGACGCCGCCTCCCGCGCGTTCTCCCATCTTTCGGGCGACATGTCCGACTACGGGCCGCTTTATTTCGCGACGCTCGAGGAAGCCCGCCCGAAGATCGCGGAGATGGCGCTGTCGGGCGCGGAGCACATTGAAATGATGATCGGCGATCTGCCCGAACAGACGCAAAGCTACGATCAGCAGCGCGGGCTCGTTCATCTTGCCCAGTGCGAGCTTGCGGCCTATTCGTTCGACGGGCAGCGTCTTGTGATCGATCCCGTCGTCTATCCCGGCGTTCGCATCGTCGCGGCGTGGAAAAACGGGACGCTCGCGGCGCTGTCGGCGGAGGACGCCGCGCTTTACGAAAAGGCGCAGGCGATCGTGGACGCGGCGAAGGCTGCGTCGGACGGCGATCCGCTCGCGCTGGAAAGCTACCTATATAATTACGTCAGCCTGGCTGCCGTCTACGACGGCTCGGCGAACGAACCCGTCTGGAACGAGCGCACGGCGCTTGACGAACGAATGACGGCGCGCGGCGCACTGTTGTCCGGCCGCGCCAACTGTCAGGGGTTCAGCGACGCGTTCTATCTTCTGGCAAGCCTTTCCGGGTTCGACGTGCGCTACTGCTTCGGCCGCGCCGACGGCGAAAGTCACGTCTGGAACGCGATCAACCTGGGCGGGCAGTGGTACTGGGTGGATCTGACGTTCGACAACAACGTGGAAAACTTCGTCGAGGGCGCGAACACGCACGTTTTTTTGAACTTCACCGCGTCGAGGGACGCGTCTCGCACGCTCTGGCCGAACAGCGAATGCGTGTCCGTCGCGTCGTCCGTTCCCTCGCAATACGACTACGACGCCGCAAACGGCACGCTGTTTTTCGATGGCAGCGATGCCGCGGACTACGCGCTGTACTGCCGCAATGCGGGGATCGATCTTGTGGACTTTGCCGTGGCGGGCGTCTCGATCGATTCCGCCGACCTTTCCGCCGCGCTTGAGCGGACGACGAACGCGCGCGGGATCGCCTGCTCGTGGTACTGCGCGAGCTATCCCGCGGACGACCGCGTCGGGTTCGTCGTGCGCTGGGAGTGATATTTTGGGGCAAATCGCCGCTTTGTGCATGAAGGCGGCGATTTTTCCATAAGAATAAACGGGGAAAATCCCGTTTTCGGGCGCTCGGCGCGCGGGCGCACGTTGCACGCCGGGGCGATTGTATGATATAGTAACAAAGATGTGGAAACATCGGCTTTTTTCGTATGCGTCAAACGCGCACGGCAATACCCGCGGGCAGGAATCCGTTCCGCCGCGCGGCAGGATGGGAAGAGTAAAAACATGGACGATAAATTTATCATCGGCGGCGGCAATCCGCTGCGCGGCACGGTCGAGATCAGCGGCGCGAAGAACGCTGCGGTGGCGATCATTCCCGCCGCGCTCCTTTGCGGCGAAGAGTGCCTGATCGACAATCTCCCGCAGATCAGCGACGTGACCATTCTGGTGGACATTCTGCGCTCGCTGGGCGCGAAGGTCGAGATGCGCGGCGCGGGGAGCATGGCGATCGACGCCTCGAACGTCAACACCTATCACGCGCCTTTTGAAAAGGTCAAGGCCATGCGCGCGTCCTATTATCTCATGGGCGTGCTTCTCGGGCGATTCGGCAAGGCGGAAGTGGCGCTGCCGGGCGGCTGCGAGATCGGCATGCGTCCGATGGATCAGCACATCAAGGGCTTCGAGGCGATGGGCGCGACGGCCAAGCGCACGAGCGAGGGCTATCTTCTGGAGGCCTCCCCCCTTTGCGGCGGCGAGGTCTATCTCGACATGGCCAGCGTCGGCGCGACGATCAACATCATGCTTGCGGCGGTACTCGCCCGCGGCAACACGATCATCGTCAACGCCGCAAAAGAGCCGCACGTCGTCGACCTTGCCAACTTTTTGTCCTCGATGGGCGCGAACATCAAGGGCGCGGGCACGGACACGATCCGCATCCGCGGGGTGGAGAAGCTTCACGGCTGTCATTATTCGATCATTCCCGACCAGATCGAGACGGGCACGATGATGATCATGGCGGCGGCCACCGCAGGCGACGTCGTGATCACGAATGTCATCCCGCCGCATCTGGAATCAATCTCCGCCAAGCTCATCGAGGCGGGCGCAAAGATCGAGGAGGGCGAGGACTCCATCCGTGTCGTCGGCGTGGAGCGTCCGCGTGCCATTTCGGTCTCAACGCTGCCGTATCCCGGCTTCCCGACGGATCTGCAGCAGCCGATCACCGCCTTTTTGACCCGCGCCGACGGCACGAGCGTCATCACGGAGAACATTTACGAATCTCGCTTCCGCTACGTTGACGAGCTGCTTCGCATGGGCGCGAACATCCGCGTCGCGGGGCGCGTCGCCATCGTCGACGGCGTGGAGCGTCTGCACGGCACGACCATCACCGCATGGGATCTTCGCGCGGGCGCGGCCATGATCGTCGCGGCGCTTTGCGCCGACGGGCAGACGCAGGTGCGCCGCCTGCGCTACATCGACCGCGGCTACGCCAATTTGGAAAACAAACTTCGCGCGCTGGGCGCGGATATCGTCCGCGTGCCGGATCCCGATTCCGTCGGGTATTAATGCAGACACAGGAAGCCCGCCGCTCTCGGCATCCGGCAGATCTCTTCCGCCATGGCTGCGTTGCGGCGGCTTGAAATAGCGCCGCTATTCCTGCGCCGCCGCGCCTTGCCCTGGCGAAACATCTCTCGCCGGGCTGCTCTCGGCGACCGTCTCCCTGCGTCCGCGGGCGATATTCTCTCGCCTCGATCGGGTGAAAAAGCGGCTCGGCATTCGCGCTGCCCCCTCGGCGTTTCCGCCCTTTGGATGGGAATGTAACGATGCTATGATTGATACCAGCAAAAAGGCTTCTTGAAAAAGGAGCCTTTTTAATTTGAAAGAACACCGCCGCGCCCTGCCCTGGCGAAACATCTCTCGCCGGACTGCTCTCGGCGACCGTCTCCCTGCGTCCGCGGGCGATATTCTCTCGCCTCGATCGGGTGAAAAAGCGGCTCGGCAT
>CAKTSO010000065.1 GCA_934613185.1 uncultured Clostridia bacterium | reverse complement strand
TCGGCGACTGGACCGACCCCAACGCCGCCGAGAGCAAGGCCAAGAATCCCTGGGATGCCCAGATCTTCATGGACTTCGTCCGCAACCGCGCCGAGGTTTCCCCCGTGCCCGTGTGCATCCATCTGGATCACTGCCGCACGTTTGAGGGCTGCATCCGCTCCGTCAAGCTGGGCGCGACTTCTGTCATGATCGACGCTTCCATGTGCTCCTTCGAGGAGAACATCGCCCTGACCAAGAAGGTCATCGAAGCCGTCCGCGGCGCGAACGTCACCGTCGAGGCCGAGATCGGCCACGTCGACGGTCATGCGGGCGACACCACCGGCAAACTGTACACCACCGTCGAAGAGGCCAAGCGCTTCTACGAGGAGACCGGCGTCGACAGCCTCGCCGTCGCCATCGGCACCGTCCACGGCATCTATGCCGAGGAGCCCGTCCTTCAGTATGACCGCATCAGCGAGCTGCGCGAAGCCATCCCCGCTCCGCTGGTCATGCACGGCGCTTCCGGCCTTGAGCCCGAGCAGTACAAAGAATGCGTCAAGCGCGGCATCACGAAGATCAACTTCGCGACCTACATGCAGCTTGCCGGCGCGCACGCCATCGAGAAGATGGTCAAAGAAGCCGGCGAACAGGGCGGCCGCTTCCAGAGCTACTATGCCGCGGGCGTCGCGGGCATGCGCGAGATCGTCAAGCAGCACATCGGTTACTTCCAGACCAAGCGCATCTAAGCTTCGGGAAAGAAATAACGATAATAAAAAGGAATGGGTTCGCCCATTCCTTTTTTTGTGCGGAAAAAATGTGTTTCAACGAATTCCATCTCTTTTTCAATTCTGTCTTTTTTTGTGCATATGATGAAATTCAAACGATCAAATTGCTATGGGTTTCCCCCTTTCGTCCGACGATTTCTTTCGTCGTTCTTCAATTTCGGAACGCATTGACACTCAAACGTCGGAATCCGAAAAAAGAAAAAACGCAATCGCCGCCCTCTCCCGAAACAATTTTCCCCCGTTTCGTTCCGTTTTTCCTTCTTTTCCCCCTCGCTGTATTAAAATTGAAGTTCGTTCGGCATAAAATCGAAACTTCGCACCGCAAGGCGTTATTTTTATGTTATAATTGCCGCATAGAACATCTTGCGGAGGAGCGTATGAGCGACATTGGCAGGACGATCGGCGAACTGGATTCCTATCTGTTTTTCGAAGGAACGCACACCCAATGCTATGGATTTATGGGTGCGCACGGAAAAAACGGAAGCTGGGATTTCATGGTTTGGGCGCCCAACGCGCTGGAGGTCAGCGTCGTCGGCGATTTCAACGACTGGGATTATATGCGCTGTCCGATGACGCGCATTCACGAAAACGGGCTTTGGCATGTGCATCTGGACGGCCCCGACGAGGGTGCGTATTATCAGTATGCCATCCGCACCCGTGACGAAGAGTGGATTTTCAAATCCGACCCTTATGCGCGGCGCAGCGCGCTTCGCCCCGACACGGCGAGCCGCCTGACGGCGGAACGCGATTTTGCGTGGACGGACGACGCCTGGCTTGAAAAGCGCGCCGCGGCGGATCATCGGCACAGCCCGATGGCGATCTATGAAATGCATCCCGGCTCCTGGAGGCGGAAGGACGACGATTCGTTTTTGTCCTATCGCGAGCTGGCCGACGAACTTTGCCCCTATCTCGTCGACATGGGATACACACATGTGGAATTCATGCCGCAGTGCGAGCATCCGCTCGACGATTCCTGGGGCTATCAGATCACCGGGTTTTTCTCCGTCAACAGCCGTCACGGCGATCCCGAGGACTTCAAGTACCTGATCGACCGTCTGCACGCGGCGGGCATCGGGGTTCTTCTTGATTTCGTACCCGCGCATTTTTGCAAGGACGCGCACGGTCTTCGCCGCTTCGACGGCCGCCCGTGCTATGAATACGAGCTTGCCGTGCGCGGCGAGCATCCCCAGTGGGGCACCTGCATATTCGACTACGGCCGAAACGAAGTGCGCTCGTTCCTGTCGTCCGCCGCGAACTTCTGGGCGGATCTGTTCCACGTCGACGGTCTTCGCTTCGACGCGGTCTCGAGCATGCTCTATCACGACTACGGCCGTCAGGACGGACAGTGGCTGCCGAACATCCACGGCGGGCGTGAAAACCTGGAAGCGGTGTCACTGCTTCGTTTCATCAACGATTCGCTGCACAAACAACACGCGGGCTTCCTGTGCATCGCCGAGGAATCGACCGCCTGGCCGATGGTGACCAAACCGCCGTATGCGGGCGGTCTCGGGTTCGACTATAAATGGGACATGGGCTGGATGAACGACACGCTGCATTACATGCAGGACGATCCGGTGTATCATCCCTATCATCACAACGCGCTGACGTTCTCGATGATGTACGCCTTTTCCGAGAACTTCATCCTTCCCTTATCGCACGACGAAGTCGTCCACGGCAAGCGGACGCTGCTTGCAAAAATGCCGGGCGGCTATCGCGCCCAGTTTGCGCAGCTTCGTCTGCTTTTGGGTTATCAGTTCACGCATCCGGGCAAGAAGCTCTATTTCATGGGCACGGAGCTTTCTCCCTTCCAGGAATGGCGCTTTTACGAATCGCTCGAATGGCATCTTCTGTCCTTCGACCAGCACCGCGGCATTCAGAATTACTGCCGCACGCTGAATCATTTTTATACGTCGCACCCGGCTCTTTATGCGCGCGACGATTCGTGGGACGGCTATCTTTGGCTCAATGCCAACGACGCCGACCGCTCCGTTTTATCGTATCTTCGCATGAGCGACGACGAAGAGATCGTCGTGCTCTGCAACTTCTCCCCCGTGCGCTGGAAGAACTACGAAGTGCCGCTTCCCGAGGCGGGCGACGTCCGCGCGATCTTCTCCAGCGAGGACGCCGAATTCGGCGGCGACGCGCCCGAATTGAACGTGAAAATGCTCAAGAGCGGCGTACTTTCCATGCCCGCCGGGTTCTCGATCGACCTTCCCGCTTTCAGCATGATCGCACTTGCGTACGAGCGCAGGATGGATTATAATAAAGACAGCGATACGAACGGGCAAAAGACTTCTCCCGCTGCGGCAAAGCGATAAGTTATCATTGCTTCTCTTTTGCGGGAAAATTCATATCGGTCTTTTTTGAAAAACGCGGTCGCTGACTGCGTTTTTCTGTATAAAATCAAAAACGCTACCATAGAAATCGATAGACGAGGAGTGTGAAACGCATTATGAAATCCAAACGCTGCGTTGCGATGCTGCTGGCCGGCGGGCAGGGTTCCAGGCTCGGCGTGCTGACGCGCGACATGGCCAAGCCCGCAGTCCCCTTCGGCGGAAAATACCGCATCATCGACTTTACGCTGTCCAACTGCATCAATTCCAACATCGACACCGTCGGCGTGCTGACGCAGTACCGTCCGCTGGAATTGAACAGCTACATCGCCGGCGGTCAGCCCTGGGACCTTGACCGCAACGAAGGCGGCGTGTTCATTCTGCCGCCCTATGTCACGGGAAAGACGGGCGAATGGTATAAAGGCACGGCAAACGCCATCTATCAGAACCTGGCGTTCATCGAGCAGTATAACCCCGAATACGTACTCGTTCTGTCAGGCGACCATATCTACACGATGGACTATTCGGCGATGATCAATTATCACAGCCAGAATCACGCCGACGCGACGATCGCCGTCATCGAGGTCCCCTGGGAGGACGCAAGCCGTTTCGGCATCATGAACACCAGCGAAAACGGCTCGATCTACGAATTCGAGGAAAAGCCCAAGCAGCCCAAGAGCAACATGGCGTCCATGGGCGTCTACGTCTTCACGTGGGACGTGCTTCGCCGCTATCTGACCGAGGACGAAAAAAATCCCGATTCGAACAACGACTTCGGCATGAACATCATCCCCGCGATGCTTGCCGACGGCAAGCGCATGTTCGCCTACCCCTTCCGCGGCTACTGGAAGGACGTCGGCACGATCGACAGCCTCTGGGAAGGCAATATGGACCTGATCGCCGAGCCGCCGAAGCTTGACATGTACGACAAGCGCTTCCGCGTCTATGCAAGAAACGTCGGCTCCCCGCCGCATCACATCGGACGCCTTGCGCACGTTGAAAATTCGCTTTTGACCGAAGGCGCGCACGTCAACGGCCTGGTACGCCACAGCATCATCTCCACCAACGCCGTCGTGCGGCGCGACGCGGAGGTCATCGACTCGGTCATCATGCCCGGCGCGGTGATCGACCGCGGCGCGAAGGTCTACCGTGCGATCATCGGCGTGAACACCGTCGTCGGCAAAAACGCCGTCGTCGGCGAGGACTACGGCGGCTTTACGCCCGAACAGCTCCCGCCCGTGACGGTCGTCGGCTCCGAATGCGCCGTTCCCGACGGCGAAACGGTCGCACCCGGCCAGATGGTCGGCAACGACGTCTATCCCAAAATCGACAAAAATGAAAAGGAGGGTTCCGCGTTATGATGAGCGATGCACTTGGCGTCATTTATACCGGTGATAACGATCACTATCTGCAGGAGCTGACGCATTCGCGCGGTATCGCCGCGATGCCGATCTATGCGCGCTACCGTCTGATCGACTTTTTCTTAAGCAACCTCGTCAATTCCGGCATCCGCAACGTGGGCGTCATCACGCAGAAGAACTACCACAGCGTCATGGACCACATCTCCGGCGGCCGCGAATGGGACTTGAACCGCAAGCGCGACGGGCTGTTCATCCTGCCCCCGTTCGTCACGCGCGACAACCCCGGCGTGTATAACGGCGTCGTTGAGGCGCTGCGCGGCATTTCCACCTATCTTCAAAAAAGCTCGCAGAAATACGTCGTCTTCTGCGATTCGACGATTCTGTACAAGGCCGATTTCCGCCCGATGCTGGAATATCATCTTTCCAAAAAGGCGGACATCACGCTCATGTACTGGCATGCGGACGAGGCCGAAGTCGCGCAGATGAACAACCCCGTCATTTTGGACGTGGCGCGCGGCGGCCGCCTTCGCGGCGTGGCGTTCAACCCGATCAATCCGCAGGGGCCGCGCGTGATGACCGGCACGTTCATCGTGGACAAGACGCTCATCATGTATCTTGCCGACGCGGCGCTTTCCACGGGCGAGACCCGCTTCGTGCAGGGCATCTTGCTCAAGAACCTCGAAAAACTTCGCATTTACGGCTATCGTCACAACGGCTACGTCGCCCCGATGCACTCCACGCAGCACTATTTCAAAAGCTGCATGGACATTCTGGACGACAAGATCCGCGCCGAGCTGTTTCTCGACGAACAGGCGCCGATCTTCACCAAGGTCCGCGACGAAGTTCCCACGCGCTACGTCAGCGGCGGCAGCGCCGTCAACTGCGCGCTGGCCGACGGCTGCGTCATCGGCGGCAGCGTCGAAAACAGCGTGTTGTTCCGCGGCGTGAAAGTCGGCCGCGGCGCGACGATCCGCAACAGCATCGTCTTCCAGGACTGCGAAGTGCAGGACGGCTGCGTTTTGGAGAACGTCATTTTGGATAAGGACGTCATCATCCGAAGCGGCCGCACCCTGATCGGCCAGGAGACCTACCCCGTCGTCATCGCGAAAGGAGCTGTCATCTAATGTCCGAGAAGAACATCATTGCGTCCGACGCCCCTCAGCCGCCTGACGCCGCAGCGGAAGAGCTGCTGGATCGGGAAGTCAAACTCGCCGAGACCGAGGCCGAAGCGCTTCCCGAAGAAGAACTCGTCGAAGAGGCCGAACCGCGCCGCTTCTTCATTCTGCACGCCGCGAGCGAGGCGCAGCCGTTTATTAAGACGGGCGGCCTTGCGGACGTGTTGGCGAGCCTTCCCAAAGAGCAGGCAGCGCAGGGCAACCGCGTCGCGGTGATCCTGCCCAAATACAAAGACATTCCGCATCATTTTGTGGAAAAAATGGAGTATCTGACGAACTTCACCGTCCAGCTCGGATGGCGGACGCAGTACTGCGGCGTGTTCCGTCTGGAATACGACGGCGTCATGTATTACTTCGTCGACAACGAATTTTACTTCGGCTTCTCCGGCGTCTACACCGACGGCGGCCCGTTCGAGGCGGAACGATACAGCTTCTTCTGCCGCGCGGTGTTGGAAGTGATCGGGCATCTCAATCTTTATCCCGACGTGCTGCACTGCCACGACTGGCAAAGCGGCATGATCCCCTTCCTGCTTCGCACGCAGTATTCCTTCAACCCCGCCTACGCGCGCATCCGCTGCGCGTACACGATCCACAATCTGAAGTTCCAGGGGCGCTTCTCCTGGCCGCTTGTGGAGGGGATGCTGTTCGTGGATTACCGCTATAACAATCCCGAAGCCCTTGAATTCAACGGCGACATCAGCTTCATGAAAGGCGGCATCGTCTTCTCCGATATCGTCACGACCGTCAGTCCGACGTACTCGCACGAAATTCAGACCGAGTTTTTCGGCGAACACCTCGACGGGCTTCTTCGAAGCCGCGCAGACAAACTGCACGGCGTGGTCAACGGGCTTGACATGAACGAGTATAACCCGCAGATCGACGGCCTCATTCCCGCGCATTTTTCGCCCGACGATCTTTCCGGCAAGGCCGAATGCAAGCGCGCTTTGCAGCACGAAATGTGGCTCAGCGAACGGGACGACGTGCCGCTGATCGGCATGGTCTCGCGGCTTACGTCGCAAAAGGGGCTGGACCTCGTGCGCTGTGTGCTGACGGAGCTGATGGATCACAACGACGTGCAATTCGCCGTTTTGGGGACGGGCGACCGCGCTTACGAAGACTTCTTCCGCTGGGCCTCGTCTGCGTATCCGGGACGCATCGCCGCGCATATTGAGCTGAATCACGCGCTGTCCCACCGCATCTATGCCGGCTGCGACTTCTTCCTCATGCCGTCGCTGTTCGAGCCGTGCGGCCTGTCGCAGATGATGAGCATGCGCTACGGCACGCTGCCGATCGTCCGCAAGACGGGCGGTCTGGCGGACACCGTCGATCCGTACAACGAATACACCGGCACGGGCGACGGCTTCGCGTTCGACAACTATAACGCGCACGAAATGATGCACTGCATCGAATATGCGCTGCATGTGTTCCACGAGCGCCCCGAGCATCTTGCCATGCTTCGTCACAACGCCATGATGCGCGACTTCTCCTGGCGCGCATCGGCAAAACGCTACAGCGAGCTTTACGATTCCATCTACCGCTGAAAAATCGGTCTTCGAGCGGCCGCAGGGTCTTAGAACGATCCTGCGGCCGCTTTTTCGTTTGCACCGCTTAAGCTGCCTCCAAATGAGAAAACAATCGGTCTTATACTGATCTTTTCCGATTTGGTTTTCCGTTTTGGTTTTCCGTTTTGACGTTGTGAAAATGCGAAGGCGGCTTCCCTGTGTCGTCTTCGCTTTTCCCTTAGCCAAAAGCAAAATCTCTATCTCAGAGATGCAGACATCAAAAATACGGCATTTTGAGGACGGGAAACCGCAAAACCACATTTTTGTGTTATAAAATACATGTGAGGTTTTAAAAAGCCTCGTGCATCATGCCGTATTCTTTGACGGTTGTTTTCTTATCCGGAAACAGCACGGAATTTCTCTTTTTGCGCTTTTTTCCGCCGCGGTTCAATGCTATAATAGAAATTAGATTTTTATCGGCGCGAATCGTTTTCCCGATGAAATCTTTGTCGCAATGACGAATAAGGAGTGTGAACGCCTTGTCTAAATCCGTATCCATCATCGCCTGCGGCCCGACAAACCGGCTTGCCATGCTCGGCTCGCTCAAGCGCATCGGCTGTAAGGTTCAACAGATAACGTCTCCCGCGGACATCATCGCGGCCAAACGGATCATCCTCTACGGGGACGGTCTTTTCCCCGACGCCATCGCGCGATTGAACCGCGACGGCCTGTCCGACGCCATCGTGCGCGCCATCACCGCCGGCACGCCGATTTTAGGCGTCAACCTCGGGATGCAGCTTCTTTTTTCCGGCAGTGAACAGGGCGGCCGACACACGGGTCTTGCCGTGTTCGCGGATCGTCTCGTGCGCGTCAGCGGCGGCACGCGTTTTCCGCATTTCGGCTGGAATACGGTGCAGAGCGTCAACGGCTGCCCTCTTTTGAAGGGGCTTGACATGCACAGCTTCTATTTCCTCCACGACTACTGGGCGCTCGACGTCACGGGCGCGCACGTGGCAGGCATTACGGAATTCGGGATGGATTTTTGCAGCGTCGCACACCGCGACAACGTCTTCGGCGTGCAGTTCTGCCCCGAAAAAAGCGGCGAAGACGGCATCCGTCTTCTTTCCAACTTTATGGAAATTCCAAGCGCAAAGGGGTGATCGATCATGCTTGCAAAGAAAATCATTCCCCGCATCGATCTTGACCACGGCAAGTGCGCCTCCGTTCTGGATCGCTTAAGCGACCCGCGCGACGCGGTCGAGGCGTGCGTGTATTACATGCAGCAGGGCGCGGACGAGATCTATCTTTTCGACGCGTTCCCCTCGCCCGAAAGCCACCGCATGACGTGCCAGACGGTGCGTCTCGTGGCCGAGGCCGTCAATTTGCCGATCATGGTCGGCGGATCGATTCTCGCCCAGGAACAGATCGCCGATCTCCTGGACAGCGGCGCGGACAAGGTCGTCATCGGCTCGATCGCCGCGCGGCAGCCGAGCTTTATCAGCGCCGCGTGCCGCGCGTTCTCTTCCCCGCGCATCTGCGTGCGCATCGACACCGACCGCACGAACTGGGGCTATCGCGTGCTGACCGGCGGGCCGACGGACATCCCTGCCGCGCCGGAAAAACTGACGGATATCGATCTTCTCGACTGGGCGCGGCGCGTGCAGGAGCTCGGCGCGGGCGAAGTGCTGCTCTACAGCCGGCATTCCGCGCGCATCGGCGGCGGATACGACATCTACGCCACCGGCCTTCTCGGGCAGGCGCTTAAGATTCCCGTCATCGCCGAGGGCGGCGAGGGCAAGGATCTGGACTTCTCCGCCATTTTGGCGCCCGGCGTCGCCGAGAGCGCAGTCACGGCGGACGCACTGCACAGCCGCGAGCTGGATATTCCGATGATCAAACAGCAGCTTATCGCCTTCAAGCTCCCCGTGCGCCTGACGACGATCGTCACCAAATAAAGCGAATCGGCGCGTTCCGTTTTTTTCGGAGCGCGCTTTTTGGATGAAAGCCAATCTCAAGTAAGGAGGATCGTTATGAAGACACAACAGCTCGGCACGAGCGGCATCGAAGTGTCTCGCGTCGCCTTCGGCGCGTGGCAAATCGGCGGCGGCACGGCTTGGGACTGCGGAGAAAACGCCGCCGCGGCCATCGTCGACGCGCTGCCTGAGTCGGGGATCAATTTCATCGATACGGCAAAGGTCTACGGCACCGGCCGCAGCGAGACGCTGCTGGGGCAGGCGTTAAAGGGCCGCCGTCATGAATTTGTCCTCTCCAGCAAGGGCGGCATGAACTGGCGCGACGGCGCGGGTGAACGATTCTGCTACGACCGCGACGGCCAAAGCGTTTGGCAGAACACGTCGGCAAAAGCGCTGCGTCTCGATCTGGAAGAAAGCCTCACGCGTCTTCAAACCGACTATCTCGACGTCTATTTCACACACCGCCAGCCGATCACCGTCCCCATCGAAGAGACGATGGGCGCGCTTTTGCGCTTCAAGGAAGAAGGCAAGATCCGCGCGATCGGCATTTCCAACGCCACGCCCGCACAGCTTGCCGAGTATTTGAAATACGGCAAAGTGGACGTCGTGCAGGAGAAATTCAGCCTGTTCGACCGCGGCATCGACGAATACATCGACTTCTGCCGCGAACACGACGTCACCTTCCAGGCGTATTCCGTTCTGGAGCGCGGCATTTTGACCGGCACGTTCACTCGCAGCGTAGAGGCCAAGCCCGGCCAGGGTGTCTACGGAATGCAATGGTTCGCGCCGGAACGCCGCGAAGGCGTGATGAAACTTCTTTCCAAAATCGAAGAAAT
>CAKTSO010000064.1 GCA_934613185.1 uncultured Clostridia bacterium | reverse complement strand
AATCCGAACAATTGCGCCGCAGCCGCCGCACCGCACGCCGCCTCCACGCTTTCGCGCCCGATAAGCGGCATATAGCAGTTCGTCGCCTGCCCGAGTCTGCGGTCGCTGATCAAAAAGCGCGTCCCATCGCGCAGAAGGTGAAGATTCTGTGCGTGAACGTCGCAATCCGCATTCACGCCGTAAGTTCTCTGCGCACAGGCAAGCGCAAGCGGTGTCACCGTGCCGCTTCGAAGGAGACAGCCGCGCGCATCTTTCATCGTTTGCAGCAGCGTCGTGCGCGCTTCGTCGTCCTCCGCCGTTAAGATCGTGATCTGCGGCGAAAGGATGCTCTGCACACGTCGCACGATACGATGATCGTTCGACGGACAGTAAAACACAAGCGCATGCGTCGTGCTGTCCGCCGCGTCCAGCACCATGCGTGCCGCGGCAAAAGCAGCGTCGTTCCCCCGCTTTTGCAAAGCAAATTCCGTTTCGGCGACCGATTTGCCGCTTAACTGCAGGATCTGGCAAAGGATATGCGCGCAAAGCGCGCCGCTCTGCTTGCCCATGATCAATACCGCTGCAGCGCCGCCGAGACGCGCGCGTTTTTTTCGCGCCGAAGACGCCGCGCTCATTCGCGCGGCCGCCTGAAACACGCGGTCAATCACAAGGCACAGCCACACCGTAACCGGTGAAAGCGCCGCCGGAAAAAACAGCGCGCCCACGGAAATTCTTCGGCAAAGCGGCAAAACGGCGAACCCCGCCGCGGCATTCAGACAGAAGCAGCACACGCCGCGCACGAGCCGCGCGCGTTTCTTTCCGCGAAACATGCGCACGACGCCGCGTGCCAAAAACACGGCGCACCCCGACGCGAACGCCGCGCCCGCAAACTTCGGATAAAGTTCCGTCGCACGCGTACACAAAACGACGATCACTGCGCACAAAACGACATGCACGCCCCAGACGGTATACGCGCGCCCGAGCGTTCGCCAATAACCTGCATCGTTTTGCCTTGCACGGGCAGCGACCGCAAAGAAGGGAGAACATGCCGCGCAGGACGCCGCGGCGCAAAGAAGCACGATCAGCAGCCGAAGCACATTCTCCCCTCCCCGTTTCGCACAAATCAAAAACAGAGTCCGAAATTTGCCGGACTCTGTTATTATAATACATCTTTCCGTTTTCCGACAACTTTTTCCGGTTTAGAGAACGTGCAAAAGGACGAAAATCAGTGTTCCCGCCCGAGCCCGAGAAGCGCCGCGCCGATGATGCCCGCGTCGCTGCCGAGTTCGCAGCGGCGGATGTCCGCATACGGGCGGTCTTTATTGACGATCAGCTTGTAGACCTCCTTATTTAGCGGCTCCATCAAAAAGTCGCCCGCCTCGCTGACGCCGCCGCCGATGGCGATGACCTCGGGGTCGAGGAAATTGACCATGTTCAGACACATGATCGCCAAATAGTGCACGTATTTTTCAAAGATCGCGCAGCAAACGGGGTCGCTTTCGCGCGCGCAGTCGATCACCATTTTCGCGTTGATCCGATCGGCCTCGCCGCCGCAGGCGTCCGAAAGCGCCGTGATCTCGCTATTTTCCAGCGCCTTTTTGCCCCAGTAGATCAACGCCGTCGCCGCCGTATAGCGTTCGATGCAGCCGCGGTTGCCGCAGGTGCATGGGATTCCGTTTTCCGCCTCGACGATCATATGCCCGAGCTCGCCGCCGTTGTAGAACGAACCCCACAGCATTTTGCCGTCGATGATCACGCCGCCGCCCAGGCCCGTGCCGAGCGTCAGCACAACGGACGTATTCGTTCCGCGACACGCGCCCGCAATGTACTCCGCCCACGCCGCGGCATTTGCGTCGTTTTCAAGGTACACGTGACAGCCGAGTTTTTCCTCCAGGATCGACGTGATCTCTACATCGTACCAATTGAGATTGTTGGCATGCACAACATACCCCTTGTCGGGCATCAGCACGGCAGGAACACCCATGCCGGCAAACGCGACCTGCGACATATCAACGGAAAGCGCCGCCAGCTGTTCACAAGCAAGCTGAGCCACGCGATCCATCGCCTCCTGCGGCGACATGCCGCGCACGAAGGGCGTCGAGCGGCGGCTGACAATCTTTTTGGTTTCCAGATTCACGATGCCGACGGGAAGATTCGTCCCGCCGATATCGATGCCGATGCTATACATTGTTCTGCCTCCTTTAATTCGTTTCGTTTAATTCGTTTCGTTTAATTCGTTTCGTTCTTTTTCGCTTCATTCTTCGCGCGTTTGATCTCCGTCAGCCGCGCTTCAATTTCATCCATCACATGATACCCCATCGATTCCAGACGCATATTCTGCGCGGCGATCTCGATGATCGATGCGAGATTTCGCCCGGGCGCGACGGGAATCACGATCTTCTGTACGGGAACGCCCATAATGTCGACATAGCGTTTTTCCGTCTCGAGACGGTCGTAGCCCATCTGCTGCACCGTTTCCCACGGTTCCAGCTGCACGACCGCGCCGACGGTCTTCTGCATCAAAACCGCGCTGACGCCGAACATCTGCCGCACGTCGATGATTCCGAGGCCGCGGATCTCCATCAAAAAGCGAACTGTCTCCGGCGCGCTGCCGACAAGCCTGCCGCCGTCCAACAGCATAAGCTCGACCGCATCGTCCGCAACGAGCTTATGCCCATGTCTGATCAGCTCCAGTGCGGTCTCGCTCTTTCCGATCCCGGAATCACCCATAATGAGCATGCCGATCCCGAGCACGTCGACCAAAACGGCATGGATCGTTTCGCGCGGGGCAAGAAGATAGGAAAGATACTGTTTCGTACGGCTGATGTAATCCGACGTCCCCATCTTCGTGGAAAAAAGCGGAATGTCATGCTCTTTTGCAAGGCGGATGAGATCCTTGTGAATCGGCATGTCGCGGCACACGACGATTCCCGCAAGCGGATAGGACATAAAGGTTTCAAGCGCCGCCGTCTGACACGTTTTTGGCAGCGACTCCAGATACGTCACTTCGGTCTGCCCGAAGACCTGAAGCCGTTCGCTTTTAAAGTGTTCGAAAAAACCCGCGATCTGAAGACCCGGACGGTTGACGTTCTTCTCGCGAAAGGAGATCTCGCCACAACCGCGGCAGATCGTCTCAACCTGCGTCACGTTCGCAAATTCTTCGATGCTGACCGTCGCTTTCAATGCTTAAATCCTCCCGCAAAATCTCCCGTTCGATCAATTTGGCAACGCCGTCGTCGTCGTTGGATTCCACGACGACGTCCGCCTCGCGCAGCACTTCGTCGCGCGCGTTTTTTACCGCCGCGCCGAGCCCCGCAAAGCGAAGCATGGGAAGATCGTTCAAACTGTCACCCACGGCGATCATCTCCTGCGGCGCAATGCCGTATCGTTCGCCGAGCCAGCGCAGCGCTTCCCCTTTATTGGCGAGCGGATGCGTAAACTCCAAAAGCCACGGCACGGAAATGGCGATCTGCATGGAATCGCCGAAGCGCGCTTTGGCCTGTTCAAATCGTTTCTGCGTCACGTCGGGATCGGCCAGGCCGACCACCTTCGCCGGAAGCTGCGGCAGATCGCGTGTCAGATCGTTCACGCGGATGCCGTCGAAACCCTGAAGGCTCCCGTAATACGACGACCACGCGTCCTCGTCTTCATAGTAAAAATCGTCGTTCGTCGTCGCCTGCACAAAATGATCGTGTTCGCGGAAAAACGAGACCGCGTCGCGCATCATCGATTCTTCCAGCGGGCGCGAATAGAGCACTTCCCCGCTTTTGCCGTCGCAGATGATCCCGCCCTGGCAGTTGATGACCGGCGATGTTACGCCGAGAAACTGCGAATAACGCAGCGTCGAACGATAAATTCTGCCGCTGCAAACGACGGTCAGAACGCCCTTTTCCTCCGCACGGCGGCAGGCGTTGCGAAGACGTTCGCTCATTTGACGGTCACTATGCAGCGCCGTGCCATCCAGATCGAACGCGATCAAGCGATATTTCATTGCTTCCCCCTTAGGAATTCTCTTCATTTTCTTTGTATAAAATTATAGCAGATAAACCCGAGTTTTGTCCATCATTCCTGCGCATGGAGCGCGTCGAACACGCTCTGCGCCGCGCGCTGCGTCATGCCGTTCACCGCCGCAAGCTCTTCGACGCTCGCCTTCTGGATCTCCGTCATCGTCTCAAAGTGGGACAAAAGCGCCGTCCTGCGCTTGGGACCGACGCCTTCGATCTCCTCCAACACGCTGCCGAGCGATTTTTTCGAACGCAGGCTTCGATGGTAAGTGATGGCAAATCGGTGCGCCTCGTCGCGCAGACGCTGGAGCGTCTGAAGCGCGCCGCTCGTACGCGGCAGGCGGATCGGCTGCTCCCGGTCGGGAAGATAGATCTCCTCTTCTTTTTTTGCAAGCGAACAAAGCGGCGCTTCGACGCCGATCGCATCCAGCGCGCGGCAGACAGCCTTTAACTGTTCGCGGCCGCCGTCGATCATGATCAGGTCCGGCATGGCCAAAAATTTGTCGTCGCCCTGTCTTTGGCGCAGGAAGCGCCGCGTCAGCGTTTCGGCCAAAGAGGCAAAGTCGTTCGCCCCCTCGACGGTCTTGATGCGAAATCTGCGATAGGCGTGCTTTGCGGGCTTGCCGTCTTCGAAGACGACCATCGACGCCACGGAATACACGCCCTGCGTGTTGGAAATGTCGTATCCTTCGATCCGATGCGGCGGTGCGGCCAGCCCGCAGACGGCGCAAAGCTCCGCCAGCGCCGCGCGCGTATGCGCAAACGCCTGTTCGCGGCGTTTTTCCTCGCGCATGCGTACTGTCACGGCGTTTTGCTGCGCCATATCCAGAAGCTGTTTTTTCTCGCCGCGCTTGGGCGACAGAAGATAGACGCGCCGCCCGTTTTGTTCGCTGAACAGCTCTTCCAGAATTTCCGCCTGTTCCGGCAGTTCCGGCACGAGGATCTCGCGCGGGATCTGCGTCGCCGATTCGTAATATTGCAAAAGAAAGCTCTCGACAATCTCCTGCGTCGAAGCGTCATCCGCCTGGCGCATTTCCAGCTGTTCGCTGCCCTTGATCCTGCCGCCCCGCATGAACAGCACCTGCACCACGCACCGCCCGCCGCCCGGCGCAAGGCCGATGATGTCACGGTTGTCGTACCCTGTCGACGCGGCGATCTGTTTTTGCAGCACGGTCTCCACGCTGATCATTCGGTCGCGCAGCATCGCCGCCTTTTCAAACTGAAGCGCGTCGGAGGCCTGCTGCATCTGCAGACGGATCTGTTCGACGAGACCTTCCTGCTTGCCGGACAAAAGCGCGGCCGCCTGCTGCATCATCGCGTGATATTCGCTCTTTGGCACGCAGCCGCGGCACGGCGCGAGGCAGCGCCCGATCTGATAGTTCAAACACGGTCTTCCGACTTCGCGGCCTTCTTTTAAGTCACGTTTGCAGGTGCGGATCGGAAAAATGTCGCTCAGCGTCTGCATGACGTCGCGAACGCTGTGCGCCGCGCGGAAGGGGCCGAAATACTTCGCCTTGTCATGCCCCATGCGCCGCGCGATCTCAAGACGCGGGTAGTCCTGCGTGAAATCGATGCGGACGTAAGGATACTGTTTGTCGTCACGCAGGAGAATGTTGTAGCGCGGGTGGAATTGCTTGATAAAATTGCATTCCAGAATCAGCGCTTCCAGCTCGGAATTGGTCACGACCGTCTCGAAATCCGCAACGTGGGACACCATCGCGCGGACTTTCGGCTCGTGATTTTTGTCGGAGCGGAAATACTGCCGAACGCGGCGCTTCAAACAGATCGCCTTGCCGACGTAGATCACCGCGCCCGCATCGTTTTTCATGATGTAAACGCCGCTGTCGTCGGGGAGCGTTTTTAGTTTTTCTTCGATCGTCTGATTGAAAACCCGATTCATGATAGATTCTCCATACATGCGCGAAGCACGCTCGCCGCCACGGGAGCCGCCGCGCCCGCGCCGGACCCCGCGTTTTCCACGATCACGGCGACGGCGTAAGGCGCGGTCTCCGAATCGATGAAGCCGATAAACCACGCATGCGATTCTTCGTTGTCGACCTCCGCCGTTCCCGTCTTGCCGCAGACAGAGACGCCGCCGACAGACGCCGCCGAGCCCGTACCGTTTGCCACGACGTTTCGCATCAGTTCTTTGACCGCCGCGGCCGTCTCGCCGCTCATCGCGCGGCGATAGACCGACGCGCCCGCGTACGACGCCTTCCCGCTCGCGGAAACGGTGGCATAGAGATAACGCGGCTGCATCATGACGCCGTCGTTGGCGACCGCGCCCGCAATCATGGCGGCATGAAGCGGTGTCAAAAGCGTCTTGTCCTGCCCGACGCTCGCCCAGGCAAGCGCATAGTCATCCGCCGGACGTTCGAACGACGAATCGTAGAGCGTGCAGTCGGCAAAAAGAAAGCTGTCGTTAAAGCCGAAATTCTCCGCCGTTTTCGTCAGCTTTTCCGCGCCGAGACCCTCCAACGCCCACTGTGCGAACGCGCCGTTGCACGATCTTGCAAACGCACTCGTCAAATCAAGCGCGCCGTGCACCGTGCCATGATAACAGTTGATCGTGATCTGCGTGCCGGCCATCACGTTGGCGCCCACACAGTCGAACGTAACGTCCGTCTGTCCGCTTTCAATGAGCGACGCCGCCGTAACCGTCTTGAAGATCGACCCGGGCGGATAGCGTCCTTGCAGGACTTTGTTAACAAACGTGCCGTTTTGCGCCTGCGCCGCCTGATCGTAGGAAAGATACGCCGGATCAAACGCCGGAAGCGACACGCTGCACAAGATCTCCCCCGTTTTATAATTGATCGCCGCGACCGCGCCGCGCCGCCCGTTCATCGCATTATACGCGGTCTTCTGCACGTTCGGCTCGATCGTCAGCATCACGGTTTCGCCGTGGATCACGCCGTCTTCCACGGCCTCGATCATCTTCGGCAGGAACGATTTTTCATCGCCGTAAAGCACGCGCTTGAAGCGCTGTTCGAGCGAAGCGGACGTCATGCCGAAATGATCACCCAAAAGCTGCGACATGCTCACGCGAAGCGCGGCGTCGTCGGTGTAATACCGCGAATTCGGCTCGCTTGACGCGGCAATGGCATTGCCGTATCGATCCGTGAGCGCACCCTGGATCACATAATCGGTGTTGGCCTGAAGGCGCGTGTTGTTCGAAGAGTGATACCATCGCGAACCGTAGCTGTAGACCGAATAGACAAAATATCCCGTAAGCCCCACGAGCGCGGCGATCAAAATCACCGTCACGGTGCGAAGATAGCGTTTTAATTTCGTCATTTGCGCCCTCCGTTTCGCATGGAAACCGCCTGCAAAATGCCGACGAACGCCATGCTCGTGACCATGGAGCTGCCGCCGTAGCTGATAAACGGCAGCGTCACGCCGGTCAGCGGAATGAATTTGATCACGCCGCCGATGTTGATAAACGTTTGAAGCGCAAGCGCCGTCACCGTGCCGAAGCTCAAAAGCGCGTCGAAGCGATTTTTCGCACGCAGCGCGATGATGCAGCCGCGGAAAACGAGCACGATGTAAAACAGAACGACCGCCGCGCCGATCACCTGACCGAATTCTTCGCAAACGACGGCGAACACAAAGTCGGTGTCATACTGCGGGATCAGCCCTTTTGCCTGCCCGAGACCGAGCCCCATGCCGAACAGGCCGCCCGAGGCGATGGCGATCAAGGACTGCACGATCTGATATCCCGTACCCAGCGGATCCGACCACGGGTCGCGCCAGATGGCAATGCGCGTGCGGACGTGAGAAAACAGAGAATAGCTGGCGACCGCGCCGACGCTGCCCGCGCCGAAGGCAAGCCCCGTGACCGCGAGATTGCCCGTTCCAAGATACAGCATGATGAGCGCCGTGCCGAAATAAAGGAGCGTCGCCCCGAGGTCTTTCTGAATCACGAGCAGAATCATCGCCGCGCCGACGCAAAGCCCCGTCGGGACGAGTTTTCGAATGCTTCGATTTTTGGAAAGCTCCCCCGCCAAAAACAGAACGAGCAGAATCTTGACCGGCTCCGAAGGCTGGAACGAAAACGACCCGATCTGAAACCAGTTGCGCGAGCCGCCTTTTTCTGTCCCGAAAAACGTCGAAAGGCACAAAAGCGCAATGCCGAAGCCGATAAAGAGCCAGTCGAACTTTCGAAGTTCGCGGATCTTCGGCAGCACGATCATCACGACAAACATCCCGAAAATCGCGATAAGATACCAGATCAGCTGTTTTTGCGCCGTCGATGCGTCGAGGCGATATTGCAGGACAAGCCCGATGGCGCACAGGACGTTCACGATCAGCATGACCTGCATGTCCGCGCGCCGAAACACGAAGCGAAACAGAGCGTATTGCACAAGCAGTGCCGACACGCACACAAGGCTGAACACCAGCGCCCGAATGTCCGGTATTTCCTGCCGCAGCGCAAGAAGGCTGAACCCGAGAAGTTCGAACAATGCCGTCGCAAACACGATCCCGTTCGTCAGCACCGCACCGCGCGAACGCGTTTTATCTTTCATCGCCGCCATTGCCGCGCGCCCTCCTTTCGTGGAACGTCACGAGCATTTCCGCCTCGCCCGCCAGAAGATGGGAGCCGTCGTGCAGCTTTGCCGTCTGCACCACGGGTTTGCCGTCGGCCTCCAGCACGTCGCCGTCCATGCACAGACGCTCGACATAAGCTCTGCCGCGTTCGAAGTAAATGCGCGCATGCTTCGGGCGCAGGCCGTGACCGCGCACGCGGAAATTGCAGTCCGACGCCGAGCCGACGACCGTGTCGTCGTAAAGCGGCCGCCAGGCGTCTTCGTCCTGCCATTCGTCGATCAGCGCGGCATAGCCCATCACTTCGCCGTCCGCGCCCACGTCGCCGACATGCGTCTTTTCAAAGCGATATTCGATCCACGCGTTTTTCGCGCAGCGCCACAGAATAAAGAGGATCAGCGGCACGAAAACAAAGCGCATCGCGCCGGATAAAAGCTGATATTGAAGCTGCGTCATGTTCCGCCGCCCTCCTTTTCATCGAGTTTTCTTCATTTAATTTCGGCCGTGTTTAGTATAACATAACCGCGCCCGCGTCATCACAGAAACGTCGAAAGCCAGGCGTTCTGCACTTCCCAGCCGCGCGGTGTCGGGCAAAGCCGCCCGTTTTTCAGCGTCACAAGCCCCATCGATTCGTATTTTTGCAAAAGGCGCTCCCATTTCTTCGCCTCATCTTCGGAAAGGCGCGACAAAAGCGCCGAAAAGTCAACGCCTTCTTTTAAACGCATTCCGAGCATCAGCGTCTCCGCCGCGTCGTCGAACGCCGAGATCACCTCTTCGCATTCGCGCCAACGCCGCCCGGCTTGAACGTCGCTTTCGTATTCCGTCAACGTTTCTGCCTGCACATAGCGCACGTTGCGAAATCGCCCGTGCGCGCCACAGCCGACGCCGACGTAATCGTCGTTATGCCAATAATGAAGGTTGTGCCGCGCGACGGCCCCGTCTTTGGCATAGTTGGAGATCTCATAGCGTTCAAATCCCGCCGCGTTTAAAACTTCACAGACTCTTTGCTGCATCAAAAGCGACGTGTCCTCGTCGGGCAGCGGCAGGTTTCCCTGCGCGGCAAGCGTACCGAAGGGCGTATCCTGCGCGATCGTCAGATCATAGCAGGAAACGTGCGTCACGCCGAGCGAGGCCGCTGTCCCGGCGTTTTCCTCGATTTCCCGAAGCGTCTGATGCGGCAGCGCGCTGATCAGATCGACCGACACGCGCGCGATCCCCGCGTCCTGCGCCATATGCACGGCGTCGATCGCTTCGGATGCGGAATGAATGCGGCCGATGCGTCGAAGCGTCTCGTCGCAGAAGCTCTGCACGCCGAAACTGATCCGATTGAATCCCGCGTTCTTCAGTGCGCGCAGCATCGGGAAATCGACCGTGCCGGGATTTGCCTCCAGCGTGATCTCCGCGTTTTGTTCCACGTTAAAGTTTTCCCGCGCCGCGTCCAGAATCCGCGTCAGGTTTTCCGCACCCAGCAGCGTCGGCGTGCCGCCGCCGAAAAAGATCGTATCGACGTGCAGATCTTCACCGCGCCAAACCTTCATC
>CAKTSO010000063.1 GCA_934613185.1 uncultured Clostridia bacterium | reverse complement strand
CGCTTGGGGTTCTTCAAAAACTCGACAACCTCAGCCAGCTCTTCTTTTTCTTCGTCCGCGCCCGCCACGTCGGCGAATGTGACGTTGTTGTCAACGCCCGCCTGATGGCGCTTGGCGGTGGACTTGCCGAAGTTGTTCATGGAGCCGTTCTGCTTGTTCTGCTGGCGCATGATGTAGAACCAGAATCCGATCAAAAGCACGAAGCCGATCAGATACGGCAGCACAGCCTGCCACCAGGACGTCTCGTTGCCGCGCATTTGAATGGTGAAGCCGAAGTCCAAAGAGGAGAGCGTCTCGTCCCCCAGGACGCTTCGCACGTCGGAATAAAAACTCGACGTGTCCGGCACATAAGTGCGGAAATCATACTGCGACGTCGGCGATTTTTCAAACGCAGCCGCCGTGTCGGAATCCTTGTATACGCCGACCAGATCGTTCCCGACGATCAGGACGGATGCGACATCGCCGTCTTTGACATGCCCCAGAAAGTCGGAATAGGCGATCGTTTCCTTTTTGGCACTCGACGCGCCGAAGCCGCCCATCGACATCGACGCAAGTGCGATCGCCGCGACCAGAAGCACGGCAAAAAACAGCAGGCCGCGCAGGTTTCTTTTGTTCTGCAATCTAACAGGTCCTCCTTCGATTTCGCGCCCGGGGCGCGTCGTTCAAAGGCGTGTCACTCGTTGGCATAGGCCTCCGGGGAAAGCACGCCGATATAGGGAAGGTTGCGGTACGTCCCGTCGTAATCCAGTCCGTAACCGACAACGAAAGCATCGGGAATCTCAAAGCCGACATAATCCACCTGAACGTCGACCTCGCGGCGCTCTTTTTTGTCAAGCAGACAGCATACGCGGATGGACGCGGGCTTGCGGCTCTCGAAATTGGAGCGAAGATAGCTCAGCGTGCGGCCCGAATCGACGATATCCTCGACGATCAGCACGTCATAGCCCTGAATGGGCTGATCGACGTCCTTCAAAAACTTGACCTCACCGGAGGAAACCGTCTTGCTGCCGTAGCTGGAAACGCTGATGAAATCGAAAATCAGCGGCAGGTCGATCTGGCGCGCAAGGTCGGTATAAAACACAATCGCGCCTTTGAGGATGCCGATGACCATAAGCTTTTTGCCCTGATAATCCCGCGTGATCTGCTCACCGAGTTCCCTGACGCGCGCCTCGAGCGCCTCTTTGGTGATCAACGTCTCCGTTACCGCATCGGTCCAATGCTGCATTTTCGTTTTTCTCCTTTTTATTTTGCTTGAAAATCCATCAGATATGCCGTCTGCCCCGGCCGCATACGGCAGCGTTCGTCGCCGCGCACGCCCGCGATCCAGACCGGCGCGCCGCCAAAATCGACGACGCACATTTTTCTGCGCGACGCGGCGTCATACCCCGCGTCGCACAAAAGATCGCTCAACAATTTGGAACCGCTCGCGCCGAGCGGACGCATCCGCTCCCCCGCGCGCATCGATCGGACGACCAAACCGCCCGCCATTTCTTCGGGAATCCACTGCGCGTTTTTTCCCGTTTTTGGGTCGGCGCAAATCATCGGCCCCGTCACGCGAAACACGCCCCACGGCGTCTTCGTCTCGCCCGGCACGGCAAGCGGAAACTCGCCCGTTTGCGTCTTCGTCCGTTTGGAAACCGAGACGCCGCCTTTCGTCCGCCGCGCGATCCACCCCGCGCCGAGGTCGATTTCGCGCCCGCACTGCTTTTTTTGCAGCTGCAGAACATCTTCGACCGCCGAAGCTTTCGGGAAGCAGCCTGCGTCTTCCAACGCGCGCCGAACGGCTCGAACGCCGAGCGCCGGATCTTCCCGCAAGATCCCTTCGTCAAATAAAATCTCGCCGGGCGAAACCCGCACAAAATCCGCATACGTCTTTTGCGCCAGACGCTCCAAAAACGCGTCGTCGCGCCGAAGCGAACGCGCAAGATTCGCCGCGCCCGCTTCGAACGAGGCGTTGTATTCGCGAATCGCCGGGATCAATCGCAGTCGAAGAAAATTGCGAAGGTAAGCCGTGTCCCGATTCGTCTCGTCCTCCGAAAACGGAAGGTCGTTTTCGCGCACGAAGCGCTCGATGTCGTCCCTTCGGATCGAGAGCATCGGCCGCACGATCGCGCCCCGCGCGTCACAGGTTTTCTCCGCCATGCCGCGAAGAAGCCCCGCGCTGCCGCGGACAAGCCCCATCAGGACCGTCTCGGCCTGATCGTCCGCGTGATGCGCCGCGGCGATCAAATCCGCGCCGCATTCCTGTGCCATATCGCGAAGCGCCGCATAGCGAAGGCGCCGCGCGGCATCCTCTAAACTTAAGCCGTTTTCCTTTGCGAACGCGGGCGCGTCCACGCGTCTTGAAAAAAACGGAACGCCCCAGTTTTCGCACAGGCTCCGCACCAAAAGCGCGTCGTCGTGCGCGTTTTGACGAATGCCGTGTTCCACATGCGCCGCCGCCAGGGAAAATCCCGTCTCAAGCGACAGCGTGCGAAGGATCGAAAGCATGCACACGGAGTCTTTCCCGCCGGAAACCGCCGCTAAAACCAAAACGCCCCGAACAACGCCCGCGCGCGCCAGCGCACAGGCGACGGTGCGTCGCATTTTTTCCTGTGTCATGCTTTGCTTTTTCATCGCAATGTTTATTCTAACCGTTTTTTCGTCGAATGGCAAGCAAACAGGGGCGTCATTGTCGCTTTTTGTGCCTTAAATATACGAAAAGATCGGCGTAAAATCGCGCGGCGCGGCTTTTTGTTTTGTCCGTTGCGTTGTATAATACAGATGTTCTGATCGATATTCCAAGTTTTTCGGAGGTTTGCCATGTCGGATGAAAAGGCGATCCGCGAATCGCTCAACGAAACCGTGCAGTCAAAAACGCAGGTCTATCACGGCCGCGTCGCCAACATCGACGTCTGGGACGTGACGCTCCCCGACGGACGCAGCGCCAAGCGCGAGATCATTCGCCACCCCGGTGCGGCTGCGGTCGTCCCCGTCGATGCCGACGGATGCGTCACGATGGTCTATCAATATCGTCATCCCCTGCAAAGAGTGACGCTCGAGATCCCCGCGGGCAAGCGGGAAAACGGCGAGGATCCGCTGATCTGCGCCGAGCGCGAGCTTCACGAGGAGGTCGGGCTGATCGCCGAAAACTACACGCTTTTGACCGAGCTCGCCACGTCGCCCGGCATCTTCGACGAGCGCATTTTCGTCTATCTTGCCACGGATCTTTCCGCCTGTCAGACCGATCCCGACGAGGACGAGTTTTTGAACGTGCGCCGCTTCCCTCTGGACGAACTGATCTGCCGCATCACGCGCGGCGAAATTCAGGATTCCAAGACGATCGTCGGCCTCATGCTGGCGCGCGAAGCGCTGAAAAAATAACATTAAAAATAAGCATTCCACGGAGGTCTTTCATGATCCACGTTTCCCCCTCTCTTCTTGCCGCCGATTTCGCGCATCTTTCGCGCGAGCTTGACGGCGTCAAGCAAAGCGGCGCCGACATGATCCATCTGGACGTCATGGACGGCGTGTTCGTCCCGAACCTTTCCTTCGGGCTGCCCGTGATCGAGAGCATCCGCCGCGTAAGCGACCTCGTCTTCGACGCGCACCTGATGATCGAGGATCCGTACGCGTACATCGACCCGTTCTGCGACGCGGGCTGCGACTTCATCACGTTCCATCTGGAAAGCAAAAGCGACGTGCAAAAGACGATCGACAAAATCCACGCGCGCGGGAAAAAGTGCGGCCTTTCCATCAAACCCGCCACGCCCGCCGACGCACTCATTCCCTATCTTTCTTCGATCGACATGGTTCTCGTCATGAGCGTCGAGCCCGGCTTCGGCGGGCAGCGCTTCATGCCCGAAAGCCTCGAGAAGATTCGCCGCATCCGCGAGCTTGCCCCCCGGATGCTTGTCAGCGTCGACGGCGGGATCAACGCCGAGACGGCGCAGCTTGTCAAACACGCCGGCGCGAACTGTCTCGTCGCGGGTTCGTTTTTCTTCAAGGCCTCCGACAAGCGCGCCGCGGTCGATGCGCTGCGGGGATAACGCCGAACCAAAAAGGACGCGAAACATCGCGTCCTTTTTTAATGCAAGCCTCTTCATAACCCGCCTATTCATAGGTCCCTTTTCATATGCTATGCCCTCGTCAAAAACGCCGCCGTGACGGTCATGTCGTCCCGCGCCCGATCGCCGCAGCAGGCGCGCGCGGCCTGCACGAGCGCCTCGCAAAAGGGCTGCACCTGCCCGTCGCAGTCGCGCCAGAACGCCTCGCAAAGCGGCACGAGCGCCGCCTCGCCGAGCGCGTCCGTCACGCCGTCGCTCATCAAAACGACACCGTCCCCTTCCCGAAGGTCGAACGCCATCGCCTCGGGCGGGCCCGCGTCCGCCACGCCCATGGGAAGCGCCTCGCCGCTGACAAGATGCATCCTTCCGTTCTTGCGCACGATCCCCGGCGCGGCGGCAATCTTCGTCAAACGGCACGCGCCGCTTGCGCAGTCGATCTGGCATAAGTCGACCGTCGAAAACATCTCCTCGCCCGAGCGAAGAAGCAGCAGGCGATTGATCGTCTCCAGCGCCGCTTCGCGCGAAAAGCCCGCTTTAAAAAAGTTCAAAAGCAGCTTGACCGCCGCCGTGCTCTCGGCCTGCGCGCGCGGACCGTTGCCCATCCCATCGGACAGCGCCATGACAAACTGTGTGGCGTCAAGGCGCTGTTGATCGCAAAAGTCGCCGCTGACCTCTTCGTTTTCGGCGATCTGCCGCGCGCAGCCCGTGACAAGTTCGTATCTTGCGCTTTGCACATAGCTGCACGAACACTTTCCGTCCCGCGTCAGGGCGCACAAGCCGCCCGCCATGCGCATTTTCCGCCCGAGCGCCTCGCTCACGGCCGCCGCGCCTTCACGCACGCACACAACGCGGTCGTTCGGCCTTTCGCAGCGAATGCATACGCGGCACGCGCCGCCGGACTCCACGATCACCTCCTGCGGCTGCGGCATCCCGCGCCGATCCATACACACGCGCACGTCGTGTTCCACGCGGCTGTCGAAACACTCCTCCAAATGAAGATTCTCCGCCGTGCGCCGCATCATCCCCGCTGCGCCGGAAAGCTGCCGCGCGATCAGCATCCGGCTTTCGTCCATGCGCCGCTCCCATTGGTTTTGAAGCACATAGAGGCTCGCCGTTTTATTGACGCAGTCGATCATCTGCTGCGTCTTCAGACACCGCCGCGCAAAGTCCGGGTTGATCTGCCGCGGATCGAATTTCCCGCTTTCGCGCGCCTTTTCCAGCGCGTCGTACATCGCCTCATACGTCGCGTCGTACTCCCGCTTCCAGCACACGTTCAAAAGCGCGCACCGCGCGCAGACTTCTCCGCACACGCGCGACATCATCTGCGTCGTGTGCATCGGTGCGGACGTCTCCGCACCCGCAACGGAGGAAAAGCACGCCGCCATTTGAGAAAACACGTCCGCCGTGTTCAAAACGCGCGTGCGGACCGTTTCGTCCGCGCGGCGAAGGAGCGTGTCCCGGTCGTGTTCCCGCCGCGCCGTATCGCTGACCCTCTCGCAGATGCGATCGATCCACTTTGCGGGCAAAAAGGCGAACGCCGCCGCTGCCGGAAGGCTCTCGCGAAGGTTCAGGATCACCTCGCCCGACGCGTTGACCACAAGCGTCATCAGCGCGTTGACCATCACGAACGAAAGCGCGCCCGCCCATCGGCCGATCTTCTGAAACGGCGCGCAAGCCACGGCGCAGACCGTCAAATTGGCGATCATCATCCATTTGCCGCCCATGCCGACGGCGAGCGCCAGCCCCATCACGGCGGCGCAGCCCGCGCCGAGCCCCGCCCCCGCGCCGCGGCAGACGACGAGGATCGAAACATAGCAAAGCGCCGCGCTCGGGGAAAATCCGAAAATGCGGATCGGCGCCGCGCCCGCCAGAATCGCCGCCAGCGTCAGCGCACAGCACAGCGTCTCCTCGCTCGACAACACCGTCCGCTTTTTCGCCGCATGCAGCACGCCGAGCGCCGACGAAAACACGGGATACAGCGCCGTCGCGCAGGCCGCCTGCGCGATGAGAATGATCCAGTCGAGCGTCAAAAGACGCCATGCCAAAATTCGGGAGACGACGAGAGCCAGCGGCGCGGCAAACGCCGCCATGCGCTTTTTTTCGCCCGCAAAATTTCGGCAGACGCCCCATACGCCGGCACAAACCAACAAAATCGCCGCCGCATCGCACCACAAAAACGCGTCGCCGCGAACGAGCGCGCAGATCACTCTTGCGCCTGCCGCCGCGATCAAACAAAGCGGCGCGAACGTCCCGCGCACGATCTGCGCCGCGCACATCGGCGCGCAGATCGCGATCGCCGCATAATCAAGCGGCAGCATGGCGCACAGCGCGGCGATCCCCGCGCCCGCGATCTGTCGCGCAAGCTGCGGGAACAGACGCTTCCGCGCCGCTTCGGACGAAAGTTTCCCCCTGAGTCGGGCAATCCGCTGCATGACAGACCTCCTTGGTATTTCATCGTCGATCTTCTTTGCACAACAATCTATCACGATTCCCGCGCGCGGCTTGTCGAAGCAGCGCTCGAAAAACCGTGCTTTCCTCGCCCGTTTTCGCACGCTGCGTCAAAAAGCGCATGTCTTTCGGCGCATACGGGACAAATTCTCTCATTCTCGTACGCTTCTCCTTCAAAATTTTTGCTTGCAAAACGCATCCCGGCGGCGCAATCCTTCACACATTCTTTGCGAAAAAGCGTCGCAGGCGGCACGATATGTGCTATACTGATTCCGGGCTTTCCCCAGACGATGCCGCGCGACGCGCCGCATCAGAAAGGAAATCGAAACACTATGGCTGTTTTAGTTCTTGAGGCGAGCACTTCGTCGGCCAAGGCGATGGTCTATGACGCGCAAAGCGGCATCAAAAGCGTCGTATCGAACGCCTATGCTCCGAGCGTCAGCGACGTCGCCACGCACGACGCGGACGGCGTTCTTTCGGCGATGACCGCCGCGGGGCGTCAGGCCGTGCGGGAAGCGAACTGCCCGATCGACGTCGTCTCGCTCGGCGGCACGTGGCATTCGCTCGTCATGCTCGACCATACGATGCGCCCCGTCACGCGCTGCTACACTTGGGCCTACACGGGCGCCGCAAAAAGCGCGGGCGAACTTCGGCAGGACGAAACCCTCGCCGCGGGCGTCTATGCGCGCACGGGCTGTATGGTGCACGCCATCTATCCCGCGTTCAAATACCGTTATCTGAAGCAGGCGCTCGGCCTTGCGGACGGACTTTTCTGCGCCGGGCAGAGCGACTATAACTTCTACCGCATGACGGGCAAGTGGCATGTGTCGCAGTCGATGGCGTCGGGCACGGCGCTTTTGAACACGCACACGCTCGATTGGGACGACGAAACGCTCGCGCTTTGCGGTCTTACCCGTGCACAGCTTCCCAAGCTCGTCACGCACACGGATTTTGAGCCTTTGAACGCCGAATTTGCGGAATCGCTCCATGTTCCGCAGGGCATTCCCGTCGTGCCGCCGCATCCGGACGGCGCGATGAATCAGGTCGGCGCGGGCGCGATGTCGCCCGGGATCATGACGCTTTCCGTCGGCACGAGCGGCGCGCTTCGCATGGCGTTCGACCATCCCGTGCAGACGAAGACACCCGGCGGGACGTGGTGCTACGTCGGCCCGGGGCGCTGGCTCTGCGGCGCGGCGACCAGCGGCGCGACCAACTGCGTCGACTGGCTCGTGAAAAAGATTTTGGGCGGGCAGTATTCCTTCTCGCAATTGGAGGCGCTTGCCAAAGAGGCCGAAGGAGACTACCCCGTCTTCACGCCGTTCCTCTACGGGGAACGCTGCCCCGGCTGGCGCGACGAACGTCTGGGCGCGTTCGCCGATCTTTCGGGCGCGTGCGGGCCGGGTCATCTGTACCGCGCCGTGCTGGAAGGCATTTTGATGAATCTTTACGACTGCTTCCTCGCGCTGTGCGAAGTGGGCGGCAGCCCCGAACACATCCGCGTGTCGGGCGGCATTTTGAACTCCCCGTTGTGGACGCAGATGCTCGCCGACATTCTGCAGCGCGACATCGAATGCGCCGACATGGAGCAGGCCTCGATGATGGGCTGCGCCGCGCTCGGGCTGATCGCGGAGGGCAGGCTTTCCGACCCCGGCGATTTCGATCCCGGCAGCGCGACGATCGTGCATCCCGATCCCGCGACGGCCGCGCATTACGCCGAACGCTTCGAACGCTACAAGCGCCTTTACCGCGCATGACTCAATATCTCACCACAAAGAAAGGGAGAATGTAAAAATGACCAACAAATCCGCCATCATCAACCGCATCTGCGACGTCGGCCTTGTCGCCGTCGTGCGCGCCGACTCCGGCGAACAGGCTTTCAAAATCGCGGAAGCCTGCATCGAAGGCGGCATCGCCGCGATCGAAATGACGTTCACCGTCGACCGCGCGCATGAGATCATCGCCGACCTTGCAAAGCGCGTCGATCCCGACAAGATCATCATCGGCGCCGGCACGGTGCTTGATCCCGAAACCGCCCGCATGGCGATCCTCTCCGGCGCGCGCTACGTCGTCAGCCCCTCGCTGAACGTCGACACCATGCGCCTTTGCAACCGCTATCAGGTCCCCTGCATGCCCGGCGCGATGACCGTCAAGGAAGCGCTCGAGGGCATGGAAGCGGGTGCGGAGATCACGAAGATCTTCCCCGGCGAACTGTTCGGGCCGAAGATCATCAAGGCCTTCAAGGGCCCCATCCCGCAGATCAACGCCATGCCCACCGGCGGCGTCAGCGCGGAGAACGTCCACGAGTGGATCTCTGCGGGCGCGGTCGCGGTCGGCGCGGGTTCTTCCCTGACCGGCGGCGCGAAAACGGGCGAATATGACAAGATCGTCAAGACCGCGAAGGTGTTCCTCGAGAACATCCGCGACGCCCGTGCCGGGAAGTAAATTCCGATCGTCAAAAGCGAAGAGGCATCTCTTCGCTTTTTTGTTGCGCGGGCTTTCGATTTATGATAAAATAACCTCTGTTCTCTTATGAAAAGAGGCGCGCCGTGCACGAAGCGCGGCAAACGCACGACTTTGATAAAAAAACAAGCCCCTTCGGCTTTGCTTTCGGATTTTTGCCATGAAGGCGATCGCCCGCCCGTCGAATGCGGCGGCACGACTTGCTTTCGTGGCATTTTTTTGTAAAAAAACACGCTTTGAGAAAGGAGACGTGCCATGTCCGAACTTTCCGCAATCGAAGCAAAGAACGTCTCGTTTTTCTACGACGGCGACGACGGCAAAAAACAGGCGCTTTGCGGGATCGACCTTTCGATTCCGCAGGGCGATTTCGTCGCCGTGCTCGGCGAAAACGGCTGCGGAAAATCGACGCTGGCGCGTCTTTTCAACGCGCTGCTGCCCCTGCGGGACGGCGAGCTTCGCATTCTCGGCCGCGACGTTCGCGACAAAACTTCGCGCCGCGCGATCCGAAAAAGCTGCGCGATGGTCTTTCAAAATCCCGACAATCAGTTCGTCTCGAGCATTGTGCGCGAAGACGTGGCCTTCGGGCTTGAAAACTACGGCACGCCGCGGGAAGAGATCCCCCGGCGCGTTTCGCAGGCGCTGCATCGCGTGGCGCTGGACGGCTTTGAAGACCGCACGATCTCCACGCTTTCCGGCGGGCAGAAGCAGCGGCTCGCCATCGCGGGCGTTCTGGCGCTCGAGCCGCAGATTCTGATCTTCGACGAAGCGACCGCCATGCTCGACCCGATGTGCCGCCGCGAAGTGCTGTCAATGATCCGAAAATGCAACGAGGAACGGCATACGATCGTCATGATCACGCACGACGTGGAAGATGCCGTGCAGGCAAAGCACGTGCTTTTGATGCACGGCGGCCGCATCCTCGCGTTCGGCGATTCGCGGCGCATTTTGTCCGACACGGCGCTTTTGTCTCGCGCGGGGATCGAGCCGCCCGCCGCCGTGCGCTTTTGCGAAGACTTGAAGCCGTACGGAATCGCGCTTTCCCGCTGCCCTTTGACGGCGTGGGAGCTTTCGGAGGAATTATGTCGATTGAAACAAAACAGTTGAATCTTTCCTTCGGGGACATGCGCGTGTTAAACGACATCAACGTTTCGATCGAAGACGGCGAATTTGTCGGCGTCATGGGGCGCACCGGCTGCGGCAAGACGAGCTTCATGCAGCTTTTGGCGGGGTTGATCCGCCCCACGGG
>CAKTSO010000062.1 GCA_934613185.1 uncultured Clostridia bacterium | reverse complement strand
CTTCCTACCCTCAATTGTTCTGATTCACAAATCAGTCGTTGTTGGGCGCACCGACGGGGCAGACGCTGGCGCAAGCGCCGCAATCCACACACGTATCGGCGTCGATTTCGTAATGGTCCGCACCCTGGGAGATCGCACCGACGGGGCACTCGCTCTCACAGGCACCGCAAGAAACACAGGCATCGGAAATTTTCATTGTGGTTGTTACCTCCTTGTTAGGATGATTTTATTCTAACACAGCAAATTCAAGTTGTAAAGCCGCGCAAATACAATTACCGCTTCCCGGAATTGACCCGTTCTTCCCTTATTATGCTATAATAAAACTCCGTTCAAAACATCGGTTTTCCCGCATCATCCGCTTGCGAAAAAAGGAGGCTTCGCCATGTCCGCGTCCCCGATCGGTTTTCTTCCCGGCGCGCTTTTGCCGTGGTATGAAGCGCACGCCCGAGACCTTCCCTGGCGCGCGGATCGCGAGGCGTATCACGTTCTGGTCTCCGAGATCATGCTGCAGCAAACGCGCGTCGAGGCGGCGATCGATCATTACCGCCGCTTTATCGCCGAGCTGCCCGACGTCTTCGCACTGGCGAGCGTCCCGCCCGAGCGGCTGCACAAACTCTGGGAAGGGCTCGGGTATTATCGCCGCGCGGGGTATCTGCAAAGCGCCGCGCAGCAGGTCGTCCGCGACTACGGCGGCGTGTTTCCGGCGCAGTACGACAAGATCCGCGCGCTTCGCGGCGTCGGCGACTACACGGCCGGAGCGATCTGCTCGATCAGCTTCGAACTGCCGACGCCCGCCGTCGACGGCAACGTGCTTCGCGTTTTCTCCCGTCTTCTGGCCGACGAAACGCCCGTTCCTTCGCCCGCCGCGCAGAAAAAAGCGCATGATCTTCTATCCCCGATCTACCCCGTGGGGCGCTGCGGCGATTTCACGCAGAGTTTGATGGAGCTGGGCGCGACCGTCTGCATCCCGAACGGCGCGCCACGCTGCGAAATCTGTCCTCTGCGAAGCCGCTGTCTTGCCGCGCGGCAAAATCGCGCGCAGTCGTTTCCCGTAAAAAGCGCAAAAAAGGCGCGCCGAACGGAGAATCTGACGATCTTTCTTCTTCGCTGCGGCGACTGCGTCGCCATCGAAAAGCGCCCCGAAGACGGACTTCTTGCGGGGCTTTGGCAATTCCCGAACGTTCCCGATCATCTGGACGAAACCGCGGCGCTCGCCGAAGCAAAACGCCGCGGCGTCGCCGCAAAAGCGCTCGTTTCCCGCGTGTCGCGTTCGCATGTTTTCACGCACGTCAAATGGGACATGCGAGCCTATTGCATCGACTGCGAATCACGATCGCCCGAATTCGTCTGGATCGATTTTCCGACGCTCGAACGCGATTACGCGCTCCCAAGCGCATTTTCCCAATTTCTCGACGTCATAAAAAAACAGGAAGCGTAAATGCTTCCTGCTTTCTCTTTTTAGTCCCATTGCAGCACGCTTCCGGTCGAAATTTCATGCAGCTTTCCGCCCAGAATCGGTCGCATTTGCTCAATCGCCGTCCGTCCTGTGCAATGACAGGCGTAACATTCCGCGCCCGTCTTTTGAAGCGCAAGCGCCGTTTTTTGAATATACTCCTCGCTTTCGTATCGTCCCGTCGGCGGATCGTAAAGATGAAAACCGCCGACGATCGCGTCGATCCTCCCGAAAAGCCGCCGCGCCGTTTCCGCGATGTTAACGATCCCCGCGTGCGCGCAGCCCGTAAAGAGGATCGTCTTTCCGTCCGCGCGGAGGATCAGGTTTTGTTCGTGACGAAAATCGTCCCGAACGATCCTGCCGTCCGTTTTGACAAACAGCTTTTGATCGGACGCGGGAAGCGGCGTTCTCGGCGCGACGTCGGAAAACAGCGCGAGCGTCTCGTCGATCCGCGTCAAAGCGTCCGTAAAGACAAAGCGTTTCGACGACGTCACGCGCATTCCCGCAAAAAACGGGACGCCCATCACTTTAACGTAATGCGGCTCTCTCGCCGTGGAACGAAGATAAATTTTCGCCGTGTCGTTCTCGTTCAAAAACGCGCGCAGGCCGCCCGTATGGTCGCAATGCCCATGCGACAGAATCGCCGTATCGACCGCTGCGACATCGACGCCGAGCGTCTTCGCGTTCTTCAAAAACAGCGCGTTCGGGCCGACGTCGAAAAGCAGTTTGTGCGCATCGGTCTCGATAAAAAGACAGAGGCCGTGTTTCTTACGATATTGCGGCGCGGCGGCCGTGTTTTCAAGAAGCGGGATCACGCGGGTCATGACTTTTCCTCCTAAATCGGTCTGTCACTCAATCGTGCGAAACTCGCCCATTTTGCATTGGACGCTTTCAAGCTTCGCATGTTTGATCCCGAGCAGGCGATCCATTTCCTCCGCCGCGTTTTCGTAGCGACCGCGCGTATGATGCACGAGGATGTAATCCGCCTCTTTGATCTTGCCCGCGCTTTCGCGGCAGAAGCTACGCATCGGCGCGGCAAGCGCGAAGACCCAGATCGGTGCGCAAATCGTCACATGACGATATCGCGAAAGATCGACGGCGACTTTTTCGATCGGCATACCCCAGCGGTGCATCCCGTAACGGCCGCACCACCAGAACCCGAGCGTGCCGTCCGTCTTTTCGGTCGAGCGAACTTCGTAAACTTCCGCGCCCGTTTCGTTCGCCGCCGCAAGCGCCAGGCTTTTTCCGTAACCCATGCGCGAAAAATACACGACGAGGCGTTCGGGATCTTTCCCAATATTGAGATAATCGGCGTCGTTCACGCAAAACGATTCCTGTTTTTGGAACACCCATGCCGCATACCCCGTCGCGGCCTGACAGAAGCCGAAGATGAAATAGATCGTGGACATGAAATTCGGCGGGAACATATAAAACTGGATGCAGATCCAGAGCATCAGCGTCACGCCGAACACGCCGCCAAGCGCCGCGCCGCACTTTTTTCGTGCAAACAAAAGCCCGGCCGCCGTGAGATTGGTTATCCCGTTCACAATCAAAAGCGCGATCCCCGAAAAGACGAAATTTTGAAACAGAACGTCCGCGAAGGGCAGAACCTGAAAATACGGGAGCATCGCGTCCATCCCCATGCTTTTTCCCGTGGGATCGATCAGCATGCCCGCGGCGCCCGCAACCGCGCCGACGCCGATAAACAGCGTCCAAAACAAAAGCCAGCGCCGCGCGGTTTCGTATCTCGACTTGCGTTTCATCTTCATGATTTCTCCTTCTTAATCTATAATAGAACAATATATAGAAAACACGGCGCAGTGCCGCTGCCACAAACAGCCTCTGCGCCGTGTACTGTTTCTTATTCGATTCAGTCTTCTTTTTTGGGATTTGCCGGAACGAGACGCACCGTCTCCTGCCCTTCCGTCCTGCGAGCGTTGTTGTTTCGCGGACGGCGACGGGCGTTGTTATTGCGCGGACGCGGTGCGCCGCCTTTTTGCGTCTCCCCCGCCGGGCGAAGCGTCACGGCTTCGTTCGCGGCGTTTTTATTTTCGGGATTGCGGCTGCGCTGCGGGCGGTTCTGAGCGCTCTGGCGGCGCTGCCCGTTCTGACCCCTGCGCGGCGCGTTCTCGCGATTGCCGTTTTCCGTCTGCGGGTTCTGCCCGCTTTGCTGCGGACGCGGACGCGGCGGGCGATTCTGCCGCTGCGGCGCGTTTTCTTTTGCATTTGCGGACGCGTTCTGTCCGCCCTCGTTCTGCGGACGGCGGCGGCGATTCTGCTGCCGTCCCTGCGCGGGCGCGCGGCCGTCGCGGTTCTGCCGTTCCTGCTGTTCGCCTCGATTTTGCGGCGGACGGTTCTGCCCGTTTTGCTGCGGGCGCGGCGCGCGGCGTTCGGAAACGAGGACCGCCTCGGGCATGCCCTCTTCGTCGCGCTGCGCTTCCTTCGAAAGCGGCGGCAGACCGGCCTCCGCGCGGCGAATATCTTCAAGCGAATACGTCCGCATGTCGACCGTCTGATCCGGCAGAGTGATGCGCACACGACAGGTCTTTTTCAGTACATTGTTTTCCACAAGCGTACCGGGGCCGTCCGGCGTGGCGATCTCGCGACCGACGCGCGGCATTTCTCGGCGCATCTGTTCATAATAGTTCTGTTCGTATTTCAGGCAGCACATCAGCCGCCCGCAAAGGCCCGATATCTTCGTCGGGTTCAGCGAAAGGTTCTGTTCCTTCGCCATTTTGATCGACACGGGCGCAAATTCGCTCAAAAACGCGGTGCAGCAGCACACGCGGCCGCAGGCGCCGATGCCGCCGAGCATTTTGGTCTCATCGCGCACGCCGATTTGCCGAAGCTCGATGCGGGTGCGGAACACATGCGCCAGATCCTTGACGAGTTCCCGGAAGTCCACGCGGCCGTCGGCCGTGAAAAAGAAGGTGATCTTGCTGCCGTCAAACGCGATCTCCACGTCGATCAGCTTCATTTCCAGCTTGTGCGCCGCGATCTTTTCTTCGCATATTTGAAGCGCTTCGCGTTTTTTCTCCTCGCGTTCGCGCAGTCTCTCTTCGTCCGCGGGCGTCGCCTGACGGATCACTTTTTTCAGCTGCGACGTGATCTTTTCGTCGTCGATCTGCTTTTGCGTAAAGACCAGCTCGCCGCACTCGATCCCCCCTGCGGTTTCGACCACAACGAGCCCTTCCTCCAATTCCAGCTCCTGCGGGTCGAAATAATACACTTTGCCCATTTTTTTAAAACGGACGCCTACCACTTTGGTCATCGTTTTTTCTCCTTCAGCGCCGCGGCGAAAAAGCCGTCCGCGGCCAACGAGGCATTGATATTGCCCTCTATCTGCATTTGCGCCCGATCGAGCGCGGCCAAAAGCGCCGCGGCCCCGCGCGCCCCGAGGCGCGCCGCACAGGCGTCAAAGTTTTGCGGTTTCTCTAAAAAATAACGCGGCGCGCCGCTTTTGCCGCATTCGCACATCATGTCGTGCAGCAGCGCGCGCCACCATACAAAAGCGCAGAGCGCATCCTGTTTTTTTGAAACAAACGCGTAAAGTTCCGGCACGCCGCCGTCGCGCGTCATTGCGCGGCAGAACGCATCCGCCGCGCGGCGGCCCGTTTCAAAAAAGCCGTCGTCATGAACAATCTTCTGCGCACGGGCGGACGAGCCGTCCGACAGCATCGCCGCCATTTGCGCACAAAAAGCCGTCGCTCCGCCCGATTCCAGGCGACGCGCCAGCTCCTGCGCCGCCTCCCCGGCGATCCGCCGGATTGCGCAGCGCGACAATATCGTCGGCAGGAGCGAATCCGCCTTTTCGGCGATCAGATAAAATCTCGTGTCGCCGTCGGGTTCCTCCAGCGTCTTCAAAAGCGAGTTCTGCGCGGCAGGATTCATCGTCTCCGCGCGGACAATGAGATAAACTTTAAACGGCGCCTCGTAGGGGCGCACGCCCTCCTCGCCGATAAAATCGCGGACGTCGGCAACTTTGATGCTCGTTTCGTCCGTTTCCAGAATATGCACGTCGGGATGTTCCCCCGACATGACGCGTTTGCAAATCGGGCAACGGCCGCAGGGGGGATTGTCCCCCCTGCACCACTGCGCCGCCGTTTCCCGGAGCGCGAGCGCGCGCCCCGTTTCAATCTCGCCGAGCAAAAGCGTCGTATGCGCGTTCGATCGCGGCGACATCCTCAGAACTTCTTGAACTGTTCCACGTCAAGCACGAACACCGTCGCGCCGCCGACCGTCACTTCGACCGGATAGGGAATGTAGACGCCCGTCGTGCCGGCCATGGGCGAGGGAGACGTGACGACCTGCTTGCGGGATTTGCAGATATGTTCGATCATGCCGAGCGCCTCTTCCACGCGGGATTCGTCGACGCCGATCATCATCGTCGTATTGCCGATGCGAAGGAAGCCGCCGGTGGTCGCCAGTTTCGTGATGCTGAAACCGGCCTTCATCATTTCGCTGATGAACTTCTGGCTGTCTTCGTCCTGAACGATCGCAATAATAAGTTTCACGGAAGATTACCCCTTTCATCGTTCCGCGCGAAGTTTTGCGCACGGAAATCTTTTCTATCAGTATACCAAAGATGCGCGCCGCTCGTCAAAGCATCTGCGCGTAAAGGCTTTGGAAGATCGAAAGCATTTTCTTCGTCACTTCCTGCGGCGCAAGGCGCGCGTCCAAAAGGTGTACGCTTTTATCATTCGACGCGGCGGCCAAATATCCTTCTCTCACGCGCGCGTGAAAGTCCTCTTTTTCCATTTCGATGCGGTCCTGCGTCCTGTTTTTTTCGATTCGCGACAGTCCGAGCGCCGGATCGAGAGAAAGATAGAACGTGCAGTCGGGCTTCACGTCCCCCATGGCAAGCTCGTTCAGTTTCACGATCGTCTCCGCGCCGAGCCGTCTTCCGTACCCCTGATAGGCGATCGACGACAGCAAAAAACGATCGCACAGCACGACGGCGCCTCTTGCAAGCGCCGGGACGATCACGCGATGCACATGCTCCGCGCGCGCGGCTGCGTATAAATACGCCTCGCATGCGGCGTCCATCCCCGCGTTTTCCCGATCGAGCAGGATCTCGCGGATCTTCTCCGCGACAGGTGTCCCGCCGGGTTCGCGCGTCAAAACAACCTCGCGGCCGCAGGCGGCAAGATGGTCGCGCAGCGCTTCGATCTGCGTCGTCTTCCCCGCGCCGTCCTGCCCTTCAAATACGATAAACAAGCCTTTCATCGTCATTCCTCTTGTCAGTTTTCCAAAAGATACGCCGTCAGTTCGTCGATCGACGAGACGATATGCGTCGGCTTCGCCTCTTCCAGTTCGCCCGGCGCGGCATAGCCGTAGGCGACGCCGATCGTGTCGATCCCGCAGGCGCGTCCCGCTTCGACGTCCATATGCTTGTCACCGATCATCACGGCGGGCCCCTTCGCGCGGCGCTTTTTCAAAATGCGCGCGATGATGACCGATTTGTCGTCCGCATGTTTGGGATTGCCGCTGCCGTAGACGCCGTCCACGCGTTTTCGAATGCCGAGCTTACGGCAGACAAGGCGGCCGTGGCGCTGATATTTCGCCGTGGCGATGTAGACGCGAAGCCCCGCCGCGCGCAGTTTTTCCAGCATTTCAAGCGCGCCGTCGAACGTGCCGTTATACTGAAGGCCGACCGTTTTGTAATAGCGGCGGTAGATGCGGATGGCCTCGTAGGTCTGCTCCTCGTTCATGCCGAACAGCGTCGTAAACGACCAGCGCAGCGCCGGTCCGCGCATCAAGAGCAGTTTTTCGCGCGGCGGGATGGGATAGTTCATCTCTTTGGCCGCGCAGATCGCGCTTTGAATGATCCCTTCGCCCGAATCGGTCAGCGTGCCGTCCAGATCGAAGATCACCGTGCGGTATTTCATGATGTCACTTTTTTCGCCGCGAATTGTCGCGGTGTTCCCCCTGCTCATCTTGTGTGAAAAAAGCTTTTTCAAAAGCGTTTCTTCCGCGTTTCAATATAGCATACAACGCCCGCGCTTTCAATCTTTGCAGTGCTTAGCCCGACGCAAAAACGGGCGATGCCTTCGCATCGCCCTGCGATTCGTCAATCTTCTTTTTTACGCACCGCGATCTTTAAAACACACATCAGTGCCGCGAACAGAACGCCCGCGACCGGCCAGACGATCCAGCTGTTTTCCACCGTCGCCGACTTCCGGGACCCCAGGAACAGCACAAGGTAGATCGCCGTCGACACGAGCCAATAGCAGGTCGAAATCGCGCCGATCACGCCGCTTCTTTTTTTATTGGCGCGCGTGTAATCTCCTTCTTCCAGAAGTTTGTTCACGGAAGACGTGATCGTGCCGCAGTAAGTGAACAGCGCCGCGCCGCAGGCGGCCAAAAACAGAAGCAGACACACCGCCGCCACATAGAAAAAGTCGCTCTGCGTCTTGAATCCGATCGCCGCAAACAACGGGACAGCCGACAGGATGCACAGCACCGTGGCCGCGACATTGAGCCGCGTCGCCTTCTCGGAAAACGCGTCGCGCTTTTGGCGCGCCAGACCGTCCACGCCGTATTCCGTTTCAAACGGCTCTTTTTCAAGGTATTCATACGCCTTCGTCTTCGCGCCGCAGCGAATGAAGATCGACACCGCGACGGCGATCAAACAAAGAAGAATGCACAGCCCGATCCCCGCCGCGGCATTTTCCGTGATCGGCGCCGCGGGCGCTTCGCTCAAGCCCGCAAGAAAGATCAGCGCGATCGGCGAGATCACGCACAAAAACACCGCCAGCGCAAGTTTCGGCGCGGCCGCGCGGCGAAGCGTCAGATAATCCGACGCCTCCTGCATCGTCACGCGCCGAAGCGGCGAGTCCTGCACCGATTCCGTTGTTTGCGGTGCTTCCTCCAGTTCGTCTTTCAAAAGATAATCCGTCGTCACGCCGAAAAGCCGGCTCATGCGAAGGAGCCGTTCCATGTCGGGAACAGACTGCGCGCTCTCCCACTTGGAGACCGACTGGCGCGTCACGTCCAGCTGCTGCGCAAGTTCCTCCTGCGACCAGCCCGCGCGTTTTCGAAGCTGCGTGATCTTCTCTGCCAAAATCATAGTGAAACCTCCCGGGTTCGGCAACGCTTTTCGCGTCCGCCGTGATGGATCGATCATCGCAATTTTGCCGGTTGCGCGCAACCAACGCGGCGCGGCAATGTGTCAACCGGCGGTTGCATTCGGCTTTCTTTATTGAAAAAATGCCGGAAAAACCGGCATTTTCGGCGTCCTCTTCCATTTTTCAAGCGTAGCGATTCCGGCGGCGAATGTCAAGCGCTTCGGGCGCGTTTCAAAAAGCGTTTTCAAAGATATTGATAATACAATCCGTCCTTCGTACAGTACCGGTAAAGCACGCCGTGCCGCTGCATGGGCAGACGAAATTCCAGATTCCACTCGGGATAGAGCTTCTTGACGATCACGGTATCGCCCGTCATGAACACGGCGAAGCTGACGTAATGCTCGCGCGTCATTTCGTGCGGCGACGAAATAAACCACTCGTTGTCGCAGACTTCCACGCAGAGCTTTTCTTCCGGCGCAGCCTTTTTGGCCTCCAGCGGCACGAGCTTTTTGCCGCAGCAGCTGATCTGTGCCTCCTCCAAAGAAAAAAGCAGATTGCCGCACGAGGGGCAGACGTAGAATTTCATTTTTTTCAAATTGCCGCTGCTTTTCTGTTTTTGCGCAAGATCGCCGTGAAGAAGGCTCTCGGTGTCCACGCCGAGCGCGGCGCAAAGCTGAGGCAGAAGCGAAACGTCGGGCGCGCCGCAGCCGCGTTCCCACTTGGAGACCGCCTTGTCGCTGACGCCGATCGTTTCGGCAAGCTGTGCCTGCGTGAGTTTTTTCGCCATGCGAAGATCGCGGATGATCTCGCCCGTTTTTTTCTGATCCATTGTTCTCACCTCCAACGACATTATCGCCGCGCGCCGCGCGATTTTCAAGAAACGCTCCGTAGACAAGCACCAAAAAGCGTCCGCACGCAAAAGCATACGGACGCCGATTTTATAACGAAGCGGTTTTATTTCGTTTTCTTCGCCGCGCGCGCGACCAGCGGCGCGAGCGCGATCAGCGCGATGACGTTCGGAATGACCATGAGCTGGTTGAACATGTCGGCAAGCTCCCAGACAAGATCGTTGGACAGGCACGCACCAAGGAAGATGAAGATGAGCGCGATGACCGAATAGACCGGGACGGCCTTTTTGCCGAAGAGGTATTCCACGTTGACCTTGCCGAAGTAGTTCCACCCCAGGACCGTCGAGAACGCGAAGAAGAACAGGCAGACCGCGACGAGGATTGAACCGGCCTTCTGCCCCGCGATCATCGAGAAGGCAATCTGAACCATGTTCGCCTTCGTCACGCCGTCCGCGCTGCCGCCCGCAAGCACGCCGTCTCCGGCATACAGGCAGGAGATGACGACGAGCGCCGTCATCGTCAAAACGACGAACGTATCGACAAACAGGCCGACCATCGCGACGACGCCCTGATCGTGGGGCTTTTCCACGTTGGCAAGCGCATGCGCATGCGGCGTGGAACCCATGCCCGCCTCATTGGAGAACAGTCCGCGCTTGACGCCCTGGCTGATCGCCGTTTTCAGAGCGAAACCGAGGCTGCCGCCGATGATGGCGTTGGGCTGGAAGGCGTAGCGGAAGATCATGCCGATCGTCTCGGGAAGATAGCGGCCGCGCATGACAAGAAGCACAAGGCCGCCCACGATATACAAAACCGCCATGATCGGAACGATCTTTTCGGTGACGAACGCGATGCGCTGAATGCCGCCGAGGAAAATGAGGCCCGCGACGATCGTCAC
>CAKTSO010000061.1 GCA_934613185.1 uncultured Clostridia bacterium | reverse complement strand
ATCTATTTCACCAGCGGCGGCAGCGAAGGCGACAACTGGGCGCTCAAGGGGACGATGCTTCGCGCCTACAACAAGGGCAAAAAGCTCATCACGACGCAGATCGAACATCATGCGATCCTGCATACCGGCGCATGGCTGGAAAAACAGGGCTTTGAAGTGATCTATCTTCCCGTCGACGAATACGGTCTGGTTTCGCCCGAAAAACTGGAAGAGGTCATCGGCGACGACACGGCGCTCGTGTCCGTGATGTTTGCCAACAACGAGATCGGAACGATCGAGCCCATTCGCGAACTGTGCGAAATCGCGCATCGCCACGGCGCGCTGTTCCACACCGACGCGGTGCAGGCCATCGGCGCGGTCGCGATCGATGTCAAAGACCTTGACGTGGACATGCTCTCGTTGTCCGCGCATAAGTTCTACGGCCCCAAGGGCGTCGGCGCGATGTATATCAAAAAAGGCGTCGTGCTCGAAAACCTGATCGAGGGCGGTTCCCAGGAGCGCGGCAAGCGCGCTGGCACGGAGAACATCCCCGGCATCGTCGGCCTCGGCGAGGCGATCACGCTTGCGACGGAGAATCTCGAGAAAAACGCCGCATATCTGACGGCGCTGCGCGACGACATGATCGCGCAGATCCTTGAGAAGATCCCGTATACGCGTCTGAACGGTCATCCGCAAAAGCGCCTTCCCGCGAACGTCAACGTCAGCATTCAGTATATCGAGGGCGAATCGATGCTGATCCTGCTCGATCAAAACGGCATTTGCGCCTCGAGCGGCTCTGCGTGCACGTCCGGTTCGCTCGATCCGTCGCACGTTCTTCTTGCGATCGGCCTGCCGCATGAGATCGCGCACGGCTCGCTTCGCTTCTCACTCGGCATCCACAATACCAAAGAAGACGTCGACACGGCGGTCTCGACGCTCGTTTCGATCGTAGAACGCCTGCGCGCAATGTCTCCGCTTTACAACGAAGTGAAAAATCAGGCCAAATAAGGAGGGCTTCATCATGTACAACGAAAAAGTCATGGATCATTTCATGCATCCCAGAAACGTCGGCGAGATGGAAGATCCCTCCGGCGTCGGTCAGGTCGGCAATCCCAAGTGCGGCGACATCATGAAGATGTATATCAAAGTCGACGACGATGAGAATATCAGCGACGTTTCCTTCCAGACGTTCGGCTGCGGCGCGGCGATCGCGACCAGCAGCATGGCGACGGAACTGATCAAGGGCAAGAGCGTCGACGAGGCGATGCAGCTGACGAATGAAGCGGTCGTCGAAGCGCTGGAAGGGCTGCCGCCGGTGAAGCTTCACTGCTCCGTTCTGGCGCAGGAGGCTGTTGAGGCTGCCATCAAAGACTATCGCGAAAAGAAGGCCGCCAAAGAGGCGGAAGATAAATAAATCGAATCTTGTGATTTTCCAGAAATCGGAAGAGCGTTTCGGCGCTTTTCCGATTTTTTTGCGCATGATCGCGAAGTGCGCGGGGAATCTTATGCTTGAAACCGATGGGAAGGAGTGATGACAGCCATGAGTTGTAAGGCTTTTGCGTGCGGCGTTCTGCTTGGCGCGGCGGCGGTGATGACCGCTCTGCCGATGGCGGATCCGATCATCCGCGGACGGATGATGCGCTGCGGACGAAAAGTGGTCAAGAAGGCAAAGTCGGGTATTGAAAACCTGATCTGATCCCCAAACCCGAAGTTTCAAAAAAGAAGGCGGCCGTACGACATTCGATTATCGTGCGGCCGTTTTCTGTATTTTTTGTTATAATAAGGGAAAATGCGAAAGCGGGGCAGAGCATGCAGAACGTTCGCGAGAAGGTCAGGCGGGAATTATACGAAAACCGAGACGAAGCCTATGACACTTTTAACGCGGCGCTGATCCCGGGCGTGAGCGACACGATCGGCGTGCGCGTTCCCGTTTTGCGCGCGCTCACAAAGCGGTTGGCGAAAGATGGGTGGGAAGATTATTTCAAAGAAGCGGACGGGACGCATGAAGAAAAAATGATCCGCGCGTTTTTGTTCGCTTATGTCAAGGACGACGACGCGTTGGAATCTTCGGCACGCGATTTCGTGCCGACGATCGCCGATTGGGCGGTCTGCGACGCGTTTTGTCAGTCCTATCAAACGGCGCGGCGGCGGACGGAATCGACGAAGGAATGGATCAAGCGGCTTGCAAAAAGCGAACGGGAATTTGAACAGCGCACGGCGTGCGTGCTTTTGCTGTCGCATTTTTTGAAGACGGAGCCGGCGTTTGCGCTGGAGACGATCTTCGGCGTCGACTGCCAGGGGTATTATGCGCAGATGGGAAAGGCCTGGGCGCTTGCGACGGCGGCGATCTCTCGACCGCAGGAAGTGCTGGCTTATTTGAAAATTTGCGAAGACGAGAAAGTCGTGCGGCTTGCCGTGCGAAAGATGTGCGAATCGTATCGGATCGGCGAAAAAGACAAGGCCGCCGCACGGGAACTTCGCGCCGAAAGACGAATTTGAGCAACAAAAAAGAGAAGCAATTCTGCTTCTCTTTTTGTCGAATTCAGGCGATGTGACCCAAGACGACCATCATGAAATACGCCGCGGGAATCGCGAACATATGGCTGTCGAGACGGTCGAGCATGCCGCCGTGGCCGGGAATTAGATTGGAATAATCCTTGATCCCCGCCTCGCGTTTGAACGACGAGGCGATCAGATCGCCCATCTGGCCGAGCGTGGAGGAGACGGCGCTGACGACGATATAGCCCCAAAGCGGGATCTCGACGCCGGTTTTGGAAAACGCAAAATAGAGGATCACGCCCGTGACCACGGCGGACAAAAGCCCGCACACGGAACCTTCGACGGTCTTTTTCGGGCTGACGCGCGGCGCGAGATGATGTTTGCCAAAGCGCATGCCGCCGAACAGCGCGAACGTGTCGCAGATTGCGGCGGACGCGGCGCCCGTCAGAGCGGTAACGTACCAGTAAGGCCCGTCGAGGCAGAGAATGTATCCGATTGTCATGACGAGCGAAACGGGGTAGACGCACACGCCGAGCGACAGAAGCATTTCGCTCGGGCGAAAATGCGGCGTAAAGACGCTCACGCCGAGCGCACAGAACGTGAAGACGATCGCGACGAGCATGGGCGAGACGGGAAAGTCGAACCAGATCAAAACGGCGCTCACGGCGATAAAGCACCAGCCCGTCCACGGCGTGACATGGCGGTCGCTTCCCGTGGAAAGCGCGTGGCAAAGATCGTGGCAGCAGATCGCCGCGCAGATCACGGCGAACGCGAGACGGGTGAAACGGCCGAGCAGCATGAACACGGCCGTGACGGACAAAAAGACGCAGACGGAAATGATTCGCTTTTTCATTGGAGTTCTCCTAACGTCAAAAACTTACGATCAAAAGATCCCGAGGTGTTCCAGAAGGATTTTCGTGCCGATCAGAATCAAAATCACGCCGCCGGCGATCGTCGCGGCTTTTTTATATTTGTCGCCGCACAGATTGCCGACCCATACGCCGAACGCGCTGATGACGAACGTGACGCACCCGATGAAGCACACGGCGGGCAGGATGCGGACCTGCAAAAATGCAAACGTAATGCCGACGGCGAGGGCGTCGATGCTCGTGGCGATGGCCAGAAGGAGCATCGTATGGAACGAGGTCGAGTCGTCCATTTCTTCCGCCGATTCCTTGCCGAGCGCCTCGCGGATCATGTTTACGCCGATCAAGAGCAAAAGCCCGAATGCGATCCAATGATCGATTGCAGTGATGTAGGACTCCAATTGTGTGCCGAGGAAGTAGCCGATCAGCGGCATCAGCGCCTGAAAAACGCCGAACCATGCGCCGACGATCAGACAGCGCTTGATCGTCAGCTTTTTACACGAAAGCCCTTTGCATACTGAGACGCCGAACGCATCCAAGGAAAGCCCGACGGCCAGAAAAAACAGTTTGAGAAGCGACATAAGATCGATCGTTCCTTTCAAGACGAACTTGGTCTTGGACAACGGCGCGCGGAAACGTTTTTCCCATATAATATGAAATGCGGCGTGCGGCAATGCACACGACGCATGGAAAAACGGATGTCCTTGATCGAATCATGAAACAGACGAATCATAGCAAATCTGCGGCAAAAAGTCAATCTCTGCCGCGCTTTTTTGCCGTTCGGAAGCAGTTTTCGACGATTTTGGGAAAGAGGAGAGAACGACAGCGCCGCGTGCGGCGGATTCGCAGCAGCCGACGTGTATAAGAAAAGCCTTCGCAAATTTTGCGAAGGCTTTCGCTTGCGTCGTTTAGTTTTTCGCGGGAGCGGAATCTAACGGCTTGATCCGATCGCGGTAGATGTTGCGGACGAACAAGAGCGTCAGGCAGGTTGAAATGACCTCCGAGATCGGGAATGCCCACCACACGGCGTCGACATTGCCGGTTTTGGAAAGAAGGAAGGCGATCGGCAAAAGCGCGACCAGCTGACGGGCAACGGACACAATGAGGCTGTAAAGCCCGTTGCCGAGTGCCTGGAAGATCGAGCCGGAGACGATGTTGAAGCCTGCAAACAGGAAACTGATACTGATGATGCGAAGCGCGACGTCGCCGATCGAAAGCATCTGCTCGGAAGCGTCGAAGAAGCCCAAAAGCGTGCTCGGGAAGAACTGGAAGACGATCAGGCCGAGCAGCATATAGCTCATGGCGTAGATCGCGGCGAGCTTGAATGCCTGCAAGATGCGCTTGCTGCTGCGCGCGCCGTAGTTATAGGCGATGATCGGGACGAGGCCGTTGTTCATGCCGAAGATGGGCATGAAGACGAAGCTTTGCAGTTTAAAGTACACGCCGAAGACGGCCGCGGCGGTCGCCGTGAACGAAAGCAGGATCAAATTCATGCAGAAGTTCATAATCGAGCCGATGGAGATCATGGCGATCGACGGGATGCCGACTTTCAGGATCGCACCGATCGTCTTGCCGTGCGGGCGAAGCACGTCTTTGATTCGGACGTGAATTTCGTGGTTGAACTTTGCGTTCAGAATAACGGCGAGCAGCATGGCGACGATCTGGCCGATGACGGTGGCGAGCGCCGCACCGCGCACGCCCATTGCGGGCATGCCGAAATAGCCGAAGATCATGATCGGGTCAAGGACGATGTTGATGATCGCGCCGACGCCCTGGGTGATCATCGACAGCATCGTCTTGCCGGTCGACTGCAAAAGGCGTTCGAACATGATCTCGCCGAAAATGCCGAAGCACAGCGTCGCGCAGACGGTCATGTACTGCGTGCCCGCGTCGACGATTTCGGTGATGTCGGTCTGCGCGGCGAAGAACGCGTGCGAACCGAACGCGCCGATTAAAACGAAAAGAAGAATGTTGAAAACGGTGATGACGACGCCGTTTGCCGCGGCGCGGTCGGCCTGCTCGAAATTCTTCTGACCGAGGCTTTTGGAAAGAAGCGCGTTGACGCCGACGCCCGTGCCGGAAGCGAACGCGATCATGAGGTTCTGGATCGGGAACGCGAGGGACACGGCTGTCAGCGCATTTTCGCTGATCTGCGAGACGTAGATGCTGTCGACGATGTTGTAAAGCGCCTGGACGAGCATGGAAATGACCATCGGCAGGCTCATCGTCAAAAGCAGACGATTGACAGGCATCGTGCCCATCTTGTTTTCCTTCTGGGGCATAAGCGGTCTCCTTTGGTATAAGAACTTTTTGCGCAAAAAAATACAAATCCGCGTACAAGACGAGCGGATTCGTACAACGAACGTTACGACGGAAACTATTGTAATGCAGTCGCCGAAACTTGTCAATGTCGGCGTTTTTAACGCCCGGGGCAAACAGCAAAGGTCACCCAAAAGCCCGAACGCCCTGTGTACCGGAGGAGAACGGGTCGGCGATGACCTCTTTCGAATTTATGTCCGCCGGCCGCCTTTAGGAGGAATGTTCGGCGCCGCTACCCATTCGGCGCGAATATCATACGACATGCGGAAATGAAATATACAGTTTTTGTGAATGAAACGAGGACGAGCGAAAATCGAAATTTCGACGGGATTCGCCTCATTACGCCGCCTATTATATCGTTGCGATTTTGCATATGCAAGAAGGTTTATGCAATCTTAATCGCAAGCAAACGTTGCGTTAACGCGGCGGCGGAAAATCAATGGATCTGCGTGAGATTCTGGATCTCCACACGGCTTTGCACGTCGATTTCGCTTTGACAGAAGATCTCTTTTATGCGCGTCGACGCGTCGCGGGAGCGCGCCAGGATCATGCGGCTGAAGCCGAACGGGTCGGCGCGGAGCGTCTGCTGCGCCAACGCGGCGACGGCAAGGCAGTTTTGTTCGATCGCAGCGTTGACGCTTTCGGCGATTTGCTGCGAGTCTGACGGAGACAGAAGGCTTTCGTGCGTGGACATTCGTGCGGCGACAAGCCCCGAGCCGAAGACGACGGCGCGGAAGCGATAAGGTTCCCGGTCGTTTAAAAGCGTGCGGTCGCAGGACAAAAGCACGCGCACCGAGCCACTGTCGAGCCCCGGGACGTCGAAGTCGATCAGCATTTGGCGGCGCTGCCCGCTTAGAAGCTGCGCATAGGGCAGAAGTTCTGCGGGGATCTGCCCGCAGAGTTTATCCTCGCTGAACACGGCGGCGGATAAAAGCTCGATCTGTCCGCCGCCCGAACGGGCGATCATCGGCACAAGGCAGGTCTCGCCCGGCGTGCGCATGGCGATATCATAGGAAAGAACGCTTGGACAGGAAAGCTGTTCTTTCTGCAAAAACGCGTTGACGTCTTCGCCGTCTTGATCTGTGCGGCAAAGAAGCGCTTCGGGATTTGGGCTCATCGCGAGCGCCATGGCTTCCGTGGCGTCGTCGTTGTAGATAAAAGCGGCATAGAGCGGATAAAGCCCGTCTTTTGCGGTGCTCGGGGAGACGACGAGACTTGCGAGCATGCCGTAGGACAGATCGATCTCGTCGAAGGCGGCGGTGACGGAAGCGGTGCGGACGGTTCGATCGGCATAGAGCGCTTCACCGTCGCTGCCGGGTTCATAACCGCCGAAACAAAAATCATAGCCGTCCGCCGCACGGTCGATCCCGACGCTGACAGGGAGAAATCCGTCTTCCAATGCGGAATTGCGCCCGCAAGCGCAAAGAAACGGCAGAAGAAAGAATACTGTACAAAACAATGCAAGTGTGCCTCGTTTTTTCATGCGCGCCTCCTTGCAAAAACGGCCAGAACGAGCGGAAGAAACAGACCGAATCCCGCATACAACCATCCCGTGACGCGCATGGCGACCGGCATCGCGCTGACATCGCCGATCTGACTTGCGGTCAAATACATTAGAAGAATTAACGCGACGCAGGCGGCGACGGGCTGCTTTTCTCCGTTTCGCACGCTGCGCGATGCAAATGCGGCATAGATACAGGCAGGGGAAAGCGAAAGGATTGTGATGAAGATCATCAAAAGAAGCTCGGGTCGGTCGATCCCGGCGACGCTGCCCGCTTTGAACATGGTGATCACGGGCCAGGTGTAATAAGAAATGGCGGAAACGCCGAAGATGCCGATGCAAAGCAGCAGAACATAGAGCTTGACACCCGAGCCGAGCGCGGCGCCGAATAAAAGCGTCCGCGGCCGCGCTGGCTCCAAAAGCGGATAGAAATAAAGCGCGACCTCCGCGCCGCATCCGCAAAAAAGCGCGAGCGGCAGAAGATCGCCCGCGCCCCGCGCGATCGGCGAAAACAGCGGCAGAAGAAATTCCGTGTGCGCGGCGGGGATGCAGACGAGCATAAACAAAAGCGCCGCGGCGAGAAATACGGCGGCGATCTCGCTCAACCGGGCAAGGGAAGTCAGCCGTGCGCGCATGACGGGAAACACCGTGATGCAGACGATCAACAGAATCCATTTGAGCGGCAGCTCCGGCAGCATCAATCCTTTGACGGCGCAGGCGAAGACACCGACGCAAACGGCAGCGCGCGCGATGCTGTAGAGCCGAAAAAGCGCGCAGAAAAACGGGCCGAAGTGTGTTCCGAACGCGGCGTCAAACAGCGCTTCCACGTTCGGCGCACCGGACTTTTTATAGGCGGCTGCGATCAACAAAACGGTCGCGGCGGAAAACGCAAGTCCGGCGAAGGGAAGAAGCCAGGACGCCGTGCCGAATCTGCCTGCAATGACGCTCGGCAGGATCAAAAGCGCCGCGCCGCTTGCGCAGCATAATACCATACACAGCGCCTGAACGGCGGAGACGTGTTCGTAATGCGCGGCGATCCGATTGGCGCGGCGAAGACCGCCGAGTTTTTGACTGCTGTTCATGAAGGCACCTCACTTTTGGCGCGTTTCGTCCTGAACGGGAATATACGTCGGCCGTTTCTTCTGCCGGGCGGCGTGCCGCATGAACAGGACGATCTTCAAATGCCGAAGATCCGACGTCCCGAGCGGCGCGGCGTACGGCACGGAATACGTCTTGACCGCGGCGACGCGTGCCAGAAGCAGGAACCAGAAGATCGACACGCCGAACAGTCCGCCGACGGCGGCCGCGGCGATGCCCGCAAGGCGCAGCGCAGACATCAGGCGCATCATCACAAAGCTCGGCATCGCGTACTGCGCGACGATCCCCGCCGTGGCGATTACGAGCGTCGGCGCGGTGGCGAGATTGGAAGAAAGGAGCGCCTGTCCCAAAATGACGCCGCCGACCAGGCCGATCGTCTGCGACATCTGGTTCGGCGTGCGTACCGCCGCCTCCGCGAGAATCGCAAGCAGCGTTTCGACGAAAAGCACTTCCGCCGTGACGGAGAACGGCACGCTGCTTCGATAGGACAAAAGCGGCAGCGCCAATTCCAACGGGATCAATTCCGGGTGGAATGTCACGAGTGCGACATACCATGCGGGAAGAAGCACGCCGGCAAAAAAGCAGGCGACGCGAAGCCAACGCTTGAACGAGCCGATATAGGCCTTTTCACCGTGGTCGTCCGACGCGCGGAAAAAGTCCCACCACACGGCGGGGAGGACCATTGCCTGCGGGATCTGATCCATGAAAACGACGACGCGCCCTTCCAAAAGCATGGCGGCGGCGACGTCTGCGCGCTCGATCGGCATGATCTGCGGAAAGATAAAATGCGGCGCGTCTTCCAGATATTGGATCAGCGCGCCCGCGCTGCCGATGGAGTCCGCGTCGATCGTACGTAGTTTCTGCAAAACGGCTGCCACGCAGGTCGGGTCGGCGATGTCGCGCACATAGGCGACGCTTACACGGGAGGCGGCGCGCCGCCCGACTGTGACGTTCGAGATACAGAGCCGCGGGTCGCACAGCTTTCGGCGCACGAGCGCGATATTGACGACGATCTTTTCGACGAAGCCTTCGTGCGCGCCGATGACACTTCGGTCGAACTCGGGCGCGGCGACGTTGCGGCCGAAGGAAGAACGAATCTCGACGATCGTCGCCGTGTCGTCCGTGTCCGCAAAAATAACGGCACTGCCGGAAAAAACGGCGCGAAGGACGTTTGCGACATCGCTTTGCCGCTGGATCTGGCAAGTTTGAAGAAAAATCGGCACGTCGCGGATATCCGCCTGCACAGGGCGGGATAGCGGCCGAAGCAAAAACTGTCCGCATTGTTCGTCGTCGATCATGCCTTCCAAAAACGCGACGGCGGCGCGCGTTTTTCCAAACAAGAGGAATTCATGGATGACAAGATCGGCACACTGCCGCTTTAACGCCTCCAACATCAAAAGATTGTCGCATAATTGATCGCTCAGCGGTTCGTGCGGAATGTTCTTTTCGCACACGGCGGCGATCAGCCGTTGTGCTTTTGCGCCCGGCATGAAAAACGCCTCGCTTTCTTTTGGCGCTTTTTTCATATAATAAAAAGCGCGCATCTGTTTTGTTAGAATGCGCGCTTGGGCTCTTTGTTATGCTCTTATGACGGACCGTTATTCGACCGGCTGCCTGTGTCCCGTATTTTTCGGATCGAGCGTCTTTTGATTGGCGGCCTTTTGCGCCGAAAGACGCTTTTGCGAAACGGGAACGGCGGGCGCGGCCTCGGACTGTGCAGGCACAGCAGGGGAGGACGCGTCGCTGCGGATCCAGTGCGCGGCCATCTGTCGCATCAAATTGGCGCGAATGCGGTCTTTGATCGGCGAGGGAACGGCGAGCGTTTTGTCCGCGATCAAACTGGAACAAAGGTCGTATTCGTCGCGGCGAATGCACTGGGATTCCAAAAGACGCAGCAAAACGCCGCGCGCTTCGTCTTCGCTCATGACGTCGCCGATATCTTTTTCCAGAAGCTGACGCAGATAGGCGTTTTTATCAAGATCCATCCGAACGATGCGGATATAACCGCCGCCGCCTCGGCGCGATTCAACGGTATAGCCGCGCTCCAGCGTAAAACGGGTGGAAAGAACGTAGTTGATCTGCGAAGGCGCGCAGCGGAAATAGTTGGCCAGTTCGTTGCGCTGGACGAGAATGACCGGCGACTCTTCGCCGTTCAAAAGCGAAATCAGGAATGCTTCGATGCTGTCGCTCAGAACTGCCATACTGTCACCTCCTTTGACTTTCTTTGACTATTATAACC
>CAKTSO010000060.1 GCA_934613185.1 uncultured Clostridia bacterium | reverse complement strand
GACGGCGTTCGCGCAGGGCGTGGCACGCGGCCTCGGCGTGACGGAGCCGGTCACCAGCCCGACTTACGCGCTCTGGCAGACATACGGCGGCGGGCGGCTTTTGCTGCATCATTTTGATCTTTATCGTTTGGAATCGCCGCAGCAGGTGTTTTCCATCGGCTTTGAAGACGCGCTGACGCCCGACGCGGTGACGCTGATCGAATGGCCGCAGCGGCTGGAAGACGCGCTGCCGTTGCCCCGATATGAGGTGTATCTGGAGCGGCTGGACGAAAATCGGCGCAGTATCTGCATCACACGCGTCGATTGATGGGAGAAAACTATGAAGCTTATCTGTCTTGATACCTGCACGCGCGCGCTTTCCGTCGCGGCGATGCAGGACGGCGTGCTCGTTTCCGCCATGTGGCATCGGGCGCAGGTCAATCATTCCGTGCTTTTGATGCCGATGCTGTCGCAGATGCTGGAGACGCTCGGCTGGGACGCCAAAGACGTCGACTTCTGGGCGGCGGTGAGCGGTCCGGGCTCGTTCACCGGCGTGCGCATCGGCGTCTCGAGCGTCCGCGCGCTGGCACACGGGTGGAAAAAGCCGGTCGTCAGCGTCAATACGCTTGAAGCGCTCGCGATGTCGTTTCCGATGGAACGTGCGCTTGTCGTGCCGCTTCTCGACGCGCGGCGCGATCAGGTCTACGCCGCGGCGTACGATATGACGAGCGGCTTTCCGAAGGAAGTCATGCCGCCCTGCGCTGCCGCACTGGACGATTTTTTGAAACGGCTTCCCGAATATGCGGCGATCCGTTTCGTCGGCGACGGGGCGACGGCGCACGAAGAGACGCTTTCGGCGATCCCGAATGCGGTCGTGACGCCGGAATATCTTCAGTTTCCGATGGCGTCCGCAGCCGCGCCGCTTGCGCAAAAGCGTGCGTTGGAGGGCGAGATCTGCAAATATGACGAACTGGAGCCGATCTATCTGCGTGATTCGCAGGCGGAGCAGTCTTTGAAGAAAAAAGAGGCCGCGCGATGAGGTGCGTGCGGCCGCTGTGCGAGGCGGACGTCGACGCCGTGGTGCGGCTTGAAGAGGCGAGTTTTCACACCCCGTGGACGCGTGCGGACTTTGAAGGAGAACTCAAAAACCCGCTTGCGCTGTATCTCGTCGTTTTGGAAGACGACGAATTGATCGCCTACGGCGGATCGTGGATCGTGTTCGACGAATGTCATATCACGAACATCGCCGTGGCGCCGCCCATGCGCGGCGCGGGCGTCGGAACGGAACTGATGCGGGAGCTTTTGTCCGCCGCTGCGGCGCGCGGCGCGCGATCCTATACTTTGGAGGTGCGCCCGTCCAACGATGCGGCGATCGCGCTGTATCGAAAATTTGGTTTTATCGTTGAGGGTCGCCGCAAGCGCTATTATGCCGACACGGGCGAAGACGCGCTGATTATGTGGCGGCACGGCGAAAGCGGCGGATCGAACTAACCGAATGAAAATGCTTTTTGGCTGTCTTTCTGTTGGAAGGCAGCTTTTTTATTTGCATATTTTTGCGCAAGAAATTCGCTTGATGGGTTCATACTATCCATCGAAAGGAGGCGAGCGCTTTGCAGGAACGTTTGAAAAACAATTTTGCGCTTGCGGCGGCATGGCTGCTTCTTCTTGCCGCAATGGCCGCGGCGGTGCTTCTGGCACACACGGGCGCGGTCGGTTCCGCCAATCCTGTCGAGTATCTGTTTTTATGACGACGTACGTCTGGCTGAAGGATGAATGGGGCGCGCCGGCACGCGATTCGGTCGTTTTGGGAAATATCGTGGATTTTGAGCCGAACGACGGCGCGATGGCGACGCTTGCCGTGCCGACGCATCGATTGAAAAACGGGCTGTGCTACGTCGCGCAGCGGGACGTCGTGCGCGCGCTGCAAAAAAGATTCCCCGAAAAAGCGTTTGCGATTCTCGGCGCGCAGCGCTGCTGGATCGGGGAACGGGAGAAAAAGCCGCAGAACGCTTTTTTACATGTCGTATTGAGCGGCACGGCAGTCGTTTTGATTTTTGCGGCGTCCTTTTTCACGATCATGAATTTTCACGCCGACGTCGGCATGACGGACGTGCACGACAACCTTCTATCGATCTTTGCAGGCGGCAGGGGCGACGCGCGGCTTCTTGTCGGGATACCGTACAGCGTCGGTGTGGCAGCGGGCGCGATGCTTTTTATTCTGCCGAGCGGAAAACGGCGCGGCATGCCCGACCCGATGGAAGTACAGAACGCCGTCTATGAAAACGACGTGAAGGATTATCTGCGCGGCGGGACGGAGGATGCGCCATGACGCTTGCCGTGATTTCCGCTTTGTGTCAGGGTGCCGCCGTCGGAATCGCGGGGACGGCGGTGATGACCAAATTCGTCATCGTTCCGCGGATTTTGCAGGTCTTCGGGATCGCGCGCGATAAGACGCATCTTTTCGCGGCGGCGGTCAGCTTCGGCGTGATCGCGGCTGCGGTGATCGACGCACTCAAGATCCGATTTGCGCTCGGCGCGGTCGGCGCGGCCATAGCGGGATTGTTTTGCGGCGTTCACGCGGGACTTTTGGCGATGGCGGCGGTCGAGGTGCTGAACATCGTGCCGTTTCTGTCGGCGGGCAGCGCGTTCAAAGGAATGCTCAAGTATTTTTTAGCCGCCGTCGTGGCGGGGAAATCCGTTGGCGCGCTCGCGTATTTTCTTGACGGACGCTGGATGATTTAGAATGACTTGGAGGGGGCCCGATGAAAACGATGAAGCGATGCTGCATTCCCGTTGTCGATCTGCATGTGCCGATCCGCGCGTCGCAGAACCGCGTGCGTCCGCCGCGCGGCGTTTCGGGACAGCGCAATCGAACGGGAGAATAAAACAAAGGGAAAGGAAATGCTCTTTATGAAAAAAGAAACGGTCACGGGACGCGATCGAACGCTGTATCAGCAGATGGTCAGCGACGCGATGCCCAAAAAGCCGATGCTGCCGCAGCTTTTGAAAGCGTTTGTCGTCGGCGGCCTGATCTGCTGCATCGGGCAGGCGGTCAGCGATCTCGGGCGCACGATGCTGCATCTTGACGAAGACGCGCTTTCGGCCTTTACGGCGATCGTCATGGTGTTCCTCGGAGCGACGCTGACGGGGCTCGGGCTTTACGACAAGATCGGCAAGTTTGCGGGCGCGGGGTCGATCGTGCCCATCACGGGCTTTGCCAATTCCATTGTCTCCCCGGCGATGGAGTATAAGCGCGAAGGGTATATCATGGGTGTCGGCGCGAAGATGTTCACGATCGCGGGGCCGGTGCTGGTCTACGGCATCGGTTCCAGTGTCATCTACGGCATATTGTATTTGATTTTCCATCGCGGATAACAAGGAGGGCGACGAATGAGAAAGATGCGCGGACTGCAAAGCGTAGAGCTGACGCGGCGTCCGGCGATCCGAAGCTATGATGCGATCGTCGGCAAAAAGGAGGGCGAAGGCCCGCTTTCGCCGTATTTCCGCCACGTTGTGGAAGACGAATTGTTCGGCGAATCTTCGTTTGAAGGTGCGGAACGGCACTTTTTCGAGACGGCGGTGCGGCTTGCGCTGCGGCGCGGCGGACTGCATCCGACGGACGTGCGATATCTTCTGGGCGGCGACCTTTTGAATCAGATCATCAGCGCGGGCTTCGCGGCGCGCTCTTTGCACATTCCGTTTCTCGGACTGTACGGTGCGTGCTCGACGATGGCGGAATCGCTGGCGATCGGGAGCATTTTGGTCGACGGCGGCTATGCGGACACCGTCGCCTGCGCGGTGTCGAGCCATTTTTCCGCGGCGGAGCGGCAGTATCGATTCCCGTTGGAACTCGGCAATCAGCGAACGCCGACGGCGCAGTGGACGGTCACCGGCGCGGGATGCACGGTCCTGAGCGACGAAGGCGAAGGGCTCTGCGTCAGCGGGCTTACGATCGGCACGGTGCGCGACTACGGCGTGACGGACGCCAACAATATGGGTGCGGCGATGGCGCCCGCGGCGGCGGACGTGCTGCTGCGGCATTTTTTCGACTTCGACCGTGGGCCGGAGGCGTACGATCTGATTTTAACGGGCGACCTCGGGTCGGTCGGGCAGAAGCTGACGCGCCGCATTTTATTGGAAGCGGGGATCGACCTCGGGCCGAACTACGTCGACGGCGGATGTTTGATCTACGATCCCGCGACGCAGGATGTGCACGCGGGCGGCAGCGGCTGCGGATGCAGCGCGGTGGTTTTGAACGGCTGCATTCTCGACAAAATGGCGCGCGGCGAATACGACCGCATTCTGTTCTGCGCGACGGGCGCGCTGCTTTCGCCGACGACGACGCTTCAGGGCGAGAGCATCCCGGCGATTGCACACGCCGTCGTGATCGAAAGGAGAAGGTAAATGCAGTATCTTTGGACGTTTCTTGTCGGCGGCGCGATCTGCTGCATCGGTCAGGTTTTGATCGAAAAGACGAATCTGACCAGCGCACGCATTCTCGTGATCTTCGTGACGGCGGGCGTCGTTTTGGGCGCGCTCGGGGTGTATCGGCCGCTGGTCGAGTTTGCGGGCGCGGGCGCGACCGTTCCGCTGACGGGGTTCGGCTATTCGCTTGCGAAGGGGGCGGCGAAGGGCGTGGAAGAGATGGGCTTAATCGGCGCGTTTACCGGCGGCATCCGCGCCACGGCGGGCGGCGTCGCGGCGGCGATCTTCTTCGGCTATCTGAACGCCGTTTTGTTCGATCCGCACGGCAAATAAGAAAAAACCTCGGAAGAATTTCTTCCGAGGTTTTTGCGTTGGAATGATTTATTTGCTCACGGCCGTGATGCTGCTGTCTTTCAAAAGCACGTCGTGCGCGCTGCCCTCGCGAAGGCTCGTGGGGGAGACGATCGTCAGCTTGGCATTTTTCTGAAGATCGGGGATCGTCAGGCAGCCGCAGTTGCACATCGTGGAGCGAACCTTGCTCAAGGTCAGATACACGTTGTCTTTCAAGCTGCCGGCATAGGGAACATAGGAATCGACGCCTTCTTCGAACGTCAGCGAATTGTTGCTGCCGGTATCGTAGCGCTGCCAGTTGCGCGCACGCGCGGAACCCTCGCCCCAGTATTCTTTCATATAGTTGCCGTTGATCATGACGCGATTGGTCGGGCTTTCGTCGAAGCGGGAGAAATAGCGGCCCAGCATGACGAAATCGGAACCCATGGCAAGCGCGAGCGTGATGTGGTAATCGTAGACGATGCCGCCGTCGGAGCAGATTGGAATATAGATGCCGGTCTTTTCGTAATACTCGTCGCGCGCGGCGGCGACTTCGATGACGGCGGAAGCCTGTCCACGGCCGATGCCCTTCTGTTCACGGGTGATGCAGATGGAGCCGCCGCCGATGCCGATCTTGATGAAATCGGCGCCCGCCTCGGCGAGGAACATGAAGCCTTCGCGGTCGACGACGTTGCCCGCGCCGACTTTGACGGAATCGCCGTATTTGTCGCGGATGAACTTCAGCGTATTCTTCTGCCAGGCGGAATAGCCCTCGGAAGAGTCGATGCAAAGAACGTCCGCGCCCGCTTCGATCAGCGCGGGGACGCGCTCGGCATAGTCGCGGGTGTTGATGCCCGCGCCGACGATATAGCGCTTGTGGCCGTCAAGCAGCTCGTTGGGGTTTTCCTTATGGGAATCGTAGTCCTTGCGGAAGACAAAGTACAAAAGACGCTGATCGGAATTGATGATCGGCAGGGAATTGATCTTGTGCTCCCAGATCAGATCGTTGGCCTGCTTGAGCGTCGTGTCCTCGCCGGCGTAGGTCAAGGACTCAAACGGCGTCATGAACGTGGACACGGGCGTGGTCAGTTCCATGCGGGAGACGCGGTAGTCACGGCTGGTGACGATCCCGAGAAGCTTGCCCTCGGCGGTGCCGTCGTCGGTGACGGCGATGGTCGAATGCCCCGTGCGCTCTTTCAAAGCGAGCACATCGGCAAGCGTCGCATCGGGGCGAAGATTCGAGTCGCTCTTGACAAAGCCGGCCTTATAGGATTTGACGCGACGGATCATGTCGCACTGCGACTGGATGGACTGCGAGCCGTAGATAAAAGAAACGCCGCCTTCCCGCGCAAGCGCGATCGCCATTTTGTCATCGGAGACGGCCTGCATGATCGCGGAGGTCATCGGGATGTTCAGCGTAATGGCGGGTTCTTCGCCGCGCTTGAATTTGGTCAGGGGCGTTTTGAGCGAGACATTTTCGGGTTTGCAGTTTTCGTCGGTGTAACCCGGCATCAGCAAAAACTCGCTGAAAGTTCTGGAAGGTTCGGTAATAATCACGGCCATATGATGTTCTTCTTCCTTTCCATGAATTGATGTGGCTTATAAAAATCCGGACTGCGCAAGCCGCAGCCCAGATATTATCAAAAAACCGCGGTACTATTTTGTGCCGAAGTTTTCCTTTTCCCGAAGTATTTTCGGGTTATGTTTCAGTATAGTGTTTTGCAGGTGAAAATGCAAGGTTATTTTACGTCCGTGCGGACGGGAAAACGTAGATTTGAGCGAAAAGAATGTTATAATGAAGAAAAAGCGTTTAGAACGGGGGGAAGGCAATGAAAACGCTCCGGGAATTGATCGATACGCACGATAAGATTGTCTTTTTCGGCGGCGCGGGCGTGTCGACCGAAAGCGGCATTCCCGATTATCGAAGCCGCGACGGGATCTACAACCGCGGCTATCGGCTGCCTGCGGAGACGATTTTGAGCCATTCGTATTTTATGGCGCATACGTCGGAGTTTTATGATTTTTACCGGGACGTGATGCTGCATCCGGAGGCGAAACCGAACGCAGCGCACGTTGCGCTCGCAAAGCTCGAGCGCGCGGGAAAGCTCTTGAGCGTTATTACGCAGAACATCGACGGTCTGCACCAGGCGGCGGGGAGCCGCCGCGTCCGCGAACTGCATGGCAGCGCACATCGAAATCACTGCATGTCCTGCGGCAAAAGCTATACGATGGAGGATATCCTGTCATCCAAAGGCGTGCCGCGCTGCGCCTGCGGCGGCGTGATCAAGCCCGACGTGGTGCTGTATGAAGAAAGTCTCAACGAGCAGACGCTGGAAGATGCGGTCGGCGATCTGGAGCGGGCGGACATGCTCATCGTCGGCGGCACGTCGCTGAACGTCTATCCCGCGGCGGGACTCCTTCGCTATTTCGGCGGCGACGCGACGGTCGTGATCAATTTGCAGCCGACGGCGTTTGACGCCCGCGCGACGCTCGTTTTGACAGAACCGATCGGACAAGCGCTCGGTAACATTCGAATCGAAGAGGATCGATAAATAAAAAGGCGGTATCGCACGATATCGCCTTTTTGAATTTGTGTACGACTCAATAGCCCATCGGTTCGTCGACGAGCCAAAGCTCGGTCTTGCGGCCCGCGGGAGCTTCCATGCGGACGAATGCGTTGCAGATGCGGCCCGCGGCGGGCGTGCATTCGGCGCATTTGTCCGTCTTCGAACAGGGTGTGTTTCGCCCGAGACGGCGGCAGTTTTTGCCGCAGGCCTCGCGGCGGACGCGGGCGAATCCGTCGCCTGCGGGCGCGATCTTGTTGCAGCCGATGACGAGAATGAGCTTGCCCGTGCCAAAGAGCATCGCGGCGACGCGGTTGCCGCGCGCATCGATGTTGTAAAGCACGCCGGATTCGTCGACGGCGTTGCAGCTTGCAAGATAGTAATCCGCGAATTGCGCGTTTAAAAGCGTCTCGTCGACTTTGTCCGGCGACACGGCGCTGTGGTTGTAGAACGTGCAGCCGCGCTTTAAGAGTTCATCCTGCACGTCGAGCGACTGCACGGATACGCTGCCCCCAAGGCCGATCGAAGCATTGTCGGGGATCTCGCGAATGAGCGCCGCGCGGGCGTCGGCCGCGGTTGCAAAGCGGCGCGTGACGAAGCCGCGCTGTTCCAATTTGGGCTGAACCTGATTCCAGTTTTCCATCGTGGCGCCTCCTTTTAATAGCCGAGCGATTCGTCGACGAGCCAGACTTCCATGTCGCGCCCCGCGGGCGGATAGCGAAGTTCCAGCGTCAATTTGCACATGCGGTCGGGGCTTTTGCAGTCGGTGCATTTTCCCGTTTTGGCGCAGGGCGTGTTCAAGTGAAGACGCACGGCGTTTTTGGGGCAGGCTTCGCGCTTGATGCGTTCGACAGGGTCGGAATCGGTGAATTTATTGCAGCCGATCACACAGATGAGCTTTCCCGTCCCGCGCAGCATCGTGGCCAGACGGTTGCCGTTGCCGTCGATATTCCAAAGACTGCCGTCCTGCGAGACGGCGTTGGAACTCATGAGATAGAAATCGGCGCAGAACGCTTTTTTCGTGACTTCGGAGCGCTGTTCGGGCGCGCTTTTCCAGTGCCAGTAGACGGGGCAGCCGCGCGATTTTAATTCCGATTCGACGCCGAGCTGCTCGATCGTCATGCTGCCGCCGATGCCGACGGACGCACCCGCCGGGATTGCGGCAAGAAGCGCCCGGCGCGCCTCGTTCGCCGTGCCGAAGCAGCGGACATCGAAGCCCTTTTTGGAAAGAGCGGCGGCATATGTCATAATTTGCTGCATGATGTTGGTTCCCCTCCTTAAGATTTGCCGTGCGCCTTTGACGCGCCGCGCAAAAATCTTTGCTTTCAAACAGTATAGCACAACGGCGCGTGCTTGAAAACGGCGCGGTTTTTCGGTATGATAATTAGGTATCACCATGCAGGGGAGAGCGAGGCAAAGCATGAGCGAAAAACGGCGCGAACTGATCCGAAATTTCTCGATCATCGCACATATCGACCACGGAAAATCGACGCTGGCGGATCGCCTTTTGGAGGCGACCGGCGTTCTTTCGGCGCGCGAAATGGAGGAACAGGTCCTCGATTCCATGGATCTGGAACGAGAGCGCGGCATTACGATCAAATCCAAAGCCGTGAAAATGCGGTATCTTTATAAAGGGCAGGAATACGAATTGAATCTAATCGACACGCCCGGGCACGTCGACTTTACTTACGAAGTTTCGCGTTCCCTTGCCGCGTGCGAAGGCGCGCTGCTCGTCGTCGACGCGACGCAGGGCGTGGAGGCGCAGACGCTTGCAAACGTCTATCTTGCGTTGGAAAACGATCTTGAGATTCTGCCCGTCATCAACAAGATCGACCTTGCCAGCGCCCGACCGCAGGAGGCGATCGCCGAAATCGAAGACATCATCGGCATCCCGGCGGAACACGCGCCGCTCGTCTCGGCGAAGACGGGCCTCGGGGTGGACAAGCTTCTGGAAGCCATTGTCGAGAACATCCCCGCGCCGATCGACGGGCGGGATAAGCCGCTGCGCGCGCTGATCTTCGACTCGTTTTACGACAACTATCGCGGCGCGATCTGCCACGTTCGCGTGGTGGACGGCGAAGTGCGCATGGGGCAGCGCATCCGCATGATGGCCACGGGCGCGGTGTTCGAGGTCACGGAGGTCGGCGTCTTTACGCCGGGGCTGACGCCGACCGGTGTCCTGTCCTCGGGCGAAGTCGGCTATGTGACCGCGGCGATCAAGACGGTGCGCGACGCGCGCGTCGGCGATACGATCACGGACGACGAAGCCCCGGCGGCCGAGCCGCTTCCGGGCTATAAAAAAGCGACGCCGATGGTCTACTGCGGCATTTATCCGGCGGACGGTTCGCGCTATGCCGACCTTCGCGACGCGCTGGAAAAACTCCAGCTCAACGACGCGGCGGTGTTCTTTGAACCCGAAACGTCCGCGGCGCTCGGATATGGGTTCCGCTGCGGCTTTTTGGGATTGCTTCATATGGAGATCATTCAGCAGCGGCTCGAGCGCGAATACGATTTCGACCTCGTCACGACCGCGCCGAGCGTCATCTATCACGTCTATAAGACCGACGGCGAGATGATCGTGCTGGCGAACCCCGCGAACCTGCCGCCCGTGCAGGAGATCGAATATATGGAAGAGCCGATGGTCAAGGCGGACATCATGACACCGAACGACTACGTCGGCGCGGTGATGGAGATCTGTCAGCAAAAGCGCGGCGAATACGTCAGCATGGATTATCCCGAGGAAAACCGCGCAGTGATCCATTATCGTCTGCCGCTCAACGAGATCATCTACGACTTCTTCGACACGCTCAAATCCCGCACAAAGGGCTATGCGTCGCTGAGCTACGAACTGGACGGTTATGAGCAAAGCGACCTTGTTAAGCTTGATTTCCTGTTGAACGGCGAGTCCTGCGACGCGCTGAGCGTCATCGTGCATCGCGACCGCGCCTATCAAAGAGGGCGCGCCGTGGCGGAGAAACTGCGCGAAGCGATCCCGAGGCAGCTGTTTGAAATTCCCATTCAGGCGGCGATCGGCGGCAAAGTCATCGCGCGCGAGACGGTCAAGGCGCTTCGCAAAGACGTTCTTGCCAAGTGCTACGGCGGCGACATCACGCGAAAGAAGAAACTGCTCGAAAAGCAGAAGGAAGGCAAAAAGCGCATGCGCCAGGTCGGCTCCGTCGAGGTGCCGAGCGAGGCGTTCATGGCGGTTTTGAAATTGGATTGACTTTGAACGGGTTGTATGTACA
>CAKTSO010000059.1 GCA_934613185.1 uncultured Clostridia bacterium | reverse complement strand
GGCCTTCGCTTCGCAATCCGTGAAGGCGGCCGCACCGTCGGCGCCGGCGTCGTCGCGCAGATCGTCGAAGACTAAAGTCTAAGACGGATATTCCGCAATCTTACAGCGTGTTCTCCGATTCGGAGAGCACGCTGTTTTTTATCATGTCACGTTTCGTTCACACGAAGGCAAGGCGAAATTAAGTTGAAGCGCCCGCGCGGCGGCGATATAATATACTTATTGAAAACGATAATGAAAACAAGGCGGTGATCCGATGCGTTATACGAAAGCCTACGAGCGCTTTTTTTACAGGCCGCTTCGTGTGATCTTGAGCGCCTTTCTGCGCCTTCGCTACGGTTATCGGCACGATAAAATGTCGCTTCCCGAGGGTGGCGTGCTCGTCGCGGCGAATCATACGGCGGGGATCGACCCGCTGTTTTGCGCGGTCTGTTTTCCGCAGCCGCTGAGTTTCGTGATGTCGGAGCATTTGAAGCGAAAAAACCTGCTGACCAAAATGATGGACGGCTGCTTTGAAACCATCACGCGCGTCAAAACGCGGACGGAAAGCCAGACGGCGTTTACGATGATCAAGCGCCTGAAAGAGGGCGGCCGCGTGCTGATCTTCCCCGAGGGGAACATGACCTACAGCGGCGCGTCGGGCAAAAATATGCCGGGATTGGGAAGGCTCGTCAAGATCAGCGGCAGCAGCCTTGTGACGGTGCGCCTCGAAAATACGTTCGCCATCTCGCCGCGCTGGTCGAAAAAAAGTGCCCGCGGCGATTGTTACGGACGCATCATGCGCGTCTATTCGCCGCAAGAGCTGAAAACCATGTCGGCGGCCGAGATCGAAGATGCCATGACGCGCGACCTCGCGTTTGATTTTTATGCGCAGCCCTGCGGGCACTATCGAAACGCGCACAGAGCCGAATGTTTGCAAAGCGCGCTGTTCGTTTGCCCGCGGTGCAAAAAGATGACGCAGCTTCACGCAAAGCGTTCGCATCTTTGGTGCGACTGCGGCTTTTCGGTTCGATTGAACGATCAAATGCGCTTTGCGGGTTTGAACGGGGAAGCGCCGTTTGCGACGATCCGCGATTGGTATTCCTGGCAGCAGACGCAGGTTCCCGCGCTTTGCGAATCCGTTTCGGCGGACGCGCCGCTGACGAGCGACGACGCCGTCCGCGTGAACGGCTATACCGTCTCACCGCCCAGGACCATCCCCATCACGCGCGGGCGCGTGGCGCTGTATCGCGACCGCCTGCAAATCGACGGCGACGTCGGCTTTTCCATCGCGCTTGACGAGATCACGGACGTGACGACGGTACAGCAGCGCCTGCTTTGTCTGTGCGTCAATCACGAAAAGTTTTACGAGTTGGTCGGCGGCGACGATTTTTCGCCGGTCAAATACGCGTTTTTGATCGCGCATCTGTCGACGGCGCGCAGCATGATCTGAAAACTAAAAATAAAACGGAGCCGGTTCTCATGACGAGAGAACGGACTCCGTTTTTTGTTGGGTTCGGGTCAACCCGCCGCGACGGCTTTGCGCTTTTCGTTCGCGCTGCGCACGGTGTAGCTCGTGACGCCGAGGATCGTTTCGCCGTCGATTTGAAGCGCGGTCGGACGGTCGAACTCGACGCGGATCTCGTGCCCGGTCAGCACTTTGACCATTTCCGTATGTTTGACGTGTTCGCCTTTGAAGATCGACGGGAACACGGCGAGCGTTTTGAGCTTGCCGGAGCCGTACATGATGCAGACGGAAAGGCTGCCGTCGCCGAGTCGCTTCTGTTCGGGCGTGACCATCATGCCGCCGCCGTAGAAGCGGCCGTTCATCGCGGGCGCAAGCCAGACGCGATTGAAGTCGTAACGCTTGCCGTCCACGGTGACGATCGCGTGCGTCGGGCGATAGTGGAACAACAGTCCGCGGATGGCGATTCCGGCGTAGTTGATATTCGTCTTGCCCTCAGCGCGCATTTTGTCGCCGACCTCGCAGCAGTAGCCGTCGATGCCGTAGCCGACGCCGTTTAAGAAGCGATAGCTTTTGCCGTTGACCGTGACGGTCGGAAGATCGGCGAGGTATTCGTTGAGCTGCACGGGCTCGCCGCCTTTTTCGATGTCGAGATCGTGAAGAAAGTCGTTTCCGCTGCCCGCGGCGCAATAATAAATGGGATTTTTGATCGAGAGGGACTGCGTGTCGTTGATGAAGCGGTTCAGCGTGCCGTCGCCGCCGACGAGCACGATGGGATCCTGCGGCGAAAGCGACGAAAACAGCGCGTCGTAGCCGTAAAAATGTGTCATGTCGAACAGCTCTGCGTCGCCGAGCTTTTTCTGCAGCGCCTGCGCTGCGTTCTGCGCGCCGCCGTTTCCGGCGTTTGGGTTGAACAAAATGATCGTATGAGACAAAATAAGACCTCCGTGCGGGACGATAAGTAAATCATGATACCGCATTCGATTATAACAAAAATCGACAAAAAATGAGCGCCAATTTTGGAAAACAGTGTAACAAAGCGCGCGGGAAGTCGCGGGAAGTTTGGAAAGCATCGAAAAATGCCGCTTTCTTCGCGAAAAAGACGGCGAAGAAAACGGCGTCGGGTTGAGCGGTTTTATAAAATTACGGCTTCATTGCGCTTTCCATCGACAATAGCGGCATGATGCGAAGGAGCGTGAAGCGGTCGCGCATATACGCCGCCCAGCGCACGCCGCGATGCGCAAGTTCGTCGTCGACGTCGGCGCTTGCGGGATCGATCGGCGCGTTCGCCGCGCGCATCCAATTTCGCAGCGTTTCGACGTCGGGCAGTTCTTCAAAGATGATCTGCCGCGCTCGGGGCCAAAGGGCTTTCAGACGGGCAAGGTCGAGCGCGTCTTCCAGTGGCGGCGTGTTGTCGCGGCGCACCTGTTCGATAAAGTCCGGCCCGAAGGCGGCTTCGATGCCGTCCCAGTCCAGAGGCTTTGCTGCGGGCGACACGTCTTCCGACGCGGCAAGTTCGTGATAAATTCGATTGACGATGTCCGTCGCGATGCCGACCTTTTTGCCGTGATAGTCGGAGATTTCGCCGCGGGCAAGTTTTTGAATTTCCCAAAAATGAGAGACGATGTGCTCCGCGCCGGAGGCGGGGCGCGTGCAGCCGGCAAACGTCATGGCGATTCCCGTGATGACGAGCGCTTCCATGAGCTTTTGCGCGGCGTCGGGATTGTTTTTCTGAATGCTGCCCGCCATGTCCGCGACGCTTTGCGCGGCGTCGCGCGTGAGGGAAACCACGCGGTCGCACAGATATTCGCCCGTGAAAAGATGGGAAAGCCGCCAGTCCGCAAGCGCGGTGAACTTGCCGATGACGTCGCCGAAGCCCGCGGCCTTCAGCTCGCCTGGTGCGGCGGCGAGAATGTCTGTGTCGGCGATGATGACGTCGGGCTGGCGCGCGGGATAGGAACGCTTGAAATGATTGACGGTGATCGGTGCGGTGCAGGAGGCAAAGCCGTCCATCGAAGGGGCGGTGGCGAAAATCGCGAAGGGCACGTCGGCCTTTTTGGCGGCAAGGCGGCACACGTCGTTGAGCGACCCGGAACCGACGGACAGCACGGCTTCGAAATCCGCAAGCTGCGCGGCGATCGCGTCGACGTTTTCCATTTCGGCGACGCGCAGATTTTTGTATAGCCGAAGTTTCGCGCGATATCCTGCGTTTTCCAGCGCGGGAAGGATCCCGTCCGAGGCGCGAAGCGTGTTTTCGTCCGCGACCAGAAGGATGTTTTTCGGGAAATCGTTCTGCGCCAAAATGGCACCCGCCTGTGCGACGAGCCCGCGGCCGATGCGAACGTCGCGGATGGCGACCTCGTGCCGCCGCCCGCAGGGGCAGCCGGAAAGCCCGGCGACGATAGCGTGAAGATCCAAAACAAACGCCTTTCCGCCGCAGATGCTGCGGCCGTTTTCTTTCATTGTCAAAGAGCGCGGCGCGTTTGTCAAGCGTTTTATGCTCTGCCTCAAAAGTCGTCTGTTTTTGAAAAAGCGGGGGAAATGCGGCCGAATCTTTGACGCCGGGGCGCATGCGTGTGTATAATCAGATCATATCCTTCCAAAAAGGAGTGCGTATGATGCAAGAGGGCAAGGTCTGCTGCTTTTCCGGCCATCGGATCCTGCGCCACAGCGAGCAGGCGATCCGCGCGGCGCTGGATCGTCAGGTCGCACATATGGCGCAAAACGGCTACACCTGTTTTATCTCGGGCGCAGCGTCGGGGTTCGACCTTCTGGCGGCGGAGGCGGTGCTCGATTATAAACGCAGCCGCGGCGGCGTGGTGCTGAAGCTTTTCGTGCCGTATGCCGACTTCTTCGACGGCTGGTCCGCCGATGCGCGGCGGCGACGGCTGATCGCGCTGGAATCCGTCGACGTCGAGATCGTTTGCCGGGAAGCCTCTCGCTACGCGCCGCTTGCGCGCGACCGCCGCATGGTGGAGGAAAGCGACGCGTGCGTGTGCTATATGATATCGGGCAGTACGAGCGGCGGGACGTATTACACCGTCGCGCTGGCGCGGCAAAAGGGCATCGACATCGTCAATCTCGCGCCGCTTTTAAATGCTGTCTCCAAACAAAAAAACAATCGGTTTTAAGCTGATATTTGTCGTTTTGGCGTTGTGAAAATGCTCGACGACGCTTCCGGCGTCGCCTCCGCTTTTCACTTAGCCAAAAGCGAAAAATCTCTAGCTTAAAACTGTAAACATCAAAAATGAGGTGTTACTTAGTAACACCTCATTTTTGACGATTGTTTTCTTATCTGGAAACAGCTAAAGCCGTTTTTTAATTTTAATCTATCGCTGTAATATTGCGTAAAAACGCCTTTCAAAGAAACATGACGGATCAAAAGTGTGTATAATAAAACGGATCGCACGAGAAAGCGGCGGCTGCGAAACGACGCTTTCAGAATTTGCGTGCGAAAACAGGACCATGGAGGTAACGATGCCCAAAGAAGATTATGTGATCTATACGGACGCCTCGGCCGACCTGCCCGCGGGATTTGCCGCGGCGCACGACATTCGCTTCATCCCGATGCACTACACCTGCGCGGGGCGCGATATGATCTGCGGCGGCGCGGACGAGGAAGCGCGGCGCAGATTATACGCCTGTCAGCGCGAAGGCGAACTGACGCAGACGACGCAGATCGCGCCGCAGACATATCTGAAGTCCTTCGAGCCCATCGTGCGCGAGGGCGTTCCGATTCTTTCCCTGAGCCTTTCCGGCGGCCTTTCCGGCACTTATTCATCATCCATGCTGGCCGCACGGGAACTTGCGGAAACAAAGACGAACGCACCCGTGTACTGTGTGGACAGCCTGTCGGCGACGGTCGGCATGGGGCTTTTGCTCGAATGCGCCGTCGAAAACCGTGAAAACGGCATGTCGGCGGCGGACAATGCGCGCCGGATTGCGGAAAACCGCCTTCGCGTGCGTCACTGGTTCGTCGTGGACGACCTGGATTATTTGAGGCGCGGCGGGCGGCTGAACGCGGCGAGCGCGCTCGTCGGCGGCGCGCTGCACATCAAGCCGCTTTTGAAGATCCGCCCGGACGGCACGCTCGTCAACTTTGCAAAAAAGCGCGGCGAACGCGCGGCGTGGGGACAGATTTTGGAGGAATACCGGAAGAATCGTTCGCAGCGGGGAGACGAGAGCGTGATGATCGTCCATTCGGACAACGAAGCGGCCGCGGCGTTTCTGGAAGACGGCGTGCGGCAGATCGCGCCGAACGCGCGCGTGCGCACGACGCTTCTGTCGCCCGTGATCGCCGCGCACGTCGGGCCCGGCATGTGCGCGCTGGTGCATCTTTCGGACACGGATCGCGCGTGACAAAAAATCGTACAACGTCGAAAAAGAACGGTGGGTTTTGCCGTTCTTTTTATTGCTTTTTATGGTATGATGAAGACGGAAAACGGTAAGGAAAAGCAGGGGGAGAGTGTGGAACGATCGAGCTTTTTTGACAGGGTCTACGCCGTCGTTCGGCGCATTCCGAAAGGCCGCGTCGTCTCCTACGGGCAGATCGCACGCGCCTTGGGATGCCCCCGCGCCGCGCGTCAGGTTGGATGGGCGATGCGCGCCTGCCCGGAAGAACTGCCCTGGCAGCGCGTCGTGAAGGCCGACGGCGCGATCGCGGGCGAAGGCTTTTATGCCGATCTTCGCCGCGCGCGGCTGGAAGACGAGGGCGTGCCGTTTCTGCCCGACGGGCGCGTGGATATGGCGCGCGCCGCTTGGCGGATCGAAGACGAGACTTGACGGAGGATATCATGCAAAACGCAGCGGAAAAACGCGGGCTTTCGGGGAATGCGCTGAAATTGATCGCCATTATCGCCATGACGATCGACCATCTGACATGGACGATTTTTCCCGGTTACGGGAACGAGTGGTATCTTTATTTTCTACACGCGATCGGGCGGATCACCGCGCCGGTGATGTGTTATTTCATCGCCGAGGGCTATCACTACACGCACGACGCCAAACGCTATGCGCTGCGCCTGCTCGTCTTCGCGCTCGTGTCGCATTTTGCGTATAATTTTGCGTTTGGCATTCCCCTGCTCCCGTTCTCGGGAGGGCAGTTTTTGAACCAGACGAGCGTCATGTGGTCGCTTTTCTGGGGGCTTTGCGCGCTGATGCTCTTTGACGACGAGCGCCTGCCGCAGTGGGCGAAGACGGTGCTGTTCTTCGCGATCCTCGCCGTGTCGTTCTGCTCGGACTGGAGCTGCATTGCGGTGCTTTGCATCGTTTACTTCCGTCAGTATCGCGGAAATTTCAAAAAACAGGCGCTGTCGCTTATCGTTTGCACGGCGATGTACGCGGCGGTGTTCTGCCTGGCGATCGACTGGCGATACGGGCTTTTGCAGATGATGGTCGTTTTGAGCCTGCCGTTTTTGAAACGCTATAACGGGCAGCGCGGCAAGTGGCGCGGAATGAAGTGGTTCTTCTATCTTTATTATCCTTTGCATCTTGTCGTCTGCGGCATTCTTCGCGTTGTGCTGCACGGCGCGGGCTCGAGCACGCTTTTCGGTTGAGAAATTGCCCGTTTGCAGATGAAGAGAAGGAAAGGAGGACGCAGGGATGTTGTTTGAACGATTCCGCAGAAAGAAAATTGAACAATATGTGCAGGGCGCGTCTGCATATATGCGGGAAAACTGGAAGGAACGGAACTATTCTGACGAGGCGCTGAGAAAAGCGCAGGAAATGGCTCGTCAGCGGAAGGAATCGTCAAAAGCTGAAGACGGAATCAAATACAGCCTGCGGGATGAGCCGCCGAAGACTGACGACGGGCTCAGATACAGTGTGCGGGATATGGAGCCGGGTTCCGACGACAGCGGCTCGCCGAAAAAAGAAGAACCGCACAAAACGGTCGGAATGACCATTGCGGACGCGTATCATCCCGCGCAGGTGGCGCGCCTGATCCGCGAGCTTTCCGTTTCAAAAGACCCGTCAAAAGTGCTGCGCGGGATGGACAATTATATGAACCGATCCTTTGCCGAACGCATGATGTATTACATTGGGAAAAGCGGCAAGCGGGATTCTGTGATATACAAAAAGGCGCAGGTGGATAAAAGACTGTATTCCAAACTGATGACGAGCAACGGCTATAAACCGTCCCCGGATACGGTGATTGCGCTGGCGCTGGCGTTGGAACTTTCTCTGGAAGAGGCGGAAGATCTGCTTTCCCGCGCCGGATATACGCTTTCGCACAGCAGAAAGCGCGACGTGATTATCGAGTATTTTTTCCGCGAACGAATCTATAATCTTTTTGACGTCAACGAAGTGTTGACGGAATTGCAGCAAAAACCGCTCGGACGTTCGTAAAAAGTCGCTTGAAAAGCGACCTGTTCAGCCCGCCGACGTCGGATAATGAAAGAAGCGCAATGCGCGGCGAAAAACGACGAAAGGCAAGGCTCAATCCCTATGTATGACGAACTTGATCCTGTTTTGTATCGGCGGCTGAAACTTTTGAAAAAATGTTATTCTTCCGGGCAGTTTTCGGAGCTGTTTTTGTATCTTGCCGACGATTGCATTCTGGAGGAGCGGCGGGCCCGGGCGCCATATATCGGAAAAAGGGCCGTGATGGATTTTTATTTTGAGAAAGGCGCTGCGCTGCGAAAAAGCGGCTACCGCGCGGAAGGGCAGATTGTGAGGATCGATCGCGAGAAATCTCTCGGCCTTTTGCTGCGTTGGGAATCGGAAGAAGAAACAACGGAAACGATGGCCGTCGTCCGGCTCGATGAAGACGATTTTATTTCGAAAATCGAGCTGCGCGCACCGGAGCCGCTTCGGTTTCGGCCGCTGCGCGACGCGTCGGAAACGGAAGACGACGTTTTTTTGACGGACGAAGAAATGCCGGAATCCGAACAGCTTGAATGCGTCGCGGAGTATCTTTTGGAGCGAAGCGAAGATGGGTTTGCCGAATTGGATTCGTTTGTGTGCCGTCACGAGGACGATGATTGGGGTGGATTGGCCGAGTATGTGTTCGTACGGGCGATCCGGACGGGAAATCTGGGGTATGTTTCGAAACATGCCGACAATTTCGAACTCGTGAACGACGAAGGTTACAGCGAATATCTTTACGAGGCGCAGGACGACGCGATGGTGGAACTCTTGGAAAGCCTCGGCGCATGCAAACGCGTTACGGAAGATGTTTTTTACGATTGCAGGTTTGCGTCGGAGAGCATAAACGACACGATTTTAAATTATGACAAAGGGCTGCAAAAAGAGGCGTTTGAACGATACAAGCAAGCCTACGGCCTGACGAACGAAACGATTCGCGAGATTCTTGCAAACGACGATGACGCGCCGGACGGACGCGATCTGGAAGACGATCTGTTCGTGCTCGGCGTTCAAATCCGTTCGGGCGAAATCTGCTTTGAAACGAAAGTTGACGGCGGAATGGCGCTTTGCGAGCTACTATGCGACCTTGGATATCCGTGCGAATTTGAAGGGACGCGTTCGCCGGTAGAAACGTGCGGCTATTATTATCTTGAATAAGGCGCAAGCCTGCTAAAAAGCGTTTGCCGATGCCGATGGCGCATTGCGGATGCTTTTTTTGTCGGAAATTCAGCCGAGACGGGAAATGGCTCGCATTCAAATCGCGTGAAAAGATGAGAGAAAAACGCCGTTTGCCCGCGCGAAAGATTGAAGCCTTTTAAAATCAATGCTATACTGAATATCGGATGTTTTTGGAAATGAAACAAACGGAGGCAGGGATGATTCGCACCGGCTTTGACAACGACAAGTATTTGCGGCTGCAGTCGCAGAAGATCAAGGAACGCATCGAGCGCTTCGGCGGCAAGCTGTATCTGGAATTCGGCGGCAAGCTCTTTGACGATTATCACGCGTCGCGCGTGCTGCCCGGCTTCATGCCCGACAGCAAGATCCGCATGCTCGAAGAGCTGCGCGACGAGGCGGAGATCGTTCTCGTCATCAGCGCCGACGACATCGAGAAAAACAAGCGCCGGGGCGATCTTGGCATCACCTATGATCTGGACGTCCTTCGCCTGATCGACGCGTTCCGCGACAAGGCGCTGTACGTCGGCAGCGTCGTCATCACGCACTATCGCGCGCAGTACGCGGCGGATGTGTTCCGCAAGCGCCTTGCGGCGCTGGGGATCAAGAGCTATCTTCATTACGTCATCCCGGATTATCCGACGAATCTGCCGCTCATCGTCAGCGACGAGGGCTTCGGCCGAAACGATTATATCGAAACGACGCGTTCGCTCGTCGTCGTGACCGCGCCCGGACCGGGCAGCGGCAAAATGGCGACCTGTCTGTCGCAGCTTTATCACGAACATAAGCGCGGCGTCAAGGCGGGCTACGCCAAGTTCGAGACGTTCCCCGTGTGGAACCTTCCTCTGCAGCATCCCGTCAACCTCGCCTACGAGGCGGCGACGGCGGATTTGAACGACGTCAACATGATCGACCCGTTCCATCTGGAGACCTATGGCGAGACGGTCGTCAACTATAACCGCGACGTGGAGATCTTCCCCGTTTTGCGCGCGATGTTCGAGCGAATCTACGGCGAGTCCCCGTATAAGAGCCCGACGGACATGGGCGTGAACATGGTGGGTTTCTGTATCGCGGATAACGAAGCCTGCTGTGCGGCGAGTTGTCAGGAGGTCATCCGTCGCTATTATGCGGCGGCCTGTGCGCAGAAGCAGGGCCTTGCGGGTGAAAGCGAAGTGCTGTGTCTGCAAATGCTGATGAACCGCCTCGGCGTCTCGAGCGCGGATCGACCCTGCGTGGGCGCGGCGCTGCGCCGCGAAAAACAGACCGGTGCGCCCGCCGCGGCGATCGAACTTGCCGACGGCACGCTCGTCACCGGCAAGACGACGGATCTTTTGGGGGCAAGCGCGGCGATGCTTTTGAACGCATTGAAGACGCTCGCCGGGATCGACGACGAGGTGCTTCTGATTTCCCCGCGCGTCATCGAGCCGATCCAGGAACTGAAAGTCGGCGTATTGGGCAACCGCAACCCGCGTCTTCACACCGACGAAATTCTCCTTGCGCTTTCCATCTGCGCGGCGGACGACGAACTGGCCGCCCGCGCGATGCAGATGCTGCCCAGGCTTTCGGGCTGTCAGGCGCATTCGAGCGTGATCCTGTCCAAAGTCGACGAGTCGATCTTCCAAAAGCTCGGAGTGCAGGTCACCTACGAGC
>CAKTSO010000058.1 GCA_934613185.1 uncultured Clostridia bacterium | reverse complement strand
GATCGCAACAAAAAAATCAAAGCAAAACTCGGGAAGCTCTCGGATCAATCCGCGAAGCTTTTCCAGATTCTTTTTTTCCTGCATCGTCAGCGGCATAAACGGTCATCTCCGTAATCGTAAGATTTATTATCTTTCAACGGTAATATCGTATCAAAAAAGCAAAAAGAAGTCAAACTATGCGTAAAACTTTTCTTTTGCGCATAGTTTGACTTCTGTCTCCCGATGGAAACGTGCGTCGTTTTTGAGCGTTCATTTGTCGATGCCGATTCGCATCCGCACGTTTCCCGTATCACGTTACGATCAGCCACGGAACTTCTGGATCGCCGCACGCGCCAGCGCGTCGCAGCGGTTGTTTTCTTCGTTGTCCGCATGACCTTTGACTTTGATCCATTCGATATGGTGAATACCGCACAGCGTCAGCAATTCCTGCCAAAGATCCTGATTTTCCACCGGCTTTTTCGATGCCGTCTTCCAACCGTTTCGCTGCCAGTTATCGATCCAATGGTTACGAAATGCGTTGATCAGATACGCGCTGTCCGAATAAAGCTGCACGTCGCACGGAAATTTCAGCGCTTTGAGCGCCGTGATCGGGCCGATCAACTCCATACGGTTGTTGGTCGTCAGTTTTTCGCCGTCAGATAACTCCAGACGATTTTCGCCGTGTAGCAAAACCGCGCCCCAACCGCCCGGCCCGGGATTTCCCGAACAGGCACCGTCGGTATAGATCACAACTTTTTTTCTCACTTGTGCCATAACGGCCGATTATTCCTTCGCCATGGCGAGCATTTTTTCGGTCGAAGTGATGACCGCATCCATCGCCGCCGCACGCAGGCCGCCTTTTTCCAGCGCATGAACACCGAGAATCGTCGCGCCCTTCGGTGAGCAGACCGCGTCTTTCAGCGCGCCGGGATGCATTCCCGTCTCGAGTACCATTTTGCCCGCGCCGATTGCCGTCTGTGCTGCAATTTTCATCGCCAGGTCGCGCGGCAACCCCATCGCGACGCCGCCGTCTGCCATCGCCTCGATCATCATATAAAGATACGCGGGACCGCAGCCGCAAACGCCGGAAAGGGCCTCGATCTGGTTTTCATGAATATAAACGATCGTGCCGAGCGCGTCAAGAAGGCCTTCCGCCATTGCAAACTGTTCTTTGGAAATGCCGCAGTCCATGTTGAAGGCGAAGACGCCCTCACCCACCAGGCACGGCGTGTTCGGCATGGTATTCAAAATATCGACTTTTTCGGGGATAAATCCGCGCAGGCGTTCGATGTTCCAGCCGGAGACGACGGAGATCACAAGCTGCCCTTCCCCACGCCAGGCATCTTTGACTTCTTCCAGAACGCCCTGAATGATGTAAGGCTTCACGGCGAGGAAAACGACGTCGCATTCCGCGGCGACCTGCGCGTTATTCTTCGCCACTTTCACGCCGAGACGCGCGCACTTTTCCGTCATTTTGGATTCCGTTGCCGTATAGATCATAACGTCTTCGCCCTTCGCCTTGCCGCTGCGAAGAATGCCTTCCATGACAGCGCCGCCCATATTGCCGCAGCCGATAAAACCGAGTTTCATATATTTCCTCCAGATCTTTGATGTGTTGTCAATTATTATATCGGAAAACCAGCGTCGTGAAAAGACATATCCGATACCACATACGATTCAATCGCAAGAAAAAAGAGCATGTCCGCCGAAAGCAGACACGCTCTTTTTGTTAAGCTTGATTATTCAGCCATCGTCGCGTTGACGTTCTTGCGGACGCCCGCGGGTTTGGTCTCCCAAGCCTGGCCGGCAGCACCCATGTTCTCGATCTGGAACATCAGGCGATCTTTCCAGCCCTGAACAAGGATATCCCACAGCTTGTAAGCGCCGTTGCCGGTAAGGTCGGCAGCCAGGAGCGCTTTGCCCGCAGCACCGAGCAGCTCGTTGCAAAGGTTAACCTTGTTGATGCCCTCGTGGCAGGCACGCTTGATGTTCTCGTCGCCGGTGCCGGAACCGCCGTGCATGACGAGCGGGAACTCGTTGGTGACCTTCTTGATCTCATGCAGACGATCGAAGTCGATCTTCGGCACGAAACCGGTGGCATAAGCGCCGTGCGCCGTGCCGATGGAGACGGCCAGGCAGTCAACGCCGGTGCGCTGGATGTAATCCAGAGCCTCGGAGGGATCGGTCAGATGGGTGGAACCGGTGGGATCCGCACCTTCGCCGACGTGGCCCAACTCAGCTTCGACGGAAACGCCGACAGAGTGCGCAACGGGGACGATCTCGGCGACCATGCGAAGGTTCTCCTCATAGGGGAACATGGAACGGTCGACCATGATGGAAGAGAAGCCGGCGCGGATCGCGGTGATGGGATCGCGCAGCATGGCAACGCTGTTATGGCCGCCGTGGTCAAGGTTGACCGCAACGGGAACCGTGGACTGATCCGCCAGGCGGGTCAGGTAAGAACCGAAGAAGACCAGATCGGGATGCGCGGCATAGCCCACATCGATGATGATGGGAGAGTTCAGTTCTTCGGCAGCTTCGATCGCAGCACGGGCTTCGCGCTCACCGCCGACGTTGGGGGCGGGAACCGCATAGTAACCCTTGTTCGCGCGATCCAGGATCTCTTTCATGGTTACGAGCATGGTAGAGTTTCTCCTTACAAAAATTTTTGTTGTAACTTCACAACTTGGTTTTATTATAGCACCGAATGTCCGACGTTAGCAAGCACCAAACGACGCGAGTCGTGAAATTATTACTTTCTTAATAGTTCTCCGCTTTGATGCGGAAATAACTTTGCGGATGATTGCATACAGGACAAACTTCGGGTGCATTTTTGCCGATATGGATATGTCCGCAGTTGCCGCACTGCCAGATCATGTCACCGTCGCGGCTGAAAACAGCGCCGTCTTTGATGTTGGCAAGAAGCTTGCGGTAGCGTTCTTCATGCTCACGCTCGATCGCGGCGACACCTTCAAACAGCGCGGCGATCTGATCGAAGCCCTCTTCCCTCGCGGTCACGGCAAATTCCGCATACATTTTCGTCCATTCGAAGTTCTCGCCCGCCGCCGCGTCGAGAAGGTTCTCTTCCGTTGCGGGAACGCTGCCGCCCATCAGAAGCTTGAACCACATTTTGGCATGCTCCCGTTCGTTCGCCGCCGTTTCGGAAAACAGCTCCGCGATCTGAACATAGCCGTCCTTTCGCGCCTGAGACGCATAGAAGTCGTACTTGTTGCGCGCTTGGGATTCACCTGCTAATGCGATCTGGAGGTTTGCCTCAGTCTTGCTGCCTTTGAGTTCCATTGTTGTTCCTCCCGTTGTGTTCTTTGATATCGGATCAGCTGTTTTCGATTTTTTCGAAATCGCCTCTTCCGTGCTTGCAGATCGGGCAGACAAAGTCGTCGGGAATTGTCCGCCCTTCATAAATATACCCGCAGACGCGGCAGATATATCCGTCGCTTTCGTTCTTTTGCGGTTTGGGTTTGACCCTGTCCTGATAATAGCGATATGTCGCGGGCGCATCGTCCGACAGTCGGCTTTCCTCCGTCACTTTTGCCAAAAACAGCATATGGCTTCCGAGATCGACGCTTTGGATTACGCTGCCGCTCAAATACCCGCACGTGCCAAACGAAACATAAGCTATGCCGTTTTGCGCTCTTTGTGCGCCGCCGGCAAACTTTTGCACATCCCGCCCGCTTTGAAATCCGAAATGCCGGTAGATCGCAAACGGTGCAGCCTCGGAAAGAATGCTGACGTTGAAAATTCCCGTGTTTCGGATCATATCACAAGTGAGGTTTTCTTTGCTGACCGTGACGGATATGACTTTGGGCTCCTGCGTCTGCTGCATCACCGTATTGACGATGCAGCCGTTATCGCGTCCACCCTCTCGTGCCGTCAAAACAAATACTCCATAAGACAAAGCTGCCATTGCCAACATCACGCACCTCCAAATCTTTCCCATATCTGTTATCTATATTATATGCAATGCGGCGGACGAATACAAGCTACAGCATTGCATAAGATAATAATATGCAAAAAAGTAAATGAATACCGATATGTAAACGTATACACATCATCTTGACAACTGCGTTCAAAATCGATACACTATGAACCAACGAAGGGATCTGTCGATCCTGCTGCGTTAATCTATTTCTCGTTAAAGGAGTATTGCCATGAGTGAGCCTATCCGCAAAATGTATTGTGTCAACGGCGAATGGAAACAGTCCAAGACCGATCGTTACATGCCCGTAACCGACTCCAGCACCGGCGAGATCATTGCCGAAGTACCCTGCTGCACGCAGGACGAAGTCGAAGAGGCGATCGCGTGTGCGCATGAAACCTTTCAGACCTGGAGCATGACCACGCTCAGCTATCGCACGCAGATGATGTTCAAATGGCGCAACATCCTCGTCGAGCATCTGGACGAGCTGACGTATCTGTGCGCCAAGGAACTCGGTAAAAACCTGAACGAAGCCAAGGGCGACATTCTGAAGGCCATCGAGCCCACCGAGCTTGCCTGTGCGCTGCCCTCCATTTCTCAGGGCTACGCTTCTCTTCAGGTGACCAACGGCTTTGATACCGCGTCTTACCGCATGCCTCTTGGCGTCGTGGCCGGTATCGTTCCGTTCAACTTCCCCGCGATGATCCCGTGGGGCTGGATGGTTCCCCTGGCCATCGCCACCGGCAACACCGTCGTTTTGAAAGCTTCCAGCGCCACGCCGCTGACGAGCATGCGCATTCTCGAGCTGTTCTATGAAGAGGGCGGCTTCCCCAAGGGCGTCGTCAACCTTGTCACTTGCAGCCGTAAAGAAGCCGAGCTGCTCTTGACCGACTCCCGCGTCAAGGCCGTCACTTTCGTCGGCACGACCGATATCGGTAAGCACATCTACTCCACCGCCGCCGCACACGGCAAACGTGTCCAGGCGCAGTGCGAAGCAAAGAACCACGCCCTGGTTCTGGAAGACGCCGATCTTGAAAGCGCCACCAATGCGATCATCAATTCTACCTATGGCTGCGCCGGCATGCGCTGCATGGCTTTGCCCGTCGTCGTCGTGCAGGAGAGCATTGCGGACGAATTCGTCGCGCTTTTGAAGAAAAAAGCTGAAGCGATGGTCGTCGGCTGCGCTTACGATCCCGCAACGAAGCTCGGCCCCGTCGTTTCGGCCAAGCATAAGGAATCCGTCTGCAACTGGATCCAGAAGGGTATCGACGAGGGCGCGGAACTGGTGCTCGACGGCCGCAACATCGTCGTTCCCGGCTTTGAGAACGGCTTCTTCGTCGGCCCGACGATCTTCGACCACGTCAAACCCGGCATGACGATCGGTGACCGCGAGATCTTCGGACCTGTCACCACCATCAAGCGCGTAAAGACCTTCGAAGAAGGCCTCGCCGTGATGAACGCCAATCCGTTCGCCAACGGTTCCGTCATCTTCACGCAGAACGGCTACTATGCGCGTCAGTTCGAGCTTTTGACCGACGGCGGCATGGTCGGCATCAACGTCGGCATTCCCGTTCCGTCCGCGTACTTCCCCTTCTCCGGCAACAAGGACAGCTTCTTCGGCGATCAGCATGTTCTGGGCATCGACGGCGTGCGCTTCTACACCCGCGCCAAGACCGTCACCAAACACTGGTACGAAGAAAAGGCCGACAAGCCCAAGCACATCGATACCTGGGAAGGCACGGTCGAGCGTATCTGACGATTGCTCGGTTTTGCGAATAAAAAAGAAGATGCAAAGCAGCGATGCTTTGCATCTTCTTTTCTTCATAAATGATTGTTTCCGTAACAGCGAAGTTTTATGTGTCAAATTCTTCTTGAGACCGAAACGCTTCTTCTGCGGCGCATGACGAAAGAAGATCTTCCCTATCTTTCTCATATGTTAAAAGACCCCGACGTGATGTACGCCTGCGAAGGGTCGCTCGGCGACACAGATGTTGCAGCTCGTCAAGCGCTGCCGCGGCGTCGACATGCCGCACGACATTTATTCGTTTTCCAAAGAGACTTTTTCATCGCTGTTCAGCGATTGAATCACCGTTTCCGCAACCATGATGCCGTCCACGGCGGCGGACATGATTCCGCCCGCATAACCCGCACCTTCGCCGCAGGGATAAAGTCCGCCGATCGACACGCTTTGCCGCGTTTTCGGGTCGCGCACGATGCGCACCGGCGACGAACTGCGCGTTTCCGGCGCCGTCATCACGGCGTCGGGCGCAGCGAAACCGGGCAGTTTTCGATCAAGCAGCGGCAGTGCCTCTTCCATGGCGTCCGTCAACTTTTTCGGCAGAACGTCATGCAGATCGCACAGCGCGACGTCGGGGCGGTACGTCGGCGCGACGCTTCCGAGCGCAGCGCTTTTTTTGTGCTTTAAAAAATCACCGACCAGCTGCGCCGGAGCCTTATAGCTTCCGCCGCCCGCCGCAAACGCTCTTTGTTCGATCTGCCGCTGCCAGAGCATTCCGCCGAGCGGACCGTCGAACGGAAAGTCTTCGGGATTCACCGACACCAATAGCGCAGCATTCGAATTTTCGCCTTCGCGTGCAAAATTGCTCATACCGTTGGTCACGACGCCGCCCGTCTCGGATGCCGCCGTCATGACATACCCGCCCGGACACATGCAGAACGTGTATACGCCGACGCCGTCTTTTGTCGTGACGTTCAATTTATAATCCGCCGGCGGCAGTTTTTCCGCCGCCGCACCATACTGTGTTTTGTTCAGCCACTGCTGGCGATGCTCGATGCGCACGCCCATCGAAAACGGCTTCGGCTCCATCGATGCGCCGTTTTCAAGGAGCATCGAAAATGTATCTCTCGCGCTGTGCCCCGCGGCAAAGATCACGGCGCTTGCAGGAATTGTTTCCGTTCGGTCTTTCGCACGATCATAAGCTTCGACCGACGCGATCGCACCGCTTTGCAGCGTATAGCCGTCAAAGCGCGTGCAAAAGCGCACCTCGCCGCCCAATCGGATCACTTCGCGGCGCAGATTCTGTACGACATTCACGAGGACGTCCGTGCCGATATGCGGCTTGGCATCGTAGCGAATGCTCTCATCCGCGCCAAAGTTCACAAACGTCTCCAAAACGAACGGAATGCGCGGATTTTTCGTCCCCGTCGTCAATTTGCCGTCCGAGAACGTTCCCGCACCGCCCTCTCCGAACTGCACGTTGCATTCGGGGTCGAGTTCGCCCGTTTCCCGAAGACGCGCCACTTTTTCGCGCCGTGTTTCGGCGTCGCAGCCGCGCTCCAAAACGATCGGCCGCAAGCCCGCCTGCGCCAGAACGAGCGCGCAGAACATCCCCGCGGGCCCGAAACCGACCACGACGGGACGGTGTTTCGGCATGCGCTCCGCTTTGGGCGGCGCATAGTGTTTCGGCGCGGCGATCTGCGCCTTGTTGTTCTTCGCGCGCCGCAGGATCGCGTTTTCGTCGCCTTTTGCCGTAACATCCAGCGTAAAGATATAGTGGATCCGATCCTTTTTCCGCGCGTCAATCGAACGTTTTGCGATGTCGATCTTCCGAATCGTCTCCTCTTTTATTTTGAGTGCCGACGCAGCCGCGCGCCGAAGATCCGGCGTGTCATAATCGACGGGAAGCGAAATGTCGCCGATGCGTATCATTGAGAAACGTCCTTTCTTAAGTTCTCGCGCGCCGCGCTTTTGCCCGCAGTGTAGCCGGAAGCCCATGCCCATTGCAAATTATAGCCGCCGCAGTCGCCGTCCACGTCGAGCACTTCGCCCGCTGCGTATAATCCCGGGCAAAGCATGCTTTCCAGCGTTTCGGAAAAAAGATCACACGCGATCCCGCCCGCTGTCACCTGTGCGTCGGCAAAGTCCGCCGTCCCTCGAAGCGGCAGACGAAAATGCTTCGCCGCGCTGCACAGCGCCTTTGCGTCCTCTTTTGTAAGGCTTGTGCAAGGCTTCTGCCCGGGAAGGCTCGCATAGCGCACCAGCATTTTTCCAAGGCGATTGTGCAATATCCCCGTGAATATCTCTTCATAGGGTGCGGCGGCAAAAGCCCGTTTTCGCCGCATCAGGCAGTCGATCAGCATTTCTTCGGAAAGCCCGCGGCAAAGATCGAGCGCGACCGTGTCGCAGTTTCGCTGCGTCGAAGCGCAGCGCGACACTTCAAATGCCGCCGGGCCGCTGACGCCCGATTCCGCAAACTGAATTTCCCCTGTGCTTACAGCGAGCGTCTTCCCCGCCCGTTCGATGCGGATCTCGGCGTCCGCGCGGATGCCCTTAAGCGCGCGCGGATATTCCGGATCGGTCAAAAGGCGGGTCAGAGACGGGAACAGCTTTGTTTTTTGATGCCCAAAGCTTTCCAAAATGCGATAACCGTCCTGTGTGCCGCCGAGTTTCGGCGCGGCAAGTCCGCCTGCACAGACGATCAGCCGATCGGCAAAAAAGACCTGCGTTTTATCCTCGCACGCGACATCCAATACGAATCGGCCTTTTTTAAAGCGCGCATTTTGCACGGCACTGCCGCACATAAGCGTGACGCCGTGCGTTTCGAGCGCCATACGAAGCACGTCGAGGACGCTGTTTGCACGATCGCTGAACGGATAGACGCGTCCGTCCGATTGAACGGCCTCCAAAAGCCCGACGGATCGAAAAAAGCGCAGCGTCTCTTCCGAGCCGAAGGCATTTAAGAGCTTTTCGGCAAGCGGCTTCCCGCTTCCGTGGTAAAAGCGTCCATCAATGGTTTTGTTCGTCAGATTGCAGCGCCCGTTCCCCGTCGCGAGAAGTTTTTTCCCCGCGCGCGGCTGCTTTTCAAAGATCGTGATCTGCGCGGCGGGATTTTCCCTTGCCGCAGCGATCGCCGCGATCATGCCGGACGCCCCCGCGCCCACGATGGCAATATGCAAATTCGTTTCCTCCGCATGGATCCAGAATAAAAAAATTATAGCATAGAACCCGCGCAAACAAAAGCGCGGCGCAGCCGCTCTTATTGTCAAAGAGCATTGGCCGCACCGCGCCGGGGTGATCTTAAATTCAGTTCATCAGCGAGCAGACAAGATCCGAATACGCCGCCGGATCTTCCAGGGGAAGTTCGGCGATCAGCAGCGCCTGGCAGTAAAGAAGCTGCGCGTATTTGCCTGCGCGTTCTTTGTCTCCGCCATCAAACGCCGCCTTCAGGGAGGCGAACGCCGCGCTTTCGGGGTTCAGCTCCAATACGCGCTGCGTCTGCATGCCGGGCACGCTGTTGCCGCGGCGCTGCATATATTTCTCCATTTCAATAGAGAACATGCCGTCCGTCGTCATGCAGACCGCATGCGAACGCAGAATATTGGAAATTCTGGCTTCCTTGATGCGGTCGCCGAGCGTTTCCTTGACGAAATCAAGCAGCGCGCGGTTTTCCTCGGTCAGTTCCTTCGCCGCATTCTTCTCTTCTTCCGTCTGCTCGAGGGCATCCTCGTCGTTGACGTTCTTAAACGGGATCTCATCCTGTTTTTCGAGCATCTGAACGACGAATTCGTCGACCTCGTCCGTCAGATACAGTACTTCGTAGCCGTGCGCCAAAATGCGCTCCGCCTGCGGAAGCTTGGCGATGCGTTCGGCCGATTCTCCCGCAGCATAGTAGATAAACTTCTGGTCTTCCTTCATGCGCGCGCGGTAATCTTCGAGCGTCGTGGGCTTTTCGCCGTTTGAAGAGGAGAACGTCAGAAGGTCGCGCAGTTTGTCTTTGTTTGCGCCGTATTCGCCGACGACGCCGTATTTGATCTGCGTTTCAAACGCTTTCCAGAACTGCTCGTATTTATCGGGTTCGTCCTTTTGCATGCGAAGAAGCTCGCTCTTGACGCGTTTTTCGATGTTCGACGCGATCACTTTGAGCTGGCGCGTATGCTGGAGCATCTCGCGCGAAATATTGAGCGACACATCCGGCGTATCGACGACGCCTTTGACGAAGCTGAAGTAATCGGGCAGAAGCTCGGCACACTTATCCATGATCATGACGCCGGAAGAATACAGCTGAAGTCCCTTTTCGTATTCGCGCGTGTAATAATCGTACGGGGCGCGGCCGGGAATGAACAGCAGCGCGCGGAACGAGACCGCGCCCTCGGCGTTGATGCTGATCGTCGACAGCGGCTTTTCGTAGTCGTTGAATTTATCGGTGTAGAACTCGTCGTATTCTTCCTGCTTGACATCGCTCTTGTTGCGCTGCCAAAGCGGGACCATCGAGTTCAGCGTCTCCCACTGCGTGTACTCTTCCCATTCGGGCGTGTAATCGTCGCCGGCGTCCGCGGGGCGCTCCTTCATGCGGGAGCGGTTCATCAGCATCTGGATGGGATAGCGGATATAATCGGAGTATTTCTTGACGATCGCGGCAATGTGGTTCTGCTCGACATACTGCGAATAGCTGTCCTCGTCCGTGTCGACTTTGATGTGCATGATGACGTCCGTGCCGACGTTGTCGCGCTGGCAGGGCGTGATCGTATAACCGTCCGCGCCGCGCGAATCCCATTTGAAGGCGACGTCCTGCCCGTAGGCGCGGGAAATGACCGTTACCTGATCTGCGACCATGAACGCCGAATAAAAACCGACGCCGAACTGGCCGATGATGTCGATCGCCGTGGAAGGTTCGCCCTCCTGCTTTTCCAGATCTTCTTTAAACTGTTTGGAGCCGCTGCGCGCGATCGTGCCCAGGTTCGCTTCGAGCTCTTCGCGCGTCATGCCGACGCC
>CAKTSO010000057.1 GCA_934613185.1 uncultured Clostridia bacterium | reverse complement strand
GTTCTGGATCTCGAGCGTCTCGCCTTCCGGCGGATAGTTGACAAGTTCGATCTTCAGCGGATCGAGCACCGCCATAAGCCGCGGCGCGCGCATCTTGGCGTCCTCGCGAAGGCAATGTTCCAAAAGCGCGGAATCAACTTCGGAATTGGCCTTGGCGACACCGGCTCTCTGGCAGAAATCAATGATCGACTCGGGCGTATAGCCGCGGCGGCGAAGACCGGCGAGCGTGGGCATGCGCGGATCGTCCCAGCCCTCGACGAGGTTCGCCTCGACGAGCGAGCGAAGATAGCGCTTGCTCATCGGCACGCGCGTGATGTTGAGGCGCGCGAACTCGATCTGACGCGGGGGCTTTGCAAAGCCGCAGTTTTCCAGCACCCAGTCGTACAGCGGACGGTGGTCTTCAAACTCCAGCGAGCAGAGCGAATGGGTGACGTTTTCGATGGCGTCCTCGAGCGGATGCGCGAAGTCGTACATCGGATAGATGCACCACTTGTCGCCCGTCTGATGATGGCGCATATGGTTAATGCGGTACAGCGCCGGGTCGCGCATGTTCATGTTGGGCGACGCCATGTCGATCTTGGCGCGCAGGACGCACGCGCCGTCGGGGAACTCGCCCGCGCGCATTTTTTCAAACAGCGCGAGGTTTTCCTCGACGCTGCGGTCGCGATAGGGGCTGTTCTTGCCCGGCTGCGTCAGCGTGCCGCGGTATTCGCGCATCTGTTCGGCGTCGAGATCGCAGACGTAGGCCTTGCCCTCGCGGATCAGCTTCAGCGCGCATTCGTAGAACGTCTCGAAATAGCTCGAAGCGTAATGCAGCTCGTCCCACGAAAAACCGAGCCAGCGAATGTCGTTCATGATGGAATCGACGTATTCGGTGTCTTCCTTCGTCGGGTTCGTGTCGTCGAAGCGAAGGTTGCAGCGACCGCCGAACTTTTTGGCCGTCATAAAGTCGATGCAGATCGCCTTGGCGTGGCCGATGTGCAGATAGCCGTTGGGTTCGGGCGGGAAACGGGTCTGGATGGGGCGGCCGAATCGGTCGGACTCGATGTCCTTTATCACTTCTTCTTCAATAAAGTTGGATGCCGTAATCTCTTTGTTTTCCATCGTGATGACCTTTCTATATGAATATCGTATCGATTGACTTACAGGATCGTGATGAGCATGTTGCCCGATTCGTCGCTCGAAATGCGGATGCGTCCCGCTTTTTCCAGCGCCTTCATCATGTCGCTGAACTTGCGGAAGCCCGCGTCGCGCTCGCTGAAATCGGGGTAGGCGTCGCAGATGCTCTGCTTGATGATGCTCGGGTTGACGCGCTCGAATCCGTCGGATTTGAGCCGCTCCAACACGTCCTGCACCTGTTCGATCCAGCTGCCGCGGCGGATGGCGCCCGCGTCTTTTTTCTTCTGATTTGCCGCGAGGCTGACCTTCAGATTGTGATGCTCCGTCTCGCAGTGGATCGTGCCGTATTTTTCCTCAAGCGCGATGAGCATGCGCCCGAAGAGGTTGTATCCGTACGTCCGCTCGCTGAAATCCGGGCGGATGCGCTTTAAGATATCCTTCAAAACGGAGGCCAGCATCGAGCCGCCCGCGTCCGTCTGTTCGGAAAGGATCGTCTCGATCTGCCGCATGAGCGCCGCTTCGTCGTCGTCCGTATCGTCCGTCGTCTTGGCGCGCGCGGGCTTCTGCCGCACGGATTCCAGAAACAGGAACTCGTTGCAGGCGTTGATGAACACGTTCGACGCCGACTCGCTGCGCGAGATTCCGAGGACGTACTTGCCCATCGCCTTGAGCCGGCCGACCAGCGGGGTAAAATCGCTGTCGCCGCTGACGATGCAGAAGCTGTCGATCTTCGGGTTGGTGAACGCCACGTCCAGCGCGTCGACGACGAGCTGGATATCCAGACTGTTTTTCTGGCTCGACCCGTAGCGCAGCGACGGCACGGCGGAGAAGGTGTTGCTCAAAAGCACCTCTTTTAAGTCCGAATACCGCTCGCAGTAGCCGTACACGCGGCCGATCCAGATGTCGCCGCGGATCTTCAGCGTCTCGATGATCGTCTCAAGCGCCACGCGCTTTCCGCCGACGTTCTCCATGTCGATAAAGACCGCGAAATTTCTCTTTGAACTTTGTTCCAAACAAACAACTCCTTAAAAAGCGCCTTGGCGCTTTTTTACTCTTCTTCGGGACACATCGTGCGCACGATGTCGTCGATCGTCTCGCGGCGGCGGATCAGCTTTGTGCTGCCGTCTGCCGAGACCAGAACTTCCGCGGGGCGCATGCGGCAGTTGTAATCGCTGCTCATGACGAACCCGTACGCACCCGCCGTCAACACGGCGACGGTCTCCCCCTCTTTTGCAAGCGGCAGCTCCCGATCCTTCGCCAGTATGTCGCCGCTTTCGCAGATGTTGCCCGTCACGGTCACGGGCTGCACTTTGCCTTCGCTTTCCAGGAAAACGATCGTGTGATAGGCATCGTAGAGCATCGGGCGGATCAGATCGTTGAATCCGATGTCCGTGCCGACGTAGGTCTTTTCATGATTGACCTTCACGGCCTCGACCGTCCCCAGCAGAACGCCGCACTCCGCCGCGACGTAGCGGCCCGGCTCGATGCGGATGGAAATGTTCTTCCCGTTGGGATGCTCCGCGACAAGACGCGCGCGCAGACGCTCGAACATAGCATGCATCGCGTTGAGATCGAGCGACGCTTCCCCTTCTTTATAGGGGACGGCAAACCCGCCGCCGAAATCGAGCAGTTCCAGCTCGGGGAACTTCAGCGCCTCGTCGATCAGCACGTTCGCCGCCGCTTCGTAATGCGAAGGGTCGCGCACGGCGGAACCGATATGCTGATTCAATCCGACGATCTTCACGCCGCCTTTTTCCGCCGCGCGGCGCACGTCGTCCATAAAGCAAAGCTGCACGCCGAATTTGGTCTTCTTCCCGGCGGTGATGACCTTATCGCTGTGCCCGTCGCCGAACTCGGTGTTGACGCGCACCGCCGCGCGCCCGCCGGGGCAGGCCTTCGCGAAGGTCTCCATCTGGGAAACGGCGTCGACGCTGACGACGATCCCCTGCCCCGCGACCGCCTTCATCTCGGCGGCGGAGACGTTGTTGCACACATAGAAGATCTCATCGGGCGCAAAGCCCGCGATGCGGCACAGCTCGACCTCGCCCAGGCTCATCGCGTCGGCGTGAAGCCCCTCTTCGCGCGCGATTCGAAGCAGCGTCAGGTTCGTGTTCGCCTTGACCGAATAGGAGACGAACGCGTTGTCCTTCGGGAGCATGCCGACCATGTCGCGGCAGCGCTGTCGCAGGATCTGTTCGCTGTAAACATAAAGCGGACTTCCGTATTGTTCCAGCAAATCTCTCGTTTGCCGTGCCGTTAAGAACATCTCCTGCATTGCATCTCCCTCTTTTCCCCGCGCTTTTTGCGCAGTTCATACCGTTTAGTATATCATACAATCCGCCTCCTGCGTAAAAAAATGCAGGCGCCGCGGCGATTTTACGCGCCGATTTTCGCTTTGCGGCCTTTCGAGAGATGAATTTATGGAAAACGCACTGTATTTCCGCGGCGAAATATGGTATTTTATAAGAGATAAAAAGGCGGCGCGTCCGTCTTTTTTGCAAGAGCAAACGTCACGGGAGTGTTTTTTCATGGGCATGATCACCATCACCTGCCCCCGGTGCAGGGAAGATTTCGCAACCGACGCGGACTGCGGCACCGCCGTATGTCCTTCGTGCGGCTGCCGTCTGCTGCTGAAAAAACGCGTCCAGACGAAGGCGAATCTCGACCCCGCCGCCGCAACGCCGGGCGTCGCCGACGCGCTGAGCAAACAGAACTCCTTCGTCGGCGAACGGCCGGACGAACTGGTCGCCGCCGGGGCCGCCGCGCTGCGCCAGGGGGATCATCTTCTGCAGCGGCGGCAGTTTGAACAGGCGCTCTACGTCTTCCGCCGCGCCGCAAAGGATCGCCCGTCGGACTACCGCGCATGGTGGGGCGTGACGACAGCGACACTTCAGCATCTGTGCGCCTATTTGGAAGATCAGCGCATGACGCTGAACTTCGCGCCCGTCGAACTCGTCTACACCCGTCAGCTCGAGGCCGCCGCGCGCGCCATGAGTCATGTGCGCGAGCTTGCGCCGGAGGATTATCTGGCGATTTTGGAGGATTCCTACGCATTCGAACGGCAGAACGCCGCAAAGGCGCTGACCGCGGCGCGGCGCATGTGCCGCAGGAATCTTCGCCGCCGCAACAATTTCTCGCTGCGTCTGGCGCTCGTTTTGATCGCGGTGCTTTTGTTCGCAAGCGGCGCGGTCTGCGCGCTGTTTTTGCCGCTGGAACTCCCCGCCCGGCTTTTGATCGGCTGCGCCGCGTGCGTGGTCGGCATCCTGTCTGCAGTCTTCGCGCTTCGCATCTGAAGGCGCGCCTTTTATAGCACGATTTTCGCGCGCCCCGTCCATGCGAATGGGGCGTTTGTGATTTTTCAACTTATCCGATCGTCACGGAGGTATCGTTATGCCCTATCTTTTCCTTCTCGTGATCCCTCTTTTGTTTTGTCTCGTTCTCGTTTTGCGCGCCGTGGCGTGCGAAAGCCCGCATGTGCGGCTCATGCCCATGCAGCGCGCCGAGGACGTTCCCGCGCTGACCGACGGCGCGCGGGATGACGCCGCGCCCGCGTTTGCGAGCGAAGAAAAACAGACGCTTTTGTCCTGCGCCGCGCGCTATTCGCCCGACGCGATGGAATCGTTTCTCGCCGTGTCCTATCCGCGCATCGCGGCAAGATCGCGCGTGCAGAACATTTCGCATTCGTATCTGATCCGTCTGAAAAATGCCGCGCCCGACGCGCCGAGCATTCTTTGCACCGCGCTGACCGGCGCGCAGGACGTTCTCCTTCGGCGGCAGTCGGACATGCCGCTTTTCAGCGACGGCGGCGCGCAGGACGGCGCGGGCCGCGCGGTCGGGATTTTGGACGCGCTGGAAAATCTTCTGTCGCACGGCGCGCTGTTTCGCGCAAACGTCTGCGTGCTGCTTGCCGCGGATGAATCGGAGCTTGCCGTCGTGGCCGAAGCGTTAAAGCAAAACGGCGAATCGTTCGTCTGCGCGCTTTGCGAAGGCGGCCGCATCGCGCCGTTCGGGCACAACAAAAACAACCGCATCGCCGCCGTGGGCGTCGGCGTCCGCGCCGGCGCGCATTTCACGCTTCGCGCCTGCTGCAGCGCGGAAAACGCCGACGCTCCCGGCGCGGCTTCCCTGATCGCCCGAGCCGCGCTTCGCGTCGAGCAAAAGCCCTTCGGGGAACTTCCGGGGCCGAGCGCCCGAAGATTCGCACGCAGCGCATTGTACGAAAACGGGTTTTTCAGCCGCATCGCCGCCGTCAACACGTCCCTTTTCCCGTTTTTCATCCGCCGAAAGATCCGAAAATACGGCGGACGCGCCGCCGCGTGCACGACCGCGCGAATCGAATCCGTCGCCTGCCGCACAAACGGTGACGTCTGTGAAGCCGAAGCCGCGCTTTGCTGCGTGCTTCTGCCCGAGACGGACGTCTATGACCTGGAGCGCCGCGTGCGCCGCCGCATTCACGACGACCGCATCAACCTCGCGCTTTCGGGGTTCGACGGCGAGCCCGTCCTTTCCGATGAAAACGGCTTCGGCTATCGCGCGGTGCAAAAGGCAGTCGCGCTGTCGTTCGACCGCACGAACGCCGCGCCCGTCGTTTTGTATCACGCGCCCGCCGCACGCGCGCTGTCGACGCTTTGTTCCGAAACGATCGCCTTTTCGCCCTGCGGCGAAGGGCTGGCCCCTGACGCGCAGCGCATCTTTTTCGAAAATTTCTTTCTTCAGCTTTGCGGAAACGACGCGATGCACTCTTGAATTGCGGCGCGCGGCATGATATAATAAACAGCGTTCCTATGATTGGAACGTCATGGAGCGGTATCGAAGTGGTCATAACGGGGACGCCTCGAAAGCGTTTTGCGTGAAAGCGCACGTGGGTTCGAATCCCACCCGCTCCGCTCAAGCAAAAAAAGCAGACGATTCGTCGTCTGCTTTTTTCTTTTTCGGCGTTCGGAAACCGCCGCATTCTTTCGGTGTTATATTTGGGATAGAAATCCCAAAAACATCATGCAGCTTTCCTTTCGTCGCTTTTCGCCGGAAAAAGCAACTTTAACGCAGTCTTTATCCGTCGTTTTTTCATCGGCAAAACGCTTGAAAACGCACGGTTTTATCGTATAATTACGCATGAATTTTCGCATACTTTGCGTATGAAGGGCGGTGCGCCGCCCTTGACAAAACCGCTTTCTTCTGATATATTTGCGACAGGTCATAGGGACAGGGGAAAGGGGAATCCCGTGTGCATATGGCATGACAGCCGATCGTCCATGCAATGATGCACGGAGGGTAGGTTATTTTTTTGCCCGTTTTGGATCAAACGATGGCGCAAAGATCGAAAAACGGCAGCAAACCCAAGGGAGGAATTGCCATGTCCGAACAAAACATCACCGAGACCTTCAAACACGCCTGGCGAGGCTTCCGCGGCGCGAAGTGGACCGACGAGGTCAACGTCCGCGAGTTCATCCAGGATAACTATACGCCCTACGACGGCGACGACGCATTCCTTGCCGGATCGACGGAAGCGACCGACAAGCTTTGGGGCCGTCTGCAGCAGCTGCAGAAGCAGGAGCGCCAAAACGGCGGCGTCCTTGAATGTGAGACGGAAGTCGTCTCCGGATTGACCGCTTACGGCCCGGGCTACATCGACGAATCCATGAAAGATCTGGAGACCGTCGTCGGTCTTCAGACGGACAAGCCCCTGAAGCGCGCCTTCATGCCCTACGGCGGCATCAAAATGGCCGAGGAGGCCGCGCGGACGTACGGCTTTGAAGTCAACCCGAAGTTCCACAAGATCTTCACCGAATATCATAAGACCCACAACCAGGCCGTCTTCGACGCTTACACGCCCGAAATGAAGACCGCCCGCCACTGCCATATCGTCACCGGCCTTCCCGACACCTACGGCCGCGGCCGCATCGTCGGCGACTACCGCCGCGTGGCGCTCTACGGCGTCGACTTCCTGATCGAGGAAAAACAGAAGGATCTTTCTCTCTGCGGCAACGGCGCGATGTACGACGAGATCATCCGCCAGCGCGAAGAGATCGCCGAGCAGATCCGCGCCCTGAAGGGCATGAAGGAAATGGCGAAGATCTACGGCTTCGACATCTCTCTTCCCGCGACGAACGCCAAAGAGGCCGTCCAGTGGCTCTATTTCGGCTATCTTGCCGCGATCAAGACGCAAAACGGCGCGGCGATGAGCGTCGGCCGCATCTCCACGTTCCTTGACATCTATCTTTCCCGCGACCTTGCCGAGGGCACGCTGACCGAATCCGAGGCGCAGGAATTGATCGACCACATCACCATGAAGTTCCGCATGGTGAAATTCGCGCGCATCCCGTCCTACAACCAGCTGTTCTCCGGCGACCCCGTGTGGGCGACGCTGGAAGTCGCGGGCCTCGGACAGGACGGCCGCCACATGGTCACCAAGACGGACTTCCGTTTCCTGCACACGCTGGAAAACATGGGCCCGTCCCCGGAGCCGAACCTGACGGTTCTGTATTCTTCCCGCCTGCCCGAGACGTTCAAAAAATACGCGGCAAAGATCTCCGTCGACACGTCCTCGATCCAGTATGAGAACGACGACGTCATGCGCCCGGTCTGGGGCGACGACTACAGCATCTGCTGCTGCGTTTCCGCGACGCAGACCGGCAAGGAGATGCAGTTCTTCGGCGCGCGCGCGAACCTTGCAAAGTGCCTGCTTTACGCCATCAACGGCGGCCGCGACGAAAAGTACGCGGACAAAAACGGCAAGCCCATGCAGGTCGGCCCCGAATATACGCCGATCACGTCCGAGTATCTTGACTACGGCGAGGTCATGCACAAGTTCGACCTGATGATGGACTGGCTGGCCGGGCTGTACGTCAACATCCTGAACCTGATCCAGTACATGCACGACAAGTACTATTACGAAGCCGCCGAGATGGCGCTCATCGACAGCGACGTGCGCCGCACGTTCGCCACCGGCATCGCGGGCTTCTCTCACGTCGTCGACTCCATCTCCGCGATCAAGTACGCGAAGGTCAAGGTCGTCCGCGACGAGAACGGCATGGCTTCCGACTTCGTCATCGACGGCGACTTCCCGCGCTACGGCAACGACGACGACCGCGCCGACGAGATCGCAGTAAAGCTTCTGAAGACCTTTATGGAGAAGATCAAGAAGCATCACACCTACCGCAACTCCGAGGCGACGACGTCGATTTTGACCATCACCTCCAACGTGGTCTACGGCAAGGCCACGGGCGCGCTGCCCGACGGCCGCGCGGCGTTCACGCCGTTCGCCCCCGGCGCGACCCCGTCCTACGGCGCGGAGCAGAGCGGCCTTCTTGCCTCGCTCAACTCCGTCGCGAAGCTGCCGTATGAATATGCGCTCGACGGCATCTCCAACACCGAGACGATCAACCCCGGCGCACTGGGCCACAGCGAGGAAGAGCGCGTGAACAACCTGATCCATGTCCTTGACGGCTATTTCGATCAGGGCGCGCATCATCTGAACGTCAACGTCTTCGGCCTCGAGAAGCTCCGCGACGCCATGGAGCACCCGGAAAAGCCCGAATATGCGAACTTCACCATCCGCGTGTCCGGCTACGCCGTCAAGTTCATCGACCTGACCCGCGAGCAGCAGCTCGACGTCATCTCGAGAACCTGCCACGAGGCGCTGTAAGAGACGTTCAACAACTCACTCGAACAAAAACGGTCAGCCGGGAATCCTCCCGGCTGCCGTTGTGTTTTCGAAAAAGAGGGGAATCCTTTATGGAAACGACAGGCTATCTTCACTCCATCGATTCTTTCGGTTCCGTCGACGGCCCCGGCGTCCGCTTCGTGATCTTCTTACAGGGCTGCCATATGCGCTGCCGCTACTGCCATAACCCCGACACCTGGAAGCTCCCCGCCGCGGGCGGCGAAGCTTCGTCCAAGTGCAATTACACACAGACGACGGCGTCCGCGCTGATTTCTCAGGCGCTGCGTTATCGAAACTATTGGGGCAATGATGGCGGGATCACCGTCAGCGGCGGCGAACCGCTTTTGCAGCTTGATTTCATGAATGAGCTTTTCGCGCTGGCAAAGCAAAACGGCGTCGGCACGGTCCTCGACACCGCGGGGCAGCCGTTTACGCGGGAAGAACCGTTTTTTTCCAAATTGAAACCGCTGATGGAAAACACGGACCTCGTCATGCTCGATCTGAAGCACATCGATCCCGAAAAGCACCGCGCGCTGACCGGCTTTTCCAACGCGCCCATTCTCGATTTCGCCCGTTATTTGAACGAGATCGGCAAGCCCGTGTGGATCCGCCACGTTCTCGTTCCCGGCGTGACAGACGACGACGAAAATCTTTGCGGCATCCGCGCGTTTTTGGACACGCTCTCCAATGTCAAAAAAGTGGAGATCCTGCCCTATCACACGCTCGGGATCTACAAATGGGAGACGCTCGGCATCCCCTACACGTTAAACGACGTCGACCCGCCGACGGCGGAATCCGTCGCGCACGCACAAAAGATTTTAGGCTGCTGACGGGATTTGACACAACAAAAAAGCGCTTGAATCGCTTGATTCAAGCGCTTTTTCTTTTTTCAGATCACAGATCGCCCATGGCGTAGACCATATCCCAAAAGCGCAGGTCGAAAAGACAGCATTTTTCGAAGATCTCGCACAGCTTCCGCGTCTTTTCCTCATCGATCGAGGCGGCGAGCGCGTCGATGCGATCGATCAGCGCCCGGTTGGTCTTGCGGTAGTCCTCCGAAACGTAGCCCGCAAACCATGCGCCGTAGCGCTCGTCCGAAAGCGCGTTCGGAAAGCGCCGCGTCATTTCTTCGGCGATGTACGCATAGCTCCACGAACAGTTCAAAAGCGTCACAAGCCCGGTCAGCACGTCGCCCGATTGCGCCTCGCAGAGCATGTAATGGCTGTAGGCGCTGTTGTCAATGTGCGGATTTGTACGCTCGATCTCTTCGTTCGTGATGCCGAGACGCCGCATATACGGCAGATGCGTGCGGAACGTCTCGCCGATCGTGTTCGACATCTCCCCGCACAGAAAGCGGATCTGCTCGAAGTCGTCGGATTTCTGGAGGATCGCCGCGAAGATCTTGACGTAATCCTTCAAATAAAGATAGTCCTGGAGCATATAGTATCGGAACCGATCCGTCGGCAGCGTGCCGTCTGCCATCTGCACGACAAACGGATGTTCCAGATACCGCGGCCAGATCTTCTCCGCACGCGCCCAAATGATTTCGGATAACTTCACGCCGTGCTCCTTATTATTTATGCGCGATGATCGCAACGTAGCCGCCCGCCTGATAGCCGGGGACGACCTCTTCGACGCCCTCGTTGGTGTACATCGGGTTCTTCAAAAGCGTCTGATAGAAGTCAAAATCGTGGAAGCCGAGCGATTTCAGCGCGTCGATCTTCTCCTCGGTCGAATGCCACACGCCCGCGCAGCAAAGCTCAAGCGGATACGGCAGGCGCGGCATGACGCCGTTCAGATACGGATGATCGAACGTGCCGACGGTCTTTGCAAGCAGATACATGAACCCGAACGCGCTTTCCTTGGGAACGTCGAGCGAGACGAACTTGCCGTTCGGCTTGAGCGCCTTTTTGCACACGTCGAACGCGCGCGTCAGGTCCTCCATATAGCTGGAGCTG
>CAKTSO010000056.1 GCA_934613185.1 uncultured Clostridia bacterium | reverse complement strand
TTTTTCGCGGCGTGCCGCGAAAATGATGCGGCCGTACAGGCGTACATAACGGGCCGTTATGCGAAACCGCACGCAAAAGCCGAAAGCTGCGGGCGGCGATGCGGAGTATATTGACACCGGGTGCATATAAGGTGTATAGTTCGTGCATAATGAGCACGCAAGAAAGATGAAAAAATTTCAAATTCTATGTGAAACAACGTTTTGTTTGAAAAATCGTTACAATTTCCCATACAACCGGATGAAAAAACATGAACAAAAACGTAAAAAGGAAATTGACAAGCAGGGCGGATGGTTGTATACTTGCATCCATTCGGAAGGGTGAAGATCTTCCGAAGAGAATTGATGGGAGGATAAGAACAATGAAAAAGTTCCGTGTGCTTGCACTGATCCTTGCTCTGGTGATGTGCATGTCGCTCATGGCGGCTTGCGGCAGCGATGGCAAAGATGCTGACGCGCAGGCTTCCGAGACCCAGACTGACGCGAATGCGTCTGCGACCGTTTTCAAACTCGGCGGCATCGGGCCGCTGACCGGCGGCGCGGCCGTTTACGGCACCGCAGTCAAAGTCGGCGCCGAGATCGCGGTCGACGAGATCAATGCCAAGGGCGGCGACATTCAGTTTGAACTGAACTTCCAGGATGACGAGCATGATGCCGAAAAATCCGTCAATGCTTATAACAACCTGAAGGACTGGGGCATGCAGGCTCTGATCGGTTCCGTCACCACGACCCCCTGCATCGCGGTTTCCGCCGAAAGCTATGCCGACCGTATCTTCCAGCTGACCCCCTCCGCCTCTTCGACCGACGTCGTTGACGGCAAGGACAACGTCTTCCAGGTCTGCTTTACCGACCCCAACCAGGGCACCGCTTCCGCGCAGTACATCGCCGAGAACAAACTTGCGACCAAGATCGCTGTGATCTACCGCAACGACGATGCGTACTCCACCGGCATCTACAACACCTTTGTCGCAGAGGCTGAGAAAGAGGGCCTTGAGATCGTCAGCGCCACGACGTTTACCGCCGAGACCGCGAACGACTTCAGCGTCCAGCTCAACGAAGCCAAGAAGGCCGGTGCGGAACTTGTGTTCCTGCCCATCTACTGCGAACCCGCTTCCATGATCCTGACGCAGGCCAACACCATGGGTTACAAGCCCGTCTTCTTCGGTGTCGACGGCATGGACGGCATCCTTGCGCTCGAGGGCTTCGATGCGAAGCTTGCCGAGGGTGTTATGCTTCTGACTCCCTTCTCCGCCGATGCGCAGGATGAGCTGACCAAGAACTTTGTCGCCGAGTACGAGAGCCGCACCGACGGCGAGACGCCCAACCAGTTTGCGGCGGATGCTTACGACGCGGTTTACACCATCTATGCGGCGATTGAAAAGGCCGGCGTGACGGCCGATATGTCCGCGCAGGATATCTGCGAGGCGCTCGTTGCCGTGATGCCCGAGCTCAGCGTCGACGGTCTGACCGGTACCGGCATGACCTGGAACGCCAACGGCGAGGTTTCCAAGGCTCCCACGGCTGTCGTCATCAAGGACGGCGTGTACGTCGGCGCTGAGAACGATACGGCTGCCGAAGAACCCGCCGCTTCCGAAGAAGCGCCTGCCGAGGGTACTGCGACGGAAGAACCCGCTGCCAGCGAGAAGGAATAAGTTACCAAACGATAAAAGCCACGGTTTTTGAAACAAAGAGCCGAAGCTTTTGATTAAGGCAATGCAAAGGGGCTGCCGCGAATTGCGGCAGTCCCTTTCTTTTTTCTGATTTTCGACTCGGTTGTTCGCAAGGATACGGTGATTTGGCTCTTTAAAGAAATAAAGTGCCGAATCGGGTGAAAAACGAGGGGGAAGTGCTTGTATTTTGCCCCTTTTTATCCTATTATAGTAGGCGGCGTTTCTTATAAAACACTTTAGGAAACGCTTTGAATCTTTTTAAGTTTTACCTGGGAAAGAAGGAGTTGCGGGTTATGACATTTCTCACCTACCTGATCAGCGGCGTCAGTCTGGGAAGCGTCTACGCGATCATTGCGCTGGGTTACACGATGGTGTACGGTATCGCCAAGATGCTGAACTTTGCGCATGGCGACATCATCATGGTCGGCGCGTACGTTTCCTATTGCGTGACGTCTTATCTGAAACTGCCGGCGATCGTTTCGATCGTCATTGCGATGGCGGTCTGCACGCTGCTTGGCATTATCATTGAGCGTCTGGCGTATAAGCCGCTGCGAAACGCGGCGTCTTTGGCGGTGCTGATCACGGCGATCGGCGTCAGCTATTTCCTCCAGAACGCGGCGCTTCTGATCTGGGGTTCCGCCACGAAGGTCTTCCCGTCCGTTGTTTCCTTTGGCGGCGTGAGTTTCTTCGGCGGCCAGCTGCATATCAGCGGCGAGGCGCTCGTGACGATCGTCTCCTGCGTCGTTATCATGATCGCGCTGACGCTCTTTATTCAGAAGACCAAAATGGGCAAGGCCATGCGCGCCGTTTCGGAAGATAAGGGCGCGGCGCAGCTGATGGGCATCAACGTCAACGCAACGATCTCCGTTACGTTCGCCATCGGTTCCGCTCTGGCGGCCATCGCGGGCGTCCTGCTTTGCTCGAGCTATCCGAACCTCATGCCCACGACGGGGTCTCTTCCCGGCATCAAGGCTTTCACCGCGGCGGTCTTCGGCGGCATCGGTTCCATTCCGGGCGCGATGCTCGGCGGCATTCTGCTCGGCATCATCGAGATCTTCGCCAAAGCTTACGTCTCCACGCAGCTTTCCGATGCGATCGTGTTCGCCGTGCTGATCATCGTCCTGCTGGTCAAGCCTGCCGGCCTTCTGGGCAAGCAGGTCCGCGAGAAAGTCTAATCAAGGGGGCGTTGAAGGCATCATGAAAAAGTTTTGGAAATACCTGCGCGGCAATGGGTTGACGTATCTGATCGTGATCGCGGCCTATGTCATCCTTCAGACTCTGGTCTCCGGCGGCAAGATTTCAAGCGCCATGTCCGGTCAGCTTGTTCCGATCTGCGCGTACATCGTCATGGCCGTTTCGCTGAACCTGACCGTCGGCGTGCTGGGCGAACTTTCGCTGGGGCATGCCAGCTTCATGAGCGTCGGCGCGTTCACCGGCGTCATCACGGCGATGGCGCTTTCGAACGCGATCCCCTCTGGCGGCCTTCGACTTGCGATTGCCATGATCGTCGGTGCGTTCTTCGCGGCGGTTTTCGGTGTTATCGTCGGTGTGCCGGTTCTTCGCCTTCGCGGCGACTATCTTGCCATCGTCACGCTGGCCTTCGGCGAGATTATCAAGAACATCATCAACTGCCTGTATGTTGGCATTGACGCAAAAGGCCTTCACCTGAGCGTGACCAACGCCGAGTCCATGGGCATGGCAGCTGACGGAAAAGTCATTTTGAACGGGCCGATGGGCGCCGTCGGCGTCACAAAGCTTTCCACGTTTACCGCCGGCTTCGTGCTCGTGATGATCTGCTTGATCGTGGTGCTGAACCTGATCAATTCCCGCACCGGCCGCGCGGTCATGGCGATCCGCGACAACGTGATCGCCGCCGAGTCCGTCGGCATTCCGATCACGCGCTATAAGCTGATGGCCTTTGTCATCTCCGCGTCTCTTGCGGGCGCGGCGGGCGCGCTGTACGCGATGAACTATTCCACGGTCGTCGCTACGAAGTTCAATTTCAATACGTCCATCCTCGTGCTGGTCTTCGTCGTCCTGGGCGGCCTCGGCAACATCCGCGGCTCGATCATCGCCGCCGCAGTGCTGACGATCCTGCCCGAACTGCTGCGTGAGTTCGCGGATTACCGCATGCTCGTGTACGCGATCGTGCTGATCTGCGTCATGCTCGCCACGAACACCGAGGGCGCAAAGCGCTTCTGGGCGGTTCTGCGCGGCAAACTGACGCGTCACGAAGCCAAAGAGGCAAAGGGGGAATAAACGATGAGCAAAATGGTTCCCGTCCCGACGCATGCGATCATTCCCGAGCGAGATCTCGGAAAAATTCCCGTTTTGGAAACGCGCCACCTTGGAATCGATTTCGGCGGCCTGACCGCCGTTGCGGATTTTGATATGACCATCGGCCGCACCGAGATCGCGGGACTGATCGGCCCCAACGGCGCGGGCAAGACGACGGTCTTCAACCTCATTACCAAAGTCTATCAGCCCACGCACGGCACGATCCTTTTGAACGGCCACGACACGCTGAACATGAACACCGTTCAGGTCAACCGCGAAGGCATTGCCCGTACGTTCCAGAACATCCGCCTGTTCCAGCGCATGAGCGTGGAGGACAACGTCAAAGTCGGCCTTCACAATCAGACGCCTTACACCACCGCTTCCGGCATCCTGCGTCTTCCTTCCTATTGGAAGAAGGAGCGTCAGGCGCACGATCGCGCGATGGAGCTTCTGTCCATCTTCGGCATGGAGGATATGGCGGACGTCCAGGCGGGCGCGCTGCCGTACGGCGCGCAGCGTCGACTTGAGATCGTCCGCGCGTTGGCGACGAACCCGTCGCTTCTGCTTCTGGACGAACCGGCGGCCGGCATGAACCCTTCCGAAACGGCGGAATTGATGGAGAACATCCGCAAGATCCGCGACACGTTCAAGATCGCCATCATGCTGATCGAACACGACATGTCGCTCGTCATGGGCATCTGCGAAGGCATCGTGGTTTTGAACTACGGCCGCATCATCGCCAAGGGCACGCCCGCGCAGATTCAGAGCAACCCCGTCGTCATCGAAGCGTATCTGGGCAAGAAGAAGGAGGCTTGAAGCGATGGAATCGATGCTGAAAGTTGAAAACATGAATGTCTATTACGGCAACATTCATGCCATTAAAAACGTCTCCTTCGAGGTCAACAAGGGCGAAGTCGTGACGCTGATCGGCGCCAACGGCGCGGGCAAATCCACGACGCTTCAGACCATCAGCGGTCTTCTGCGCTCCAAGACGGGCCAGATCACCTTTATGGATAAGCCCATCTCGCACATGCCCGCTCATAAGATCGTCTCTTTGGGTCTTGCGCAGGTTCCCGAAGGCCGCCGTGTCTTCTTGCAGATGAGCGTCGAGGAGAACCTCGAAATGGGCGCCTTTACGCGTAACGCGTCGGAGATTGCCGATTCCATTGCCGGAGTCTACGAACAGTTCCCGCGCTTGAAAGAGCGTCATCGCCAGGTCGCGGGCACGCTTTCCGGCGGCGAACAGCAGATGCTCGCCATGGGACGTGCGCTGATGAGCAAGCCGCAGCTTCTGATGCTCGACGAACCCTCCATGGGCCTTGCGCCCATCCTGGTCGAGCAGATCTTCGATATTATCCGTCGGCTGCATCAAAACGGCACGACGATTCTTCTGGTCGAACAGAACGCGCAGATGGCGCTTTCCGTCGCCGACCGCGGCTACGTTCTGGAGACCGGCGCGATCGTCACGACCGGTACCGGCGCGGAGCTTTTGGAAAACGACGCGGTGCGCCGCGCGTATCTTGGCGGCTGATTTTAAAAAGCGCGCCGGAACGCATTCGAGGGGCTGCATCGGAAAGCATAATTTTGCATACAAGTTGCAAAATGAAGGGGCTTTCTGTGTAAAACACAAAAAATAGCGGCAGAAACTGCAAACAATTGCCAAAAAACTTGCAAAACGAACCGTATCGTGATAAAGTTACCACGTTGGTTTACAACAATCTGTTATGGAAGAGGTAGTAAGCATGAAGAAGTTTCTTGTTTTGATGCTGACGCTTGCGATGGTTCTGTCGCTTGCGCTTACCGGCTGCGGCAAGAAGAACAACGTCATCAAGATCGGCGTTTTTGAACCGGCTTCGGGCGACAACGGCGCGGGCGGCAAGCAGGAAGTGCTTGGCATCCGCTATGCCAACCAGGTCGTTCCTTCGGTTGAGATCGGCGGTCAGACCTACGATATCGAGCTGGTTGAAGTTGATAACCAGTCTGATACCAGCAAGGCCGTCTCCGCGGCACAGAGCCTGGTTTCCGCGAAGGTCTCCGTGGTTCTCGGATCTTACGGTTCCGGCGTGTCCATCGCGGCGGGCGAGATCTTCTCCGACGCGGGCATTCCGGCCATCGGCTGCTCCTGCACCAACCCGCAGGTCACCGCCGGCAACGACTATTACTATCGTGTTTGCTTCCTGGATCCCTTCCAGGGCACCGTCATGGCGAACTTTGCCATGGATGAGTTCGGCGCAAAGAAAGCTTACGTTCTGACGCAGCTTGGCGACGACTACTCCGCCGGCCTCGGCAACTACTTTGCCGAAGCGTTTGAGAAGATGGGCGGCGAAGTGGTCACCGCTGACTTCCCCGAGGGTTCCAGCGACTTCACCGCGTATCTGACTGCAGCTAAGAAGGAGAATGCCGACGTGTTCTTCTGCCCGACGTCTACGACGGTTGCTTCCTATGTGATCACGCAGGCGGTCGCCGAGGGTCTTGACATGCCGCTTCTGGCGGGCGATACTTGGGAAAACTCCGCGATCATCAACGCGGCTGTCGGTACGGATGCCGAGGTTTATCTGTCCACCTTCTTCGATGAGAACGATACGACCTCCACGGTTGCGGCCGATTTCGTCAAGGGCTTCAAAGAATTCCTGAACGCCGATGCCAAGAATCTGACCAACAACGGTGACAATGACATCGTTGCGGCGGTTTCCGCTCTGGGCTATGACGCTTACATGACTGCCGTTGAGGCGATCAAGGCGGCCGACAGCGCCGATCCCGAAGCGATCAAAGATGCGCTGGCCGGTGTTTCCTACGACGGCGTGACGGGCTCCATCACCTTTAACGAGACCGGCGATGCGAACAAAGATATGGCTTACATTAAGACGGTCGACGCGACCGGCGACGGTGCGTTCGTCTTCCTGAAGACCCAGTCTGTCGCGGATATCGACTGATTCCCGATCAATCGCTGTCATAAGTGAACGACATAATTGCGCGGCTGGGGTGTGCAATGCCCTTGCCGCGCAATTTTTTGCCGGATGCGTGAAGAATTCTTTGCGCGACGATCCCCAAACGGAGGCTTCTCTTCATGGACTTTATTACCAATAACCTGCCGTATCTTTTGACGGGCATTTCCGTCGGCGGTCAATACGCACTGATTGCAATCGGTTATACCATGGTATACGGTATTCTGCGATTGATTAACTTCGCCCATGGCGATGTGTTTATGGTTGCCGGTTTGGTCATGGTCTATGCCTCGGCGACGATGCCGCTCGCCGTTTCGGTTCCCGTGGTCATTCTTCTGACCGTCGGGCTCGGCGTTCTGATCGAGCGCGTGGCCTATAAGCCGCTTCGAAGCGCGCCGCGCATGTCGATCATGATCTCCGCCATCGGCGTCTCCTATCTTTTGCAGAACGTCGCCTGGTATGTCACCGGCGGCCTGGCCAAAATCTATCCGACGATCCCGTGGATCGGCGACACGATCATGCTCGGCTCGATCTCCACGTCCCGCGTAACGGTCATCACGCCCATTTTGACGCTGGTCCTCGTCGTGGCGCTTGTCGCGCTTATCCGCTATACCAAGATCGGCATCGCGATGCGCGCCGTCTCGCGCGACTTTGAAACGAGCCAGTTGATGGGGATCAATATCAACGCCGTCATTTCCACGACGTTCATCATCGGTTCGTTCCTGGCGGCGATCGGTTCGATCCTTTATTTTTCCCGCTATACGACCGTCACGCCGACGATCGGCGCGATGCCGGGCTTGAAGGCGTTCGTTGCGGCGGTGTTCGGCGGCATCGGTTCGATCCCCGGCGCGGTCATCGGCGCGTTCATCATCGGCATCTGCGAGAACCTTGTCAAGGCTGTCGGCCTGACGACGTTCAGTGACGCGTTCACGTTCGCGCTTTTGATCGTGATTTTGGTCGTTAAGCCCAACGGTCTGTTCGGCGAGAAGCAGTCGGAGAAGGTGTAAGAAACATGAGCAAGAAAAAAAAGACAATCATCAATCTTTCCATGATCGCGGCGATGTTCGTTCTGCTGTTTGTGCTCGAACGCGTCCTGCCGCCTTCCTCCATGCTGATCACCGTTCTGGAAAAAGGCTCGATCTACGCGCTGATTGCCGTGTCGATGAATCTCGTCAACGGTTTCACCGGCCTGTTCTCGCTCGGCCAGGCGGGCTTCATGCTCCTTGGTGCGTACACTTACGCGATCTTCACCATTCCGATGGAAGCGCGCGCGGACGTCTATCAGTACTTTGACGGCGGTATCGTCAACTTCACGCTCCCCGTGATCGTTGCCATCGTCCTCGGCGGCGTGATCGCGGCGGTGTTCGCGTTTTTGATCGGTCTGCCCGTGCTGCGCCTGAAGAGCGACTATCTTGCCATTGCGACGCTCGGCTTTGCGGAGATCATCCGCGCGTTCATGCAGTACGACGGTCTCGGCCCCGTCACGAACGGCTCCAACCTTCTGAAAAAATTCCCGACGTTCAACACGATCCTGTTCCCGTTCGCCGTGGCGACGGTGTCGATCGCGCTGATCGTGATCTTGATCAATTCGTCCTACGGCCGCGCGTTCAAAGCCATCCGCGACAATGAGATCGCGGCGGAGGCCATGGGCGTCAACCTGTTCCGCCATAAGCAGATGGCGTTTGTCATCAGCTCGTTCTTCGCGGGCGTCGGCGGGGCGCTGCTTGCGATGTATCAGTCCACCGTGCAGGCAAACGCGTTCAAGTCGTCCATGACGTACGAGATCCTTTTGATCGTCGTCATCGGCGGCATCGGCTCCATGACCGGCAGCGTGCTTGCTTCCTTCCTTTATATTGCTTCGAGCGAATGGTGGCTGCGCTTCCTCGATCAGGAGACGTTCCTCGGCTCGTTCAAACTGCCGCTGCTTCGCTCCGGTTTCCGTATGGTCGTCTTCTCGATCATCATCATGGCGATCGTTCTGTTCTATCGCCAGGGTATCATGGGCACGCGCGAGTATTCGCTCGACGCGCTGATACGATTCTTTAAGACATTACCGCAGCGATTGCGGGACAAAAAGGCGCGCCGACTTGCCAAAAAGGCGAACGCTTCGTCCGAGGAGGTGCGCTGATGAAAAACGTTCTGAAACTGGAACATGTCACGATGCAGTTCGGCGGCGTCATCGCCGTCAACGATCTGTCCCTTGACGTCAACGAAGGGGAGATCGTCGCGCTGATCGGCCCCAACGGCGCGGGCAAGACGACCGCATTCAACTGCGTGACTGGCGTGTACGAACCCACGAACGGCCGCATCGTCTTCAACGGCGAGACGCTTTTGGAAAATCATCCGCACGGCAAGATGAAAAAACTCTACGCCGGAAGCGGCGCGGGCGAGTATACCCACGTCGTGCGCCGTACGCCCGACCGCATCACCAAACTGGGCATCGCGCGCACGTTCCAGAACATCCGCCTGTTTAAGACCATGACGGTGCTTGAAAACGTGCTCGTCGCCATGCATATGTACGTCAAGACCAACCCCGTTGCGGCGATGGTCGGCCTCGGCATGAAGGAAGAGCGCGCCATGCGCGAAGAGGCGATGAAGTACATTCGCTTTATGGGTCTGGAGGACGTGGCGGACGAAGTCTCCGCCAACCTTCCTTACGGCAAGCAGCGTCACGTCGAGATCGCGCGCGCGCTGGCCACGCGTCCGCAGCTTCTTCTGCTCGACGAACCCGCCGCGGGCATGAACCCGCAGGAGACGGCGGAACTGATGGAGCTGATCTGCCGCATCCGCGACGAATTCAAGCTGACCGTCTTCATGATCGAGCATCATATGGATCTTGTCATGGGCATTTCCGACCGCATCTATGTCATCGACTTCGGCAAGCAGATCGCGCAGGGAACGCCGAACGAGGTCCAGAGCAATCCGGCGGTCATCGCGGCCTACCTTGGGGAGGAAGAAGCATGAGCAACCAGATCGAAGTTCGTGATTTGAAAGTGAGCTACGGCGGCATTCAGGCACTGCGCGGCGTCTCCTTCGACGTTCCGCAGGGGCAGATCGTGACGTTGATCGGCTCCAACGGCGCCGGCAAGTCCACGACGCTCAAAGCGCTCAGCGGCCTTGTCCATCCCACCGAGGGCAAGATCTTTTACGAGGGCGAAGACGTCACGGGCCTTCCTCCGCAGAAGCTCGTCGCCCACGGCATCGTGCTTGTCCCCGAAGGACGGCGCGTATTCCCGAATCTCACGGTTTACGAGAACCTTCGCATCGGCGCGTATCTGATCAACAACAAATCGCAGATCGCCGACGAACTGGAGCATGTCTATACGCTCTTCCCGCGTTTGAAGGAACGCTCCTGGCAGATTGCCGGGACGCTTTCCGGCGGCGAGCAGCAGATGCTGGCCGTCGGCCGCGCGCTCATGGCGCGCCCGAAGGTCATGATGATGGACGAGCCGTCCCTCGGCCTTGCGCCGCTGATCGTCCGCGGCATTTTCGATATCATCAAAAAGATCAACGAGGAAGGCACCACCGTCCTTTTGATCGAACAGAACGCCAACGCGGCGCTGCGCGTCGCCGACCGCGGCTACGTCATGGAGACGGGGCAGATTGCGCTCGAAGGAACGGGCGCGGAGCTCGCCGCCAATCCCCGCGTGCGTGAGGCGTACCTGGGCAAATCCAAATAATCGCTTTTTCAAAACGGCGTCCGCCAGTCTGGCGGGCGCCGTTTTTGTGTGCGATTGCGGCATGACGCGGCTTTTAAAAAAATAACTGAACTTTTTTGACAAAGTGTGTTATAGTGATGAAAAATGATAAAAGGAGCCGCAACAATCATGAATTCTTTGGATTTGAGACTTTTTGACGACGATTATGCCGCGAAATTCACTCCCGCTGATTTTG
>CAKTSO010000055.1 GCA_934613185.1 uncultured Clostridia bacterium | reverse complement strand
AGCCTGATCCTTGCGGGCGCGATCGGCGGGAAAGCTGCGGGAACGGAAGCGGCGATGCCGACCGACGGGGCGACTTTTGAAGAAAACACCGCGCCGCCGCAGGCGTGACCACAATATTTTTTCAAAAAAACGTTTTTTTGCGATCGACCTATTGCAATTCCCGGCGACCTATGGTATATTATGAAAGTCGTCTGGGGGATTAGCTCAGTTGGCTAGAGTGCTTGACTGGCAGTCAAGAGGTCAGGGGTTCGAATCCCCTATTCTCCACTTTGACGAAGGAATGTTGAGATTTCAGCATTCCTTTTTCTTTTGCGTTCCTTTGACTTTTACGCATTTTGAAACAGTCAAGCGAACAGGAGCGCAGCGGAAAATGAAGAAAAATCTTTTTACGACCGGGCGAATCTGCCGGACGACGTTTGAACTTATCAGTTCTTTTCTTAGTGAGAAGAAGATTGCGGGAAAATCCGAAAAAACGATTGAATCATACAAAAATGCCTTTCATGTGATTGGATTATCGGTAGATTTTCATATTCCCGCAACATCCATTACTAAAAAGGATATCGAAAAGTTTATTGACGGATGTAAAGAAAGAAACCTTTCAGAGCATTCCATTGCGCATTACATCAGGCATTTTAAAGCCTTTTTGAACGGGTGTGTGGATGAGCGATATTCCGCAGTCAAGGTGTCCGGATACAGCACGCCTGAAAGATTTGGCAGCTGAAGTCCATGATCGATGAACAAGCGCTTTTTCGGCGATTGTTTTAATAGAGCGCTTTATGAGGAAACGGATCGTTTGCGATGTGGACGGCGCGTCGATAAATTCATTGCAATGGGACGTTTTTTTTGTTTTACAGCGGGTTGCTTTTTGCTTTTTTTGACGTTAAGAAGTATTAAGAAGTGTAAAAAAGACATTTAAAATTACAAAAATGTGGTATTGTGTAGCTGTGAATTACTTTCGAAGTTTTGGAGGACGGTATGGAAAGGGAAGTCATCGAAGAGGCTATTTTGACCGCATACATCACGATGACGCCTGAGCAGCGCCGCGCTTTTGAGTCGTTTCTTGACGAACTTACAGATGCGCAAAGCAGCGCGGCGCTCCCTGAAACGCCGCAGAGTTGAGCGCTTTTCACTCAGCCGTTACTGCTTCGTTCATACCCGATTCGAGTGCGGATTTTTTGGGATCGCCGAAATAAAATGCCCGAGCGGACTGACGGACAATCGGAATTATAGATCTTGCGGTCGTTTTGAACGGAAAACTTCAGACGACGGCGTCGGCAGTCTTTTTTCATCCGCTGTTCCGATTTGGCGGCCGGCAGATCCTCGTCGATGATATGCCCGAGGTCATGTCTCCGGTTTTTTAAAACGCCCGTAAAACCGGATTTGCCGACGCTGTTGACGCCTGCGATGATCGTATAAATCGGCATAATCGTTTGCTTTGCGCTCCGTATGGGAGACGATCCTTTCTTTGATATTTTAATGTATATTTCAATCCACGCACGATGCTGATGAATGCCGCTTGTCGGTTCCGGCTCAATGAAAACGTTGTCGGTAATAACTAACTGAAAAACAATGAAAAAATATGCAGTTTTAGGAAGGCACCTGTATTTTGAATGCGAAAAATCGGAACACTCTGCGGGCGCGAACGAAATCTCGAACGACATCATGACGCAGCGGGATCGCGTACTAAAGTGTGGTTTTAAACGCCGTTTGACATGCGAAAACGCATCGTTTCGGCCGGATTGTTTTAAAAAAGTTAACAAATTAAAGAAAGGCTGTTTTTTCGTCCGAACATTATGGTATACTATATAGTATACCATCGAGAGAAAAGGACACAAGCAATGACCAGACGATATGACAGTCAGGATGCAAAGCGCCGCATTTTATCTGCATGCGTTCGGCTATTCATTGAAAGAGGATATCACGCCACGACGATGGCGCTGATCATTCGGCAGGCGGACGTATCGGCAAGCACGTTCCAGAACATCTTCCGAAACAAAGAAGGCGTTTTGATGGAACTGACGCAGACGATGTTTGAGAAACAGTTCTCAATGGCAAGCGGCGTCATGGGCGAAACGATGCCGCCGGTTTATCTGTACGCCGCGGAGACGGCGATCCAGCTGACACTGGCGGAACTGAACGAGAACCTGCGCGAGATCTATGTGGAGGCATACACGCGCCCGTCGGTTGCAGAGTACATCTGCGAAAACACGGCGAAGGTCCTGTATCAGGTGTTCGGGTCGTATCTTCCCGGGTGTACGCCCGAGGAGTTTTACGAAATGGACATTGGCACGTCGGGGCTGATGCGCGGCTATATGGCGCGCAAATGCGACGAGGCGTTTTCGTTGGAGCGGAAGCTGGAGCGCTTTTTGACGCTCAGCCTGCGCGTGTTCTGCGTTCCGCAGGAAGAACGGGAGAAGGTGATCGCGTGGGTGCTCGGTCTGGACATCCGCACCGTCGCCAACGGCGTCATGCAGCAGCTGTTTCAGATGCTCGCCATGAAGTATCATTTTACGCTGGGCGAGACGACGGAATCGAGCGGCAAATAACAAAGAAAAACGGTCGAGAAAAGATGCGGAAAAATTTTCCCGCATCTTTTTTTCTTTAACTTATTTTCTTTCAGGTTCGTTTCAGGATGCTCGGGTATCCTTGAACCATCGACACAGAAAGGAGTCGAAAACAATGAAAACGAATTTTGAAACGAAGCGCTTTTTGAAAAAGACCGTCGCGGTGGCCTGCGTGATCTCCATGTTGGCGCTGGGCGCATGCGCAAAGAGCGACGATACCGCGCAGACGTTGGAAGCGGGAGAAATTACGGGAAAGGTCACGCAGATCGAGGATACGACCGTGACGCTGGCGCTCGGAACGCTGACGGAGAACGAGATGCAGGGCGGCGAAGATCAGCCGCCGCAGATGCCGCAGGACAGCGAGCAGAACGGCGCGGCGCAGACAGAACAAAGCGGCGACGCGCAGGGTCAGCCGCCGGAAAAACCGTTGGGAGAACAGGGCGCGGCGTCCGGCAGCGGACAGGATGACAGTCGGCAGAAACCGTCGGATAGCTTGCAGAACGACAGCGCGGACGGCAATGAACAAAAGCCTGCGGACAACGGGCAGAGCGCGGACGGACAGACCTCGCCGGAGCTTCCGGACGGAGGCAATGCGCAGCAGGGTTCGCAGCCGCCGCAGATGGGCGGTACGTTTGAAGAAAACGGCGAAACGGAGACGGTCGACCTTGCGGATGCGGCAGTGACGAAAGGCGGCGAGGAAGCGGACGTCTCCGACATTGAAGATGGCGACATCCTGCGCGTGACGATCGACGAGGACGGCAAGGCGGAATCCGCCGAGATCTGCGAGACGGACGGCGGCATGATGCAGCAGCCGCAGGGCGGCAACGGCGGCAGCAGCGGCAGCGTCGATCAGGGAACGAGCGCGAACACGATCGATTCCGATCGGGAAGTGGACGGCGAAAGCTATTCCTCCGACGGGGACGATGAAAACGCGCTGCGCGTGGACGGCGCGACGGCGACGCTCGAGAACGTGACCGTCGACAAATCCGGCGGCGAATCTTCCAATCCCGAAAACGGCGACTTTTACGGCGTGAACGCGGCGCTTCTTGCGACGAACGGCGCGACGGTGACGATCAAAAACGCGACGATCACGTCCGACGCGCAGAACGGCAACGGCGTCTTCAGCTACGGCAGCGGCACGACCGTGAACATCTCCGACTCCACGATCACGACGAAAAAAGACAATTCCGGCGGCATCCAGACCACGGGCGGCGGCACGACGAACGCGCAGAATCTGACCGTCGAAACGAGCGGCAATTCCTCCGCGGCCATCCGTTCGGATCGCGGCGGCGGCACGGTCAACGTCGACGGCGGCACTTACAAGACGAACGGCAACAACTCGCCCGCCGTGTATTCGACGGCGACGATCACGGTGAAAAACGCGACGCTGGAAGCGACCGATTCCGAGGCGCTCGTGATCGAGGGCAAGAACTCCATCACGCTGGAAGCCTGCGACGTGACGGGCAATATGAGCGACACGAACGGCGCGAGCTCGAGCGAGAACGTGCATAACGTGATGATCTATCAGTCCATGTCCGGCGACGCCGACGTCGGCGAATCGGGCTTCTCCATGACGGGCGGCTCGCTGACCGGCAAAAACGGCGACATGTTCTATCTGACCAACACGTCGGCACAGATCACGCTGGAAAACGTGACGATCACGAACGAGGACGAAGACGCGGCTCTGCTTCGCGTCTGCGGCAACAGCGGCGAACGCGGCTGGGGCAGTGCGGGCAGCAACGGCGCGCAGGTCGCGTTCACGGCAATCGATCAGAAGCTGTCGGGAGACATCGTCGTCGACACCGTCTCCACGCTGGATCTGACCTTAAAAGACGGCAGCGTCTTTGACGGCACGATCAACATCACGGAAAACGAGAACGGTTCGACGGACGAAGATCATGCGGTTGTGACGATCGAATCCGGCGCGGTCTGGAATCTGACGGGCGACTGCACGATCACGAGCCTCGTCAATCACGGTACGATCAACTTCAACGGCCATACGATCACGCTGGCGGACGGCACGGTTTTAAGCGACTGACGCCTTGCGAACATCCCATAAAAATACAGAAAGAGCCGCCGCATCAAACCCGATGCGGCGGCTCCTGTTTCGGCCGGCTGACGTGCCGTCAATGAATGCTGCTTAAGAAATAAACGGCCAAGCCCAAAATGCGGATGTCGTGACGATTGTCGTTTCGGTAGACCATCGGTGCATAGGCGGGATTTTCGGCACTTAAGACGATTTGATCGGGATAGATATAGACGCGCTTTAACGTCGCTTCGTCGTCGATCAAAACGGCGGCAATTTGGCCGTTTTCGACAGTCGGCTGCTGGCGGATGCAGACGATGTCGCCGTCGTGAATGCGCGCGCCGATCATCGAATCGCCGCGGCAGATGAGCGTGAAGTCGCAATGGATATACGAAGGGATGAGATCGGAACCGTCGAGGTTTTCCGCGGCGAGGATCGGTTCGCCGCAGGCGATCATGCCGATGCGCGGCACGCGGCGCATGTCCGGCAGGGGAGAAATGCCGGGTACGGAAAAAACATCGAATGTTTCCTCCGCCTCGCCCTGAAGGTGTGCGCTGGTCGTGCCCAGAACGCGCGCCAGGGCGCACAGCACGCGGGCGGGCACTTTTTCGATCGCGCCGCTTTCGTAACGATAGATCGTCGCGGCGGAAACGCCGATATTCTGCGCGATGCTTTCCGCCGAAAGTCCTTTTTGCTTGCGCGCCTGCCTGATCCTTTGCCCGGTTGTCATGGTCACTTTCCGTCCCTTCGATGATTCTCGGTGTTCGTCGTAGGTCTATTATAAACAAAACTTGCAAAAATGCAAATTGATTTTGTGCAAAAATGCAAATTTTACGATTGACAGAACGGGCCGAAACGGTTAGCCTATAAGAGAAGACTCGCATAAATGCAAGAAATGGATGTATTATCAGTGATTACATGCAAATACTTGCAAAATTGCGAGAATCGGAGGAGAATGAATGGAAGAAAGAGCGACGAGAACGGAAGCTATGAAACATGTGGTGACGGAGCAAATTGCGGCGGTCATGCGTCAGCGTCGCCAAAGGGGAGAGACCATTGCGGCGATTGCCAGAAGCATGGGTTTCAGCAAGAGCACGGTGTCGCTGCACACGCGCGTGACGGTGCTGCCGCTGCGGCAGAGGGAGCCGATCCCGCGGCCGGCACGCCCGATCGGTCGCCGCGGCGTGCGTTATGAGGTGACGATCGACCGCATTTACCGTCGCCCCGGGGAGTGCATCCGCGCCGCGTTCGACCATCGCCCGGTTTATGGGGATATGATGGCGCTGTGCCGCGCGCATGGACTCAATGCCGTGGACTTTGCGGATGACGCGGGAACGCACCCGCAGGACTGCGTCTATCACGGCAAGGCCTATCTTGCAAAGACGCAGATGTACCCTTTGGCGTATTTTACGATCCGCCGCATTCGAGGCGACGTGCTTCTGGAAGATTTTTTTCGATAAAACAAAAAACGGACCCGCGTCGAAACGACGCGGGTCTGGGAAAAGCGGCATTATTTTGCGATCGCCTTTTTCAGGCGGCGGCCGACGAACAGCGCCAGCGCCATCTTGGCGGCGTCGGGCAGGATGAACGGCACGACGCATTTTGCAAGCGCGATGGCGAAGCTCATTTCGCCGCCGCCGGTGTAGCCGAAGACAAACCAGACGGTGCCGAACAGATACAAAACGACCAGACCTGCGACGAGGCCGACGATCTGCCCGACAAGTTCGTTTCGGATCAGCTTCGTGCAAAGCGCGTAGACGAGACAGAGAAATACGAAGCCGACGATATAACCGCCCGTCGGCCCGAGAAGCACGCCGACGCCCGCGTTGAACGAAGCGAACACGGGAATGCCGATTGCGCCCAAAAGAAGATAGACCGCAAGACTGATCGAAGCGCGGCAGCCGCCCAGCACGAGACAGGCGAGGAAGACGGCGAACGTCTGCATGGTGAAGGGAACGACCAGCGGAATGCTGATCCATGCACAAACGGCGCACAGCGCCGTGAACACGGCCATAAGCGTTAAGTCTTTGATCTTCATGAGGCCCTCCGTAATTGTAAATGATAAATTGCATTAACTTTACAATTTGCATTATAGCGGCGATGCGGCGAATTGTCAATGTGAAATGCAAACGGGCTTACAATTTAAATAAGGTGTGATATACTGTAACAACAGAAAGAATGAAACCGATGAAAGCGGGGGAATGCGGTGATCACGACGAAAGACCGGGTGCTGCATGCGCTGCGCATGGCGGATGGGTTTGTCTCCGGCGAGGGCATGTGTGAGAGGATCGGCGTCAGCCGTGCGGCGGTGAACGCGGCGGTCAAATCGCTTCGCGCGGAAGGATATGAGATCGAATCGGTGACGCGCCGCGGGTATCGGCTCGTCGGCGGAGAACGGCGGCTGTGCGTCGGCGAACTGATGTGTGAACCTTTTGTTTCGTTCGAATGCGCGTCGAAGATCACGGTGTTTGATTGCGTCTCTTCAACGAATACGCTTCTGCGGGATCTGTGCGCCGAACACAAGGCCGCGCCGGGGGACTGCGTCGTCGCGGACGTTCAGACGGCGGGCCGCGGGCGGCGAGGAAAATCGTTCGAGTCGCATGCGGGAAAGGGGCTGTATCTGTCGTATGCGATGGATGCGCGCGACGCGTCGCCTGCACTCGCCTGCCGGATGACGGCGTGGGGCGCGGCGGCGGTACGGGAAGCGATCGCGGAGGTCTGCGGCGTGGAATGCGGGATCAAATGGGTCAACGATCTTGTTTACGGAACCCGAAAGCTCTGCGGCATTTTGACGGAGATGTCCGTGGAGGCCGAAAGCGGCAGCGTGCAGAACGTTGTCATGGGTGTCGGCATCAACGTCAATCAGACGGCAACGGATTTTTCGGACGAGATACGCGATGCGGCAATCTCCTTATTTCAGATCACGGGCCGAATGATCGACCGCGTGCGCCTGTGCGCGGCGATTTTGGAGAAGCTCGACGCGATGCAGCGGGATTTCCCGGCAAACCCCGCGCGGTATCTTGCCGCATATCGCGCGCACAACGCGGCGCTCGGCCATCGGGTTCGTGTGCGCGGCAGGCAGGGGACGGCGATCGGGATCGGCGACGATTTTTCGCTGATCGTGCGCTATGAAGACGGTACACGAGAGAATGTCTTCGGTGCGGACGTTTCGATTGAAGGGTTTTACGGAACTTAAAAAGGGCTGCCCGGTATTTACGGGCAGTCCTTTATCTCTTATTCTTATGAGCCGGTTTTCTTTTTTTTGACGCAGCGGCCGCAGGAGCCGCCGCAATCGGCGCAGTCGCAATATTTTCCGCGGCGAATGCGCAAGATGCGGCGGACGACCACGGCGACGAACGGCGCGCCGACGGCGCACAACAAAGCGATATCGATCGGTTTCACGGCGAACGCCTCACACAAGACGCGACGCGATCTGGAAAAAGAGCGTCGAGACGATCCACGCCGTGCCGAGCTGAAGGCCGATCGCGGCGAGCGTCCATTTTGCGGAACCCGTTTCGCGGCGGATCGTGGCGATCGACGCGATGCACGGGACGTACAAAAGGCAGAAGATCATCATGGAATAGGCGTTGACGGCGGTGAATCCCATTGCGCCGAGCGCGGCGGCGAAGGCCTGCATCCCGGCGGCGGAGGAGATGTTCTGAATGCGGAACAGAACGCTCGAGGCAGACACGACGACCTCTTTTGCCGAAATGCCGGCGATGAGCGCGACGGCAAGCTGCCAGTATCCGAGGCCGGCGGGCTTGAGCGCGGGCGCGATGAAGCGTCCGACGATGGCGGCGAAGCTTTCGGATACGTCGCTCGTCAATCCGTGCGGTCCGAAGTTCATGACGGCCCAAAGCACGACGGACGCGGCGAAGATGACCGTGCCTGCACGCGTCAGATAATCCTTGACCTTTGTCCAGACGTAGATGGCGACGCTGCGCGCGTTGGGCGTCTTATACTCGGGCAGCTCGATCAAAAGCGTGCCCTCCGCCTGATGGTCGCTCTTTTTGTTCAGCAGCTTGGCGCACAAAATGGCGACCAGAATGCCGAGAAGATACATCGAATAGGCGGCGAGGATGGCGTATTTGCCGAAGAACATGCCCGAAAAAAGGACGTAGATCGGAAGCCGCGCGCTGCACGACATGAACGGCGTGACGAGGATCGTCCGAATTCGGTCGGACGGGTTTTCCAGCGTTCGCGCGGCCATGACGGCGGGAACGGTGCAGCCGAAGCCCAAAATCATCGGAATGAACGCCTTTCCGGAAAAGCCGATCGATCCCATGATCGAGTCCATGACGTAGGCGATGCGCGACATATAGCCGCTGTCTTCCAAAATCGCCAGCGCGAGGAACAAAATGAAGATGTTCGGCAGGAACGTCAGGATTCCGCCGACACCGCCGATCACGCCGTCGACAACGAGCGAGATCACGACGTCGCTTGCGCCCCGGCCGATCAGAAAATTCCGCACAGCAGTGGAAAACGCTTCCAGACCGATTTCCATATAGCCTTTGAAGAAGTCGCCGACGGTGAATGTCAAAAAGAACACGCCCGCCATAATCAAAAGGAAAATCGGCAGCCCCCAGATGCGGTGCGTCATGATGCGGTCGGCGCGCTCGGTCGCGGCGGCTTTTTCCTCGCGCCCGAAGACCGTCTCGCGCATGACCTCCTCGATGAAGCCGTAGCGCTCGTCGATCAGCGCCGTCTCATAGTTTTTATCAAGCAGCGCGGAAAAATCCATATCGAGCTTTTTCTCGATCTGCTCGTCGTGCTCCAGGATCTTGATCGCGTGCCAGCGCAGATTGCCGATCTCGGGGTGTTTCTGCGCGATGACGCTTTCGATCTGGTCGAGTTTATCCTCGATCGGGTCGGAGTAGACCATCGCGTATTCTTCGTGGTGCGGGTGCGGATGGTTCCCGGCGTGGTGGTGATGCTCGATGCGGTCCGTCGGGTTGCAGCAGTGGTGTTCCAGCGCGTGCATGAGTGTGGGAAGGCCCGTGCGCTTGCGGGCCGAGACGGGAATGACCGGCGCGCCGAGCATTTCGGGCAGACGGTGCAGGTCGATCTCGAGACCGCGCTCTTTGACGATATCCATCATGTTCAGCGCCACGACGACGGGCTTTCCGAGTTCCAGAAGCTGAAGTGTCAGATAAAGATTGCGCTCCAGATTGGAGGCGTCTACGACGTTGACGATGATGTCGACGTTGCCCTCGAGGATCTCGCGGCGCGTGACGATCTCTTCCATCGTATAGCACGTCAGGGCATAAGTGCCGGGCAGATCCACAAGCGTAAAGTTACAGTCCCCGAAGGTCACATGTCCTTCTTTTCGCTCGACGGTGACGCCGGGATAGTTGGCGACCTTCAAATTGGCGCCGGTGATGGCGTTGAACAGGCTCGTCTTGCCGCAGTTGGGATTGCCGACGAACGCGACGGTGATTGTTTTGTTCATGCACGGCCGCCTTTCGTCTCATTGATCGAGATGCCCTGTGCAAATTTACGCCCGACGGCGAATCGAGAGCCGCGGAATGCCAGGATTACAGCGCCCGCACCGCTTTTGTTCAGTACGCGAAGCGGCGTACGATTGATCAGGCCGAGCGTACGGAAGCGCCGCTGCACGTCGTCCGGCAGGTCGATGTCCGTGACGACATAGCGTTCCCCGGGCACAGCTTCGTTTAATGTCATGATTTCCCCTCCGATTGCGGCGGCGGATACAGGCAGTCCGCCGTCTAGAATACGTTCCCTGTGAGACTGTATGCACCGGGATCGCCAAACTTGTCCCCATGACGGAAAATTCCGTCGTTTGGCGCCCGTGTCGCATAAACTTTTTTTATTATAACAGATGCGTCGGCATCAAAAAAGCGGTAAAACGATTCTTCAATCGTTTTACCGCTTATGACCGGGAGGAACTCAACCTTCCGGCGCGGGATCGGGATTGGGATCGGGTGCCGGGGGCGGTGTGGGCGTCGGCGTCGGCTGTGCGGCAGCTTCGCGCGCGGCGATGAGCGCGGCGATCTCACTCGTCAAAGACGCAAGCTGATCGCTCGCCGAACGAATGGCCGCCTCTGCGGCATAGATGTCCGCGGCGCTGGAAGCCGTGTAATCGCCGCCGATCTTCGAGGACACGGCGCTGATCTGCGAAGACAGGCGCGACGCATCGCCGTTGATGTAGGGCGAGGACAAAAGCGCGTTGGCCGAGGAGATGCGCTGCTGCGCGACCGACACGGCCGAGGAAAGCGCTTCGTAATAC
>CAKTSO010000054.1 GCA_934613185.1 uncultured Clostridia bacterium | reverse complement strand
GCAGCGCGTCTGCTTTGAGGGCAATGCGCGAAAGAGGAGGGACGCATACCGCGTGGTATGCGTCCCGACGATGACAATGCAGTGTCCCAAAGCGGACGCTCTGCGGCGGCGTTATTCAGCCGCAGTACCCCTTTTAAAACCAATTGTTTTTTTATTTGGAGGCAGCTAAGCTGCCTTCGGACAGGAAAGCAGCGAACGGATCGGCAGGGCTGCGCAAAATCGGCTCCGCCGATCCGTTTTTTTTTTGCAAAAACGCCGTTTTTCATCGCCGCGTCCGCGGTTGCCTTGGCGATTCCGCATGAAAAAAAGCCCCGTGCAGAGGCTTTTTGGATCGAATTCACTTGTGATACGTCTGCCCGCCGAGGATCGTGAACGCGCGGTAGATCTGCTCTTCGAGCATGACGCGCGCCAATTGGTGCGGGAACGTCATTGCGGACATCGAAATTCTGTCGTCCGCGCGGCGGATCACCTCGTCGCAAAGCCCGTGGGACGAGCCGACGACGAACACGAGCCGCCCGCGCCCCTCGTCGCGGACGCGGCCGACATAGCGCGCGAAGTCCTCGCTCGAATACGACTTGCCGCCGATGCAAAGCGCGGCGACGCGGTCGTCCGAACGGATGGCGGAGAGGATCTTCTCCCCCTCGGCGCGCAGCGTCTTTTGGATATCGGCGTCGCAGCGCACGACGGGGCCCTCCGAAAGCTCGATCACGTCGAATTTGCAAAAGCGCGACAGACGCTTTTCGTATTCCGCCGCGGCGGGCGCGAACATCGCGCGGTCGAGCTTCCCGATGCAGATCAGCGCCGCGCGCATCATAGCGAAAGCACCCCCGAGGAAAGCAGTGCAGCGGCAAACATTGCGACGGCGATCGAAATCAAGAACACCGCCGCGCCCCGATGATGCTCGCAAAGCGCGTAGGCTTCCTCGCGAAGGCGATCTGCGTCGCGCTTCGTGTCGCGCAGGAACAGCACGAGAAACAGGACGAACAGCGGGATCCCGAGGACAACCAGAAGCATCGCCGCGATCCCCGCGACGCTCGTTTTCACGGCAAGCGCAGGATCCGAGGCGAGCGCATTCGTGATCGCGTCGGGGTCCATGGACGACAGTGCGCCCGCAGCCTTGATATAGCACACGCTGATCGCGTTGTTGATGAAATGCAGGAGCATCCCCGCCTTGAGATTTCCCGTGCGCAGCACGACCCAGCCGATGAAAAGGCCGAGCGCGAACGTCGGGAACAGCTTCGTCATGTCAAAGTGCATGAGGGCAAACAGCGCCGCCGACAGGCACACCGCGCCCGCGGGATCGTAGGCCAGCGACTTCATCAAAATGCCGCGGAAGAACAGCTCTTCGCAAATCGCGGGCGTCAGCGCGATCACGACGAGAAGCAGCCACAGCGGCTCGTCCAAAACGACCTCGGCGAGCGCCGTCGAAGCGCCGCCCCCGGTCAAATACGTCCAAAGGAGCGACCAGCCCGCCGTCAGGGACACCGTAAACAGATAGCCGGTCAGCCCCATGCCGATCACAAGCAGCGTCCGCTTGGCGCCAAGGGGCGCCGCGGGCGTCTTCGCGCCCGACAAAAGAAGAAGCAGCACGGCGGGAATGAGAAACACCGCGATCTCAAAGACGGAACTTGCCCAAAGCGGCAGGCTGAACCCCCACGCCGCTGCGGCAAAATTCCAGCCGCACAAAAGCGCGGCCATCGCCAAAAGCACGAGCCCCGCCGCGGCGGGCGAAACGCGCTTTTGAAGCAGGGCTTCCGACGGGTTGTGTTTGGAGCGTTCCATAAAAACGCGCCTCCTTCCGTGTTATCGTATGGGTTTTGAGCGTTACGCGCGCGAGGAATGGCAGGCAAGATACAAAATCTGCCGTTCCTTTGCAAGCGTGTTCAAAAGCTCGCGGGCGCGCGTCATGTTTTCGTCGTCCAGATTGGCGAACGGGTCGTCCAGAACGAGGAACGGCTCCTCGTCGGTGAACAGCGCATCGCACAGCGCAAGGCGCATGCAGATGTCCAGCACATCGCGCTGCCCGCGCGAAAAGTGCGCGTAGCCGTGGCTCTGGCCGTCGTCCACGGCGGAGACGGCGAAGTTCGCGTCCACGTCGAGGCGGCTCTCGTCGCGCCCGGTGACGAGCTGCGCATACTTTCGAAGCCCGCGGCGAAGGAGCACGAGATACCCCGCGCGGACGCTGTCATAGGCGCGCGTCAAAAAATCGCGCGCGGCGGCAAGCGTCGAAAGGTCGCGCGAAAGCGACTCGGCGCTTTGCGTCAGTTCCGCGTTCTGCGCCTCCAAAAGCGCAAGGCGTTCGGCGGCATCACTTAGATCGTCCGCCTGCTTTTTCTTCACGTTTTTTTCGCTTTCAAGCCGCAGGATCTCGTCCGACAGCGCGGCCTCTTTTTTTTGCAGCGCGGCAAGATCCATGCCGTCGGGTTCGGCGGCGGCGAGAAGCGCCGTGATGTTCTGCGCCTGTTCGTAGTCTTTTAACTCCACCTGCGCGCTTCGCAGCGCATCCACGCGCGCGCGGTAATTCGCGGCGCGGGCACGGATCTCGGCCAGAATCTCGTCGGGATCGCCGTGCAGGTCCGCGCCGTAGCGGGCGAAGAACGCCGCGATCTGCTCCTCCAGTCCGCGCGCCTGTGCGCTCGCCTCGGCCATGCGGCGTCTGGAATCGTCGCGCGCGCCGGTCAGCGCGCGGAACTGCGCCGCCGCGTCGGACAGCGCCATGACGCTCGCCGAATAGCCGTTTTCGATCCCCTGCCCGTAGCGGGCGAGCGTCCCTTCAAGGCGCGCGCAGACTTCGTCGTTGGCGCGGGCGCGTTCGTCCAACGCGGAAAGCTCCGCGCCGAGCCGGGTATATTGCGCGGCGCGCTGCGCCACCTGACGCACGCGGTCGGCGCGCGGGGCGGTCTTGTCCGCGTCGTGCAGTTCATAGCGCGACAAAAATTCGTCCGCGCGCAGTAACAGCGCGCCCGTTTCCTCGTTTTCGGCCTCGTCGATCGAGCGCAGCTTCTGCGACTCGCGGTGAAGATAGAACAGCGCGCCGGCGGCGACGCTCGCGCCGAGCGTCAAAAGCACGACCGTGGCGACGGTCGAAACCGCAAGGCAGACAAGGCCGCCCAAAATCAGCACGGCCGCGCCCGCGAACAGCCCCGTGCGCAGTTTTTTCGTCTGCGCGCGCACGGCGTCGTCCTGCAAGCCCTGCGACTGCGCGCGCCGCAGCGCATCTTCGGCGGCCGAAAGCGCCGAGGCGGCTTCCTCCGCGTTCGGCACGCCGGATTCAAACCCTTCGCCGAGCGCCGCGCGGGACGTGACAAGCCGCGCGCGCTCCTGCTCGACGCGCTCCGCCGTTTCGTCCGCGCGCTTTGCCGCGGAAAGCATCTTCTGCAAATCGTCCGCGTCGGGCGCGCCGTTCGGGAAGCGCTCGGTCAGTTGCGCAAGGCGCGTGATCTTGGAAAGCCCCATCGCGTCCGCCGCCTGCGCGCGCGCGGCGCGCGCCTGCTGCACGAGCCGCGCCGCGCCGGAAAGCTGCCCCTCTTCGGGAACGCCGTTCGGGAAGACCGCCGCGGCGTTTTCCGTCACACGGCGCGCCTCATCCCTGCGGGCGACGAGCATCTGCCACGTCTCGCGCCGCGCAAGGCGTTCCCGCGCGGAGGCAGCCTGGGCGCAGTCCGCCCGCACGCAGACGAGCTCCTCGCTTTTTTGCGTCAATGCAATGTCGAGCCGCTCCAGATCGCCGCGCAGCGCCTTTTCCTGCGAAAGCTGCGCGCGGCAGGCGCGGATCTGTTCGCGCACCGTCTCGATCTGCGCGCGCGTGTTCGAAAGCTTCCCGCGATGCTGCGCGTTGTCGATGATCTTCTTTTCCTTGTCGATCGCCTCGCACGCGCTCTGATACAGCGCCATGTCCGCGCTTTTTTCCTCGCCGCCAAGGCGCGCCGTCAAGCCCGCGTTTTGCGAAAAAGAGACCGCCTTTTGCGGATGCCAGACGCTGCGCTCGTAGGCGGCGGCGTCCACGCCGAAAATTTCGTCGCCGAGCGCGCGGGAATAATCCGCGCTCTCCAGCCCGGTTTTCAAATCAAAGAGCTTGAATTTGTCCGCCGAGGCGCGCGCGCCGAACGTGCGCTCCACGCGATACGCCCGTCCGCGCGTCTCAAAGCTCAGCCAACCGCCGAACGCGCCGCCCTGCCAGGGCATGTAGCGCACGCGCTCGTTTTCGTCGGGGTTCTGCTTGCGCGACGGGGTGAGGCCGTAGAGCATGGCCTTGACGAACGCCGCCAGCGTGGACTTCCCCGCGCCGTTTTCCTCCAAAACGACGTTCAAACCGTCGTTAAACGTATAATCCTTTTCATGCAGCGTCCCGAAGTTCGCCACATGGCATGCCAGAAGCTTCAAAACGACACCTCCCCGCCGATCGCGCCGAGGCCGCAGGCCAGCACGCGCTTTTTCTCCGCTTCGTCAAGGTCGCTTTCCAACACGAGCCGCACGAACGCACCCTTCAGCGAAAGATCGTCGGCGTAGTCCGCCGCATCGATGGCAAGGCGCGTGTCGTCGTAGAGCCGCGCGGCGAAAAAGCGCATCCGCAGCGCGGAGAGAAGATAGTCCTTTTCCAGCGGCACGTCGGCGGACACCGCGCCGCAAAGATGCAGCGCCACCATGTCGCGCGCGTCGATCGGCTCGACGGCGGCGTTCACGATCTTTTCCACGTCCTGCGCGTTCTGTGCGTTCGAAATATCCGCCGAAATCTCGTGCAGCGTCCGCTTTGCAAAGGGGATAAATTCATGTGCGATCCCGCCCGCATCCGCGTTCAGCAGCACGAAGCCCTTCTGCCCGCATTCGTCGAACCCGCGCCCCTCCAAACAGCCGCTGTAGACGGCGCGCCCGCGCGCATCGATGGGAAATTGGCGATAGTCGTGAACGTGCCCCAGCGCCATATAATCGATGTTTTTGCCCGCAAAGTCGCGCAGATTGATCTGTTCGCCGCGCGTCCTGCCGCCCGTGACGAGCTGCCCGTGCAGGCAGACGATGTTCCGTTCCTCTTTTCGAAGGATCAGGCGGGACGGATAGTCCTCGTCCTCCGCGGGCGGGTCGCAGAAGGCGAGCGTCGCGTCGTCATAGCGATGCACGAGCCACTGCCCGTCGCGCGGGACGATCGCGACGTTCGGCGGGCAGGGCGGCAGAAACGCCCCGTCGTGGTTGCCGCGAAGATAGTAAAAGTCGACGTTCGGCGCGTTCTGCATCAGGGAAAACACGCGCTCCACTGATCGGGCGGGAACGTCGTTCGCATCAAAAAGATCGCCCGCGATCAGAACCGCCCGCACGCCGTTTTGCACGGCATAGCGGATCAGATCGGCGAACGTCAGCAAAATTTCGCCCCGCCGCTGTTTGGCGCGGTCGGGCGAAAGGCTCGTTTCAAGCGCGCTGGCCAGATGGACGTCGGCGCAGTGGATCAATTTCAATTCGGGTCACCTCGAAGCAATGTCCTCACAAAAAACCGTCAGGGTTCCTCTCTATTTTATACGAACCGCCCGAACCTTGCAAGAAAACGCGCGCACGGGTATAATTTGACCGAAGCGTTTTTTCGCGCGCTCCTTTTCAATCAAGAAGACGGCGCAGCGGAAAAAGAAAGGGATTTGATCCATGCAGGAAACCAAGATCACGCTGACGCCGCTTTTTTCCGGCTCGTCGGGCAACGCGATCCTCGTGCGCGCGGGAAGAAGCAGCGTGCTGGTGGATGCGGGCGTCTCGGCGCGGGCCGTGTGCGGCGCGCTGGAATGCGCGGGGCTCGACGCGCGGCAGCTTTCCGCCGTCGTAATTACGCACGAACACGCCGACCATATCAAGGGCGTGCCGATGCTCGCCAAAAAGACGGGCGTCCCCGTCTACGCAAGCAATGGAACGTGGCGCGCGATGCACGCGAAGTTCCGCGACGTGCCGAATTTTTCGCCCATTCTCCTGCCCGACGGGCCTTTTTATATCGGCAGCCTTCTCGTCGAGGCGTTCCCGCTGTCGCACGACGCGGCCGAGCCCGTCGGCTATGCGTTTTTTTACGAAGGGGAAAAAGCCGCCGTCGCGACCGACACGGGCTACATCTCCCGCGGCATGATGCGCGCGCTCGAGGGGGCGAAGAGCATTCTGCTTGAGTCCAATCACGACCCCGACATGCTGCAAAGCGGGCCGTATCCGTATGTGTTGAAGCAGCGCGTCGCCTCCCGCAGGGGCCATCTTTCCAACGCCGACTGCGCCCGCGCGCTCGTGCATCTTGCGCAGACCGGCACGACCCGCATCTATTTGGGGCATCTGTCGCGGCAGAACAACGACCCGGACCTCGCGCTCGCCGTCAGCCGCCGGGCGCTGGAGGAGGCGGGCTTCGCCGTCGGGGAGGATATCTTTTTGTCGGCGGCCGCGCCCGCGATGTTCGAAGTCCCGGCCCGCGCGGCGAAGGCGGCGGACAGGGGAAGATAAAAGCGCCGCCCGCATGCCGCGCGGCCGCACGGGCAAGCTAACGACGCGCATCGTCGCGCGCGGCGCGGAAACGGGAACGATATAAGAACCGTTATAAACCGTTATAATTAGGAAGCGACGCGGCGGCAAGTTTAACGCGAACAAAACGCTTCGCGCGTTGACACGTCATTTGGCGCGTGTTATATTTGGCAATAGCCTTAAAATTCGACCGAAAATTCAGAAAAAAGGAGCGTGACGGCATGGCGAATCAGCGCAAAGCAGGCGTGCTTTTGTCCTATCTTTCGGCGGGCCTGGCGACCGTCATTTCGCTTTTGTACACGCCGCTGATGCTGCGCCTTCTGGGGCAGAGCGAATACGGCGTCTACAACACGGCGCTGGCGTTTATTTCCTATCTTTCGCTGCTGCAGTTCGGCTTAAACGGCGCGTTCGCACGCTTTCACGCGCGCTACACGACCTGGGGCGACAAAGAGGGCATCCGCCGCTTAAACGGCCTGTATCTGATCTTTTATCTCGTCATCGCCGCGCTGTCCGTCGTCGCGGGGCTGATCCTCGTCAAATACGTCGACGTGTTCGTCGGCACGAAGCTGACGCCCGCGGAGATCGACAAAACGCGCGTGTTGATGCGCATTTTGATCGTCAACACGGCGCTGACCTTCCCGATCACGCTGTTCACCTCGAACATCACCGTCAACGAGCGCTATATCTTCGCGCGGCTGATGACGATCATCAAGCAGGCGGCAAGCCCGCTTGTCGCCATCCCGCTTCTTTTGTCGGGATACGATTCCGTCGGCATCGTCATCGCCACGACCGTCATCACCGCCGTCATCGGCACCTGCGAGATCGTCTACTGCTTTGCAAAGCTGCACATCGGCTTCTCGCTCGGGCGGATGGATCGCGGCCTCGTGCGCGAGATCCTCGTGTTCACGTCGTATATCTTCATCGGCACGGTCGTCAACCAGCTGAACTGGAGCGTCGACCGCATCATCCTCGCCAACACGCTCGGTTCGGTCGCCGTCGCGGTCTATTCCGTCGCCGAGCAGCTCGACCAGTATTACATGTCGCTTTCCACGACCGTCTCCGACGTCTTCACGCCGCACGTCCACCGCATGGCGTCCGCCGGCGCGTCGAACGAGGAATTTACGAGCCTGTTCACCCGCGTCGGGCGGATCCAGTTCATCATCATGGCGATGATCCTGTCCGGCTTCGTCGTCTTCGGCCGCGCGTTCATCGGCAAGTGGGCGGGCCCGGAATATATGTACAGCGACGCGTATTTATGCGGACTGCTTCTGTTCTCGGCGAACCTCGTTCCCGGCGTGCAGTATCTCGGGATCTCCATTCAGCAGGCGAAGAACATGCACCGCTTCCGTTCGCTTTTGTATCTTGCGCTGTGCCTGATCAACATCGGCATGTCCATTCCGCTTGCAAAGCGCTTCGGCCCGAGCGGCGCGGCGCTCGGCACGTTCATTGTGACGTTTTTCGGGAACGGCCTTTTGATGAACTGGTATTATCACAAAAAAATCGGTCTTGATATTCCGTATTTCTGGCGGCAGATTCTGTCCATGACGAAGGGGCTCGTGATCCCGCTGATCGCGGGGCTTTGCATCATGCGCTTTGCCGACATCACCACCTGGAACCGCATTCTGTTCTATGGCGTGCTCTACGTTGTGATCTACTGCGCCAGCATGTGGCTTCTGGGCATGAACGATTACGAGCGCAACCTTCTGTTGAAGCCCGTCGCCAAGCTTCTGCGTCGCGCATAAATTTCCGCATAAAATTTCATTTCGGAGGCGTTTTATGAATCTCGCGATCCGCGAATACGAATCGCGCGACGCGAAGGACGCGGCGCGCATCTGGAACGAGGTCGTCGAAGACGGCGTCGCCTTCCCGCAGGAGGAGTTTTTGACAGAACAAAGCGGCGATGAATTTTTCCGCGCGCAGACCCGCACCGCCGTCGCCGTCGATCTCGACACGGGAGAGATCCTCGGGCTTTACATCCTGCACCCCAACAACATCGGCCGCTGCGGCCACATCGCAAACGCAAGCTACGCAGTCTGTCGCGATTCGCGCGGGCTGCACATCGGCGAAAAGCTTGTGCTGGACTGCCTCGCCGAGGCAAAGCGCGCCAGGTTTTCGATCATGCAGTTCAACGCCGTCGTTGCGACGAACATTCACGCGCTGCATCTTTATAAGCGCCTCGGGTTCACGCCCCTCGGGACGATCCCGCGCGGCTTCCGCAGGAAGGACGGGCATTACGAGGACATCGTCGTGCATTACAAAGAGCTGTAAACAAACAGGCGTCGATCGTAAAAAAGATCGGCGCTTGTTTGATGGAAAAGATTTTTTTGAATCGATGAAACGGTTTCCCTGCGCGTGAAGGGCTGCGAGGTAAATATGCGCGAACCGAACAAGCCGAACAAAATCGCGGGCTTCCCAACGGAAGCGCCCGGGACAATCGACGGAAACAGCATCGATTCCGGCTGCCGGAAAACGAACCGCGGCACGGATCGATTCATCGAAAAAAATCATAAAAATCAATCAAACACAAAACCCGATTCGTTCCTTTTCCCGCTTTTTTCCTGTTTGCGGCAATTCAATATCATCGGCAATAATCGTGGCGACATCTTCGCTTCCGATCGAATCGAAATCCATTGCCAACAGCCTTGTCGCCTGCGCCGTCTTTGCCTTTTCAATGACATTTCTGACGTATCTTCCGTTGCCGAAATCCTTTTCGTTTCTTGCGGTGTCAAACAAACAGAACAGTTTCTCACAGGCATCGTCCGTCAGCGTCAGGCCCTTGTGCCCGGCGATCGTTTTTGCAATTTCGCAGAGAGCTTCCGTGTCATAGTCGTCGAACGGAACATGATAGGCGATCCGCGACCTGAGGCCGGGATTCTTTTGAAAGAAGCCTTCCATTTTGTCGGGATAGCCCGCGAAAATGACAACAACATCATCCCGATGGTTTTCCATTTCCTGAACAATCGCGTTGATGGCTTCATCGCCGAACGATCCGTCCCGGTCGTCAACGAGAGAATAGGCCTCGTCGATGAAGATCACGCTTCCTTGCGCTTGCGCAAATTTCTTCTGAATGATCGAGGCTGTCCAGCCCACATATTTCCCCACCAGATCGCCGCGGCCGACCTCAATCAGTCTGCCTTTGGAGAGAAGACGGTTTTCCTGCATGATCCTCGCAAAGAGCCGCGCAACGGAAGTCTTGGCCGTTCCCGGATTGCCCGTAAAAACCATATGCATTGCCGGGTGGTCGCTTTTCATCCCTTTGTCCGCGAAAAGCTTCTGTGCTTTGGCATAGTTGAGCGCCCGGTCAATCACCCGCTTTGCTTCGTCGAGTCCGACCATTTGACGCAGCTCATCGTAAGCCGAACCTTTCGGCGCCGCATGGAGCACCTCGCGCTTCGCCGTCTGTATTTCTCGGTATTGCGGATATACATCCATTTTGAGCTTGGCATTGTACCAATCATCGAACAGATTGCGAAGATCGGGCGCAAGATATCCGCTTTTATCTTCGAGTTTTTCGAACAACCGTTTATCCGTGCGGATGCCGTTGTCTTTTGCCAGCATTTTAAGAAAATCCTTTGCGCGTTCGCCGCAGACAAAGTCTTCCTTCAGTTCAATCATGCTGATATTTCCGAGATTTTCATAGAAAATATCCTTGGATTCCGTACATTCGCGAGGAAGACAAAACACCGTAAGGACCTGATTGCAGTATTTTCTCATGACTTCGCAAAGCGTTTCTATCGTCTCTGTGCCGCAGTTGGCATGGTCATCCTCGGTGTCGTCGTTTGCCAGATATCTGACGATGACGGCGCCGCCGATGTTGCTTTTGTAAAGGCAGTCATAAACCGCCGCGGAGAAATCCTCGCCGGGGCGAAAATCCAAAAAACAATATCTCCTGCTCCGGATTCTGTCGTTCGCATATAATGCCCGAAGAAGCGCTCGACACATTCCCTTGCGGGTTTCTCTGTCATCCGTCTGAATCATATAATGCACGGGATGGCCGCTCACCCTGTTTTTCGCGCGCCCGGCGTAAATGCGATCAAGCTCGGGAACAAAGCTCTCCTTTGCAAGAAATCGATCGGCTTCGGCGTAGATTGATTTTTTGTCGCAGCTGTCGAGAATATTCTCTCCGTAATCAATGTCCCTGGCAAATCTTCCGTTTAGTTTGTCCAGATCGAACTGTTCGAGGACTTCGTCATCATCGTCGATATAACCGTTTCGATCGGCGCAGCCGAGCATGGCTCGAAGCGCACCGAACGTGATCTCCTCAAGGCAGGTATCCTTCAATTCCATTTCAAGCTTTTTCAGATACCCCGAGACCAGTTTCGACACATCAACGGCACTTCCGACGATAACACCGATCGTTACGGTGTCTTCGGAAGCGTCCGTGACAAACAAATATGCATGACTCTGCCGCCGATTGAAGGAAGCTGTCTTCATGGAAATTTTTCTTGTTTTTTCCCGCATGACTCTGCGGCTGTCGTTTTCCTCCGACCACTTTTCTTCTGTCGTAAATCCTTCAAATTTATAGAACTGCATGCAATACACCTCTGAAAATAATATCGTTTCCTATCTTTGTTTTTCTATCATACCCGAAGCAGTGTCCCAAAT
>CAKTSO010000053.1 GCA_934613185.1 uncultured Clostridia bacterium | reverse complement strand
TGAAGCTTGTCATGAACCTGTGCGACCGCATTTACGTGCAGAACCAGGGCCATTTGATTGCCGAGGGCACGCCGGATGAGATCCAGTCGAACCAGGCGGTCATCGACGCCTATCTGGGAACGGAGGTGTAACGGTATGGCAAAAGAAGTACTCCGCATTGAAGGGCTGAAAGTCAATTACGGCAGCATCAAGGCCCTGAAGGGCATCGATCTTGCCGTCGAAGAGGGCCAGATCGTCACGCTGATCGGATCCAACGGCGCGGGCAAGTCCACGACGATGAATACGATCTCGGGCATTGTTCACGCTGCCGAAGGCAAGATCACCTTCGAAGGGGAAGACGTCACGAACAAGCCCAGCGACGTTATCGTCAAAAAGGGCATCATTCTCTCGCCGGAAGGTCGCCAGGTCTTCCCGCGCATGAGCGTCCGCGAGAATCTTGCGATGGGCGCGCTGACGGTCAAGGACAAACAGAAGGTCCGCGAGACGCTCGACGTCGTTTATGATCTTTTCCCGATTTTGAAAGAGCGCAGCCATCAGGTCGCCGGGACGCTTTCCGGCGGCGAGCAGCAGATGCTGGCGGTCGGCCGCGCGATGATGGGCATGCCCCGCCTTTTGATGCTTGACGAGCCGTCGCTCGGTCTTGCGCCGCTGATCATCAAAGAGATTTTTGAACTGATCAAGCGGATCAACGAAATGGGCACGACCATCCTCTTGGTCGAGCAGAACGCGGGCATGGCGCTCTCCATTTCCGATTATGCCTATGTCATGGAAAACGGTCAGATTGCCATGCAGGGCAAGGGCGCGGAGCTCTTGAGCGACCCGAAGGTCAGCGCCGCATACCTTGGCGGCGTCCAATAAAAACATTTTAGGAGGCACATTGCTATGACCAATCGCGAACTGGTAAATAAGGCTTTTCACAACGAGCCGACCGATCGCATTCCTGTCGGTTTCTGGTTCCATTTCCTTGAGATGGATCAGTTCAACGGCGGCCTTGCCCATCCCGAGCTGATGGAGAAGAACTACGCCGGCCACAAGAAGTTCATCGAAGAATTCCATCCGGATTTTGTCAAGATCATGACCGACGGCCTGTTCACCCGTCCTGCCGTCACCATGCCCGCCGTTTACGAGGCGCGTGATCTTTACAAGTTCGAGCCGCTGCCGCACAACCATCCGTATTTCGCGGCCTGCCTGAAGCTGGCGAAGACCGTCCGCGGCTATGCGGGCGATGATACGATGGTGTTCTACAACATCTTCTCGCCGATTTTCAACCTTTCCAAATATCTGAACGATTCCGCGGATCTTTTCACCGTTGACGATCTGATGCATCAGGATCCCGACGCCGTGAAGTTTGCGCTTGACGTTCTCGGGAAAGACATGTCCTATCTTGCCGAACTGCTCATGACCGAGGGCGGCATGGACGGCATCTATCTTTCCGTCAACAACTCGCACCGCACGATCCCGCTGGAGCCCTATGCCAAGTACGTGGCGCCCTCCGAGATCGCGATCCTCGAGACGGCCAACCGTTTCGGCGACAACCAGATCCTGCATATCTGCGGCTATCGCGGCCGTCAGAACATTCTCGCCGCCTATCGCGACTACCCCGCGGCAGTCTTCAACTGGGCGGTTCACGAAGAGGACATGACGCTTGCCGAAGGCAAGAAGTACTTCCACGGCAAGGCCGTCATCGGCGGCTTCGACCAGATGCCCGGCAGCCTGATCAACGCCGGTTCCAAGGAAGATATCCAGGCGTATGTCGAAAAGCTTCTGGCGGACTGCGGCAAAGTCGGTGTCATCGTCGGCGCGGACTGCACCGTTCCCAGCGACACTCCGATCGAGCATCTGGAATGGGTGCGTGAAAAGGCAAACGAGCTGAGCAAGTAAAGCCTGTTGCTTGCTACGGCTTTTGAACGACACAGGAGGAATACGACACTATGAGCAAAATCAAGAACACCCCCACGATCACGGACGATCCGATCATCAACCTTCGCCGCAGCGACATCGAGCAGCGCGCCGAGTGGTTCTACTTCATGAACGACGAAGCCGGCAAGCGCGGCATCGACTGGGAAGAGTACTGCCGTCCCGCGATCCATCGCGTCGGCTGCTTCCGCGGCGCGGAGTCCTTTGAGGGCATCGACCGCAGCGACCTGATCGCCGTGGCGAACGTCTTCAAGAACAACACCGTCGGTTCCCGCACGTTTGAAAAAGAGTATGTCAAGATCTCCGAGGACGAGGTCATCATCGACCATCATTACTGCCCGCTGCTTGCCGCGTGGCAGAAGCTGACGGACGACGAGGAGCTCATCGCCAAATGCTGCGACATCGCCATGGAAGGCGACCGCGGCATCTTCAGCCTGGTCGAAGGCGCAACGTTCCATCTGGATTCCACGCTGGCCGAAGGCGCGCCCGTGTGCCGCCTGCGCCTCGTGAAGGACAAGAAGTAAGTTCAATCCTGCGATTCAACAAAAAATAGTACTTTCCGGGATTTCGATGCGTCGGACGCGGGGAAAAGCTCCCGCTCGGCGCATCGATCCTGCGTTTTCATCCGAAGGGAGGAGATAAGCATGATGGACAGCAAATTGATTGACAGCTATGTTGCAATCCTGAAAGAAGAATTGCTGCCGGCTATGGGTTGTACGGAGCCCATCGCAGTCGCGTACGCCGCGGCGTATCTTAGAAAAATTCTCGGTGTGGAACCCGAATCGGTTCTGGCCGAAGTCTCCGGCAACATTTTGAAGAACGTAAAAAGCGTAATCGTGCCCAACACGGGCGGCCTGTGCGGCGTGAAAGCCGCCGTCGCGGCCGGCATCGTGGCGGGCGATCCCGATGCGAAACTCGAAGTTATCGCAAAAACGAAGAAAGAGCAGCTTCCCGCGATCAAAGAATATATGGAAACCTGCCCGATCGAGGTCTCCTGCATGGAGTCCCCGCGCATGCTCGACATTCGCGTCAGCGGCAAGGCGGGCGCAAACACCGCGATGGTGCATATCGCCAACAACCATACGAACATCGTGGAAGCGCGTCGTAACGACGAAATCATTATTTCTTTGCCCATTTCCGACAGCGCGGAGGACAACCTTACGGACAAGTCGGTGCTGAATGTCAAAAACATCGTCGACTTCGCCAACGAGGCTCCGCTTGAAAAGTTCTATGAAATGGTCAAGCTTCAAATCGACTACAACAGTGCGATCGCCGAAGAGGGGTTGAAGAACAGCTGGGGCGCGAACATCGGCTCCGTGATCCTCGACAGTGCGCCGGTGAAGGATATTGCGACTGAAGCGCGCGCCTATGCGGCGGCGGGTTCCGATGCGCGTATGAGCGGCTGCGAGCTGCCCGTCGTCATCGTCTCCGGCTCCGGCAACCAGGGGATCACCGCCAGTATGCCGGTCGTGCGCTATGCCAAGCATCTGGGCGTCTCGGAAGAGAAAATGCTCCGTGCGGTGGCCCTGAGCGATCTGCTCACCGTCCATCAGAAAACCGGCATCGGCCGCCTTTCCGCCTACTGCGGCGCGGTCAGCGCGGGATGCGGCGCGGCCTGCGGCATTGCCTATCTGCAGGGCGCGGACGCCGAGGCCATCGGGCATGTGATCACCAACACGCTGGCGACCACTTCCGGCATCATCTGCGACGGCGCGAAGCCTTCCTGCGCGGCGAAGATCGCCACGAGCGTTCAGGCGGGTCTTCTGGGGTATGAAATGTATCTGAGCCACAACAACTTCAAAGGCGGCGACGGCATTCTGTCCGCCGATGTGGAAGATACGATCAAGAGCGTCGGCGTGCTTGCCAAAGAGGGTATGTACCAGACGGATCGCACGATTTTGAATATCATGCTGAACAACTAAACGGCAAAACGACGCGGCGCGGCTTGAAAAAAGCTGTGCCGCTTTTTTGATTTTAAGAGCGATTCTGAGGGGATTTTCGACGATAATTATGTCATTTTTTTTTAATTGAAAGCGAAATTGCCGTTTATATCTAAACGCTGTTGTGCTATAATGCCAGTGATCGATAATGACAATAACAGATATGATTTGAAACAAGTATGCTGTCTTGAAAAGGAAATTGGGAAACAACGTCTGCGGTGTGGGGACAACGCGGCGATGGGGTGTTGTAATCGCGGGAAACCGCGTTTGCATATTGTCATTGAAAAAATACTTGTAGGAGGAAAAACACAATGACAAACCGTAAATCCGTCAAAGGAGCATTGGCGGCGAGCATTATGGCGATCATGCTGTGCGTCGTCATGCTCGTCGGAACGACCTTCGCCTGGTTCACCGACACCGCGTCCAGCGGTCTCAACAAGATCCAGGCCGGTAACCTCGGTATCGAACTTGTCGACAAGGACGGCAAGACTGTCGAAACGCTCAGTTTTGTCAACGAAAAAGGTTCGGATGACATCCTTTGGGAACCCGGCGTGACGTTCCATACCAATGCGTTCCGGGTGAAAAACACAGGCAATCTTGCGCTCAAGTACAAGATCGAGATCGATCGTGACAATGTTACGGGAGACAAAGAACTTCTCGACGTCATTGATTTCTCCGTGGTGAATGCAGAGAACGTCTCCCGCGACAGCGAAGCCGTCGATATTGACAAATTTGAAGGCCATCTTGCGGCGAACGCGACTGCGGATGGGATGCTTTGCCTTCAGGCGCATATGGACGAAGCCGCGGGCAACACCTATCAGAAGATGGAGCTCAGCGGCATCAAGATCACCGTCTATGCGACGCAGGATACGGTTGAAAAGGACAGCTACGACGATCAGTATGATAAAGACGCGGCGTATCCCGTGAAAGATGCGGCGGGGATCGCTTCTGCGGTCGCGGACGTTGCGACGGCGGGTAACAAAAACGTTGTTGTGTCGGTTGCAAGCGACGTGTCCGGGACGAGCGGCATTGTCACGGCAAAGGGCAATACGTTTACGCTTGACATGAACGGCAATACCGTCGGCGTCAACTACGGTAAAGGCTCCGCCAATACGACGACCAACGGCATGCAGCTTCTGCAAGGTTCGACCGTGACGCTGAAAAACGGAACGTACAAAGCGGAGCACGGGGAAGACAAGGATCATAACGTTGCGATCCTGATCCAGAACTACAGCGATTTGACGGTCGACAGCTGCACGCTCGATATGCGCGAGGCGAACGACACCGCGGGCAACAGCAAGGGCACCTCTTACGTCCTTTCTTCCAACTGCGGCAACGTCACGATCAAGGGCAATTCCAATCTTTATGCAAGAAGCGGCGAATATGCGCTCGACGTCATGCATTGGGATTACGCTTCCTTAAAAGAAGAAGGAACGCATGTCGTCTTTGACGAGACGATGACCGGCACGGTTGATGGCAAGATCGACGTCTATTGCTATCGCAACGGCAGGGTCGTGAAGCCCGTTGACGACGGCGGCGCGACGCTCGTGATTATGGGCGGCACGTTCAAAAACTCCGGCCTTACGCTGGAGCAGTTCAAAGCGTTCGTTCCGGCCGGTTATACGGTCACGGTGAATGCCGACGGCAGCTTCACGGTTGGCAAATAAAACGAATTTCATCGATGAGGGGATAAGCCAAGTGCTTATCCCTTTTTTGATGACTTTTTCTCGCTGCCCGCGGTGGATAAGATGGCGGATTCCCACTTTGTGAGGCCGAATTGTAAAAAGTTTGTGAAATGCTGAAATTACGACAAAAATACGACGATAATACGTTTTTTTTTTTTTTTTTTTTAAATCGGAAGTAAAATCGGCCTTTATACTTGGATTCCGCTATGCTATAATGCCAGTGATCGATAATAATCATGACAGATATGACTTGAAACGGTTATGCTGTCTTGAAAAGAAAATGGGGAAACAGCGTCTGCGGTGTGGGGACAACGCGGCGATGAAACTGCTGTGAACGCGAAGATCCTTTGCGTTTGCATATTGTCATTGAAAAATTAATTTAGGAGGAGAAACCCAATGACAAACCGTAAATCCGTCAAACGGGCGTTGGCGGCGAGCATCATGGCGATCATGCTGTGCGCCGTCATGCTCGTCGGAACGACCTTCGCCTGGTTCACCGATACTGCCAGTTCAGCGGTGAACAAAATCCAATCCGGCAATCTGGATGTAGTATTGGAATACAGTACAGATTGCGCGACTTGGAAAAAGGTAACCGACACGACGAAGCTGTTCGAGGAGAGCACGTTGTGGGAACCCGGCCGCACCGAAATCGTGTATCTTCGTGTGAAGAATGCGGGAACGCTTGCGCTGAAGTATACTCTCGGCATCCACAATCTCTATGAAAGTTCAGGAAAAAATGTCGAGAATCATAAATATCGTCTTGGCGACTATGTGAAGCTGGGCGCTGTGGAAACCGCGGCTGTGTATTCGAATCGCGAGGCAGCGGTTGCTGCCGTAAGCGATACGGCTAAGACGCTGGAAAACATTGGAGAAAACGGTGTTGTCGCCGCGACCCTTGAACCGAACGATACTAAGACCTACGCAATGGTACTTTATATGCCGACGGAAGTCGGAAACGAAGCGAATCCGAAAAATTCGGATCCCTATTGGGCGGCAAAGGTTTCCTTCGGTATCAGTGCCAACGCGTCGCAGGCAGTGTCTGAATTTGACAGTTATGGAAACGACTACGATGAAAAGGCTCCTTCTCGTATTACGACGACCAGCTCGTCCAGCCAGACGCTTGAAGTAAACGAAAATATGCAGGCCAACGGTCGCTATGGCGCGGTACAGGCCGAGAAAACGGCACAGTACACGATCAATGCCGATGTGTATGCTGTGTATGCTAAGGATAACGACGGTCTTGGCGGTGCTGTGGCAGTGTGGGCTTCTGGCACCTCCAAAGTTGTTATCAACGGCGGCGATTTCCGCCAGGTCGACGTGCCTGCGGATGATCCGGTTTGCGATTTGATTTACGCGGATACCAATGCTACGATCGAGATCAACGGCGGTACGTTCAAGGCTGTGGATCCCACCAGAACGCTGAACTGCAAGGACGGCTCCTCTGCGAAGATCACTGTCAACGGCGGTTCGTTCTATCAGTATGATCCGTCCAACCATACGCTGGGTGCCGGTGAGGTTGTTATCGGCGAAGGCCATACGGTTGAAAAAGTTGGCGATTGGTATATCGTTAAGTAATCCAGCGGCACACAAGCCGAACTAACTCCATAAGAAAAAACGGGAAGCGTCATTCGACGTTTCCCGTTTTTTTGTATTTCGCAGCTTACAGCGACCGCAGAGCCTCGTAGATGCGAAGGTATTTGTCGTACTGCGCCATATAGAACGCGTGGCGTTCGGCGTCGGGGGTGAAGACTTTGCGCGTGCGTACGCAGGTCTTGACGGCCTGTTCGATGCTTTCAAACACGCCCGCCGCTACGCCCGCGGCCATCGCGTCGCCCAACGCGCCGGGCTGGGAGCTTTCGACCGTGCGCACGGGGAGATTGAAAACATCGGCGCGGATCTGCATGTAGGTGTCGCATTGCGCCGCGCCGCCGACGGCGGTCAAGCTGTCGATCTGCTGCCCGTAAGACAGGAGCATCGTGTACATTTCATAGGTTTCGCCTTCCATAAAGGCGCGGTAAAGCTCCTCGTTCGTCGTGGAAAGCGTCATGTTGAGAATGCCCGCGCGGTCGGCCATGTTGTCGGAATAGCCCGCAAAACGCGGCAGAACGATCAGGTCGGTCGGCTCCTTGGCCATCTGTTTTTCATATTCGATGTAGAAATCCAGTCCGTCCCGCTTCCACATTTCTTTTTCATATTTACCCAGATGCTCGCGGAACCACTTCAAAAGCACGCCGCCTGCCATGTTGGCGGTCAGCCCGCCGAAGCAATTTTCGGTGTAATGCGGCAAAAACAGGAAGTCGCCGTCGTACTCGTGCGGATCGATGGTGTCGGTCACAAGAAAATAACAGTCGACCGTGCCGATGGCGTCCATCATCTGGCCCTTCTGCGTCACGCCGCAGCCGATGGAGCTGGGGACATGATCGAGTCCGCCGATGACGAGCTTTGCACCCTCGTCAATGCCGAGTTCGTGTGCGGCAGCGGCGCTGATCGTGCCGACGCAGGTGCCGGGCGAGACAAGGCGGGGGAGTACGTCGGCGGAAAGACCGGCCCACCGCCAGAGTGATTCGTTCCAGCACTGCTTTTGCATGTCGAGCGCGCCGGTCGTGGACGCGACGGAGTAATCGGTGACGTGTTCGCCGCCGAGGGAGTAGAGGACGTAATCGGCCATAAAGCAGACGGTCTTGACGCGTGACAGAAGCCCGGGATTGGCGTCCTCCAGCACACGCAGCTTCACGATCGTGTGATTGATGCGCGGGCGCGTTCCCATCTGCGCGCGGAATTCGTAAGGGTCATAGCTTGCGTTTAATTCGTCGAGATAGTTTTGCCCGCGCGTGTCAAGATACATCAGCGTGTTGCAAAGAACCTCGCCGTTTTCGTCCAAAAGCGCGGTCGACTCGCCGAACGAAGAGACGCCGATGCCGAGAATTTTCTCATTGCAAGCCGCGGCACATTCGCGCAGAACGCCCTTTGCCGCGGCAAGAATGGCGCGGGGATCGTATTCGTAGCAGCCGCTTGCGGGATGGATCATGTCGTATTCCCGATAGGCCGAGCCCAAAATCGCGCCGCTGTGATCGAACGCAACGGCTTTTACGCCGGTACCGCCGACGTCAAGACCGATCAATGCCATATGCTATTACCTCCGTTGATGGTTGCTTTTATTCTAACATCGGATCTTCAATTCGTAAAGTGCATGAAATTACGCCGTTATGCGGCGCGGGAAATGGCGCTGCACCGAAATGCGCCGGGAAATGGGAAAATACGGGAGCGGCGCGAAAACGGAATATTGCGCATAAACATAAAAGCCGCGGTTCGTTGCTGCAAACAGCGCCGAACGACGGCTTTTGGTCTGTTGATTTATCGGATCGTGCGAAGGTATTCGTAGATTCTGCGGAACTTGTCGTACTGTTCCATATAATATTCGTGCGTCTTTTCGTTCGGCTCGAAGATGCGGCGCACGCCGACGATCGAGGAGATCGCCTCATCCGCGTCACGGAAGACGCCCGCGGCGATGCCCGCCATGATCGCGTCGCCCAATGCGCCGGGCTGATCGCAGGTGACCGTGCGGACGGGGAGGTTGAAGACATCGGCGCGGATCTGCATGTAGGTATCGCAGCGCGCGCCGCCGCCGACGGCGGTCAGTTCATCGACACGGCCGCCGCAGGAAAGATAATCGCGCAGATGGCCGAGCATTTCGAACGACTCGCCCTCCATAAACGCGCGGTAGATTTCCTCGTTCGTCGTGGAAAGCGTCATGTTGAGGATGCCGGCCTTGTCGCCGAACGTATTGCCGAGCGCGCCGAAGCGGGGCAGAACGATCAGATCGGTCGGCTCCTTGGCCATTTGCTTTTCATATTCGGCATAGAAGTCAAGCCCGGCCGAGGCCCAGTTTTCTTTTTCGTATTTGCCGAGGTGTTCGCGGAACCATTTGAGAAGCACGCCGCCGGTCAGGTTCGACGTCATGACGGCGTAGTTCTGTTCGAAATAATGCGGCTTATAGATGAAGTCGTGCCCGTTGGCGCGGCGGCAGGCTTCGGGATCGTCGCTCAGGATCGTGAAGCCGTCGACCGTGCCGATGGCGTTCATCATCTGACCCGCGCGGTACACGCCTGCGCCGACGGAGCTTGCGATGTGGTCGTGTCCGCCGCTGACGAGCGGAATGCCCGCGGGAAGCCCGAGATCCTTCGCGGCGGCTTCGGAAAGCTCGCCGATCTTTTCACCGGTCGGGCGCGGTTCGGGCAGCGCGTCGGGATTGAGCCCCGCCCATTCAAAAATGTCGCGGCGCCACTTTTTGGTGTTGATGTCAAATGCGAGCGTCGACGTGGCAAGGGAATAGTCGCAGTAATGTCCCGCTCCGAGACGCGAGAGCACGAAGTCGGCGATAAAATGGATCTTGACCGTCTTTTCCAGAACGCCGGGCCAGATTTCCTTCATCAGCATGACGCGGAAGATCGAATGGATATGCCGCGGCGAAGCGCCGGAATAGGCGCGAACTTCGTCGAGCGAGACTTTTTCGTAGAGCTTTTCGGGCATGTCCTTGCCGCGCGTATCCAGATACATCAGGCTGTTGCAAAGAATATTGCCGTCTTTGTCAAAGCAGACGAAGGACTCCGCAAACGACGACACGCCGATGCCGTCCACGCGCTCGGGGCAATCCGCCGCCGTTTTGCGCAGAACCTGCCGCGTCGCCTCATAGATCTTATCGGGGACCGCTTCAAAGTGACCGGGGCCGTCGGAATACATGTCGTATTCCTGATAAGTCGAAGCGAGGATTTCGCCGCAAGTGGAGAAAGCGACGGCTTTGACTCCCGTGCCGCCGACGTCGATGCCGATCAATGCCATGATGATAACCTCCGTTGATGGTGAAAAAGCAACTCTCTTTTCAGTATAGCATAATCGAATCAAATCGTGTAGAATGAAATCGATATCCGCGGAGCGGATTTTTCAAAAAAGAGGCAGAATAAAGGGGGACGGCGAATGCTGACGGGATTTGCGCCGATCTATGACGAAAACGCGCGCGTACTGATTGTCGGCACGATGCCGAGCGCGGCGTCTCTTGCGGCGGCGGAATACTATGCGCACAAGCGCAATGCGTTCTGGCCCATGATGGCGCAGATTTTGGGCGAGCCGACCGGACAGGATTACGGCGCGCGCTGCGCGATGCTGCGAAAGCATAAGATCGCGCTGTGGGACGTGCTTGTGCACTGCGAACGGGAGGGCAGCCTCGACGCGGCGATTCGAAGCGAGCAGCCGAACGACTTTGCCGCGTTGTTTGCGCAAACGAAGATTCGACACGTCTTTGCAAACGGCAAGACGGCGGAGCGTTTGTTTCAAAAATACGTTTCTCTGCCGCCGAATATCACGTTCCACGGGGCGCTTTGTTCGACCAGCCCCGCATATACTCTGTCCTATGAGAAAAAGTGCGCGGCATGGCGGGCGATCCTGCCGTATTTGAACGAGGAGAATTGATCGATGGCGCTTGGCAACACCAAAGGATTGAAACAGACGTTTTTGCAGCGTCTGGACGAATTAAAACAGATCGAAGTTGCGCGCGGCGAGTTTGCCACGGAGGAACTGCTGACGCAAATGGCGGCGCTGACGGGCGAATGCGGCCGTGAGATCGCCGTGTATCTTGCGCGCGACGGCGAGATTTTGGACGTGTTTATCGGCACGGGGGAGGAGATCCTTCTGCCGCAGATGCGCCTTCGCCGAAACGAAAACGGCCTGTGCGGCGTGCGGTGCATTCACACGCACCCCGAAGGGTCGAGTCAGCTGTCCGGCAAGGATGAGAACACGCTGCGCGATTTGAAGCTCGACGCGATGAGCGCGCTGGCCGTGCGGGAAGGCCGCGCGGCGTCGATCACAATCGGCCTTCTGGAAAACGACACCGACGTGCGGCATCTGGGCCCGATCATTCCGCAGCGGATCGCGAAAAGCATGTGGATGGACGAGGTTTTGCAGGCGGACGCCGCGCTTCGCGCGATCCACCGC
>CAKTSO010000052.1 GCA_934613185.1 uncultured Clostridia bacterium | reverse complement strand
CAACAGCCCCGTCTGCCCGATCGAGGCGACGATCAACGTCATGGAGATCCTCGACGAATGCCGCCGCCAGTGGGGTCTTGTGTATCCCTGCGAGTAATGTTTGAATCATAACAGGAGGAACGCCCCATGCGTTTTGGTCTGATCGGCACGAATTTTATCACCGAATGGCTCCTTGCGGGCGCCGCGCATATCGAAGACTTTGAAGCGACTGCCGTCGGCTCGCGCAGCATGGAGACCGGCCGCGCTTTCGCCGACAAATACGGCATTGAACACGTCTTCACCGACTTTGAAGAAATGGCAAAAAGCGGCCTCGTCGATGCCGTCTATGTCGCCACGCCGAACTATTGCCACGCGCGCATCGCCAATCTTTTCCTTTCGCACGGCATTCCCGTCCTCGGCGAAAAGCCCTTTGCGGCGAACGCCCGCGAGGTCGAAAGCATGCTCGAGACGGCGGACAAAAACGGTACGTTCGTCATGGAGGCGATCAAGAGCCTTTACGTCCCCGAGTTTGATGCCATTCGCGCGCAGTTCCCCAAGATCGGCAAGCTTCGCCGCGCGGTGCTTCAGATGAACCGTTATTCTTCCCGCTACGATCTGTATCTGGAAGGGAAGAACCCCAACACGTTTAATAAAGCGCTTGCCAACGGCGCGATCATGGACATGGGCGTTTATAACGTCCAGCTCGCCGTGGCGCTGTTCGGCGCGCCGAAGACGATTACGGCGACGGGCGTGCTGCTGGAGGAAGGCCGCGGCGTCGACGGCGTCTGCACCGTCATTTTGGGATACGGCGATTTTGAATGCGTCTGCATGACCTCGAAGGTCAATACGTCGCATCTGCCCTGCGAGATCGGCGGCGAACTGGGGAGCGTGACGTTCTCCATGTCCGGCGCGCTTGAGAATATCAAGCTTTACGACAACAAGGGCAACTGCACCGATGTCGACGCGAAAAACCCCCTGCCGCATAAGGACAACATGTATTACGAGCTTTGCGCCTTCATGCAGCAGGTCAAACATCCCGACCCGGCGTTTTCCGAAAAAACGCGCGTACAGGAACGCGAAGTGATCCGCATTCTCGATGAAGCGCGCCGCCAGATCGGTCTCGTCTTTGACAACGACATACAGGAGATGTTCTGATTTTGCGGATTTTTGACTGGCACTGCGATACCATTCTCGGCAATGTCATGGAACACGATCAGTCCCTCGAACGCAACGACGGACAGGTCGACCTGGAACGAATGCGCGCGGCAGGCGCGCTTGCGCAGGTGTTTGCGCTGTTCGGTCAAAAAGAAGCGGCTGCATATCGCGGAAAACGATATTCACCGTGGGAATATGTGTTGCTTCAGCATGATGTGTTCTGTGAGCAGATGAAGCGCTTCCCAAACGAGATCGCGCCGGCGCTTTGCGCGGACGACGTCTTAAAAAACGAGGCGGAAGGAAAGATCTCGGCGCTGCTGTCGCTGGAAGGCGGCATTCCGATCGATGGAAAGATGGAGCGCATCGACGCGCTTTACGATCGCGGTGTGCGTCTGATCACGCTGACATGGAACGACGAGTCGCCGTTCGGCTATCCGAACAGCCGGGATGACGCCGTCATGCAGAAGGGATTGAAGACTTTCGGCATCGACGCGGTCGCGCATATGAACGAACTCGGCGTGCTGATCGACGTCTCCCATCTTTCCGACGGCGGGTTTTACGACGTCGCGAGGTACAGCGAAAAGCCGTTTATCGCGTCGCACTCGTGCTGCCGCGCGCTGTGTGATCATCCGCGCTGTCTGACGGACGAAATGCTTCACTTCCTGGGCGATGCAGGCGGTGTATGCGGTGTGAATTTCTATTCATTCTTCTTAAAAGAGGGAAACCGCGATACGACGATCGAACTTGTCGTTCGGCACATGCTTCACATTCGCGACAAGGCCGGGATCGACGCGCTTTGCTTCGGCTCGGATTTCGACGGGATCGGCGGCTGCACGCTGGAATTTCGCGATTATGCCGGATTTCCGAGGATATTGAATGCGATGGAGCGTCATTTTTCGGACGGCGAGATCGAAAAGATCTGCCGCGGGAACGCCATGCGCATCCTGCGTGACGTCGCCGGGTAAAACAGTTGCAAAGAATCGGCAAGGAGACGTTCTCTAAAGAAGACGTCTCTTTTATTATATTTATTCGTTTCTGTGACTGTTTGTATACGCACGTCTACGCGTACGCTTTGCTTTCCGGAAAAGATGATGCTATAATGAATCTGCAATTCGCATCGACATTTTTATTTTTGCGAAGTTTGGCAGGAGGATAAAATATCATGAGAATGACGGGAACGACAGTGCGCGGTATTCGCATGCCGCTGATCAGACAGGGCGACGACCTTGCGGATATCGTCGTGCGCGAACTTCTGCGTGCTTCGCAGGAGGAGGGCTTCGCTTTCCACGATAAGGACGTTGTCGGGATCACCGAGGCGGTCGTCGCGCGTGCGCAGGGCAACTACGCGACGCTGGAGCAGATCGCGGCGGACGTGCGGCGCAGATTCCCTTCGGGGCAGGTCGGCGTGCTTTTCCCGATCATGAGCCGCAACCGCTTTTCGATGCTTCTGCGCGGCATCTCCATGGGTGCGGATCGCGTCGTTGTGATGCTCAGCTATCCGGGCGACGAAGTCGGCAACCATCTTTTGACGCTCGACGCGGTGGAGGAATCCGGCGTCAATCCCTATACGGACGTGCTGACGGAGGCACAGTTCCGCGAAAAATTCGGCGAATGCCGCCATACGTTCACGAACGTCGACTACGTCGAGTATTATAAGAGCCTCGGCGACAACATCGAGATTGTGTTCGGCAACAGCCCGAAGATGATTCTGCAATTTGTCGACGACGTCATCGCGGCGGACATCCACACGCGCGAACGCAGCGCCAGAAAGCTGCGCGAGGCGGGCGCGCACACCGTCTGCACACTCTGCGATATTTTGTGCGAATCGGTCGACGGCAGCGGTTATAACGCCGAGTTCGGCGTTCTCGGCTCGAACAAAGCGTCGGAGGATCGCGTGAAGCTTTTCCCGAAGGACTGCGGCGCATTCGTCGACAAGGTCGCCGGTGCACTTGAGGCGGCGACGGGCAAGAAGATCGAGGTCATGGTTTACGGCGACGGCGCGTTCAAAGATCCCGTCGGCGGCATTTGGGAACTGGCCGACCCGGTCGTGTCGCCCGCGTACACCGCGGGATTGAACGGACTGCCCAACGAATTGAAGCTCAAATATATCGCCGACAACCAGCTCGGCGATCTTCCTGCAAAAGAAGCGGAGCAGCGTTTGATCGAAAAGATCCGCGAACACCGTCAAAGCGGCTCGAATGTCGGCATGCAGTCGCAGGGAACGACGCCGCGTCATTTGACGGACCTTCTGGGCAGTCTCTGCGATCTGACCAGCGGCTCCGGCGACAAGGGCACGCCCGTCGTTCTGATCCAGGGTTATTTCGACAATTACGCCGTGCGCGACTGATACGCGGCGGATAAAAAGACAAAAAAGAACGGCACTTCTTGTGAAAAGAAGTGCCGTTTTGATTGGAGTTTTTATTTTTTTACAAACAGTTTTTTGAACCAGCCGAAGCGTTCGCGCGGCGGGGCTGTGCGTTCGCTTTCGTCGTGCAGGGAATGCTCGAGGAAATAGACCTGCGAGTCGAGCGCACTGCCGTCGCAGGGCTTTCGAAGATACGTTCCGTCGGACAAAAGCGTGCTGGCTTTGACGTTGTCGCGCAGCATGACGTCGAGAATGCGGAGGATCTTTTCGACAAGCACGGGATCGTTTACGGGACAGGCGATCTCGACGCGGCGGTTCAGGTTTCGCGTCATTAGGTCGGCCGACGAGATGAAGACGCGAAGGTCGTCGCCGCGGCCGAAGCGATAAATACGCGAATGCTCGAGAAAACGGCCGACGACGCTCGTGACGTGGATGTTGTCGGTCTTCCCGGGGATCCCGGGCAGCAGACAACAGATGCCGCGCAGAATCAATTCGACGCGCACGCCCGCCTGCGACGCCTCGCAGAACTTGTCGATGATCTCGCGTTCGGTCAGAGAATTGGCTTTGAAGACGATAAAGCCGTCGCTGCCTTTTTGGATCTCACGGTCGATCAGGGAAATCAGCGCGGGCTTTAAGCCGTGCGGCGCGATAAGAAGGTTCTCATAGACGTTTTCCAGATTGCCGAGCAGCATGTTGCGGAAAAACAGCGACGCGTCGCGCCCGATGGCTTCGTCGGCGGTCATGAGGCTCAAGTCGGTGTACAGTGTGCTTGTCTTTTCATTATAGTTGCCCGTACCGATTTGCGTAATATATTCGATCTTTTCGCCGTTTTTCATCGTGATCAGGCAAATTTTGGAATGGCACTTGTAATTGTCAATACCGTAGATCACGCGGCATCCGGCGTCTTCGAGCATCTGCGACCAGGAGATGTTGTTCGCCTCGTCAAATCGCGCGCGAAGCTCCATCAGCGCAGTGACCTCTTTCCCGTTTTCCGCCGCGCGGCAGAGGATCTGCGCGATTTTCGACGTGGAGGCGAGGCGATAGATTGTGATCTTGATGGAGACCACGTCGTCGCGCTGTGCCGCTTCGTTCAAAAGCCGAAGGAAGGGATCGATGCTGTCGTAGGGGAAACTCAAAAGCCGATCGCGCGCACGGATCTGCTCGATCATGCTGCGCTCGGGGTCGATATCCTCGCTTTGGCGCGGCTGGTGCGGCGGAAACGAAAGCGGCGCGGCGACGAGCTTGTCTATCTTCGAACAGAGCGAATAGACGTAGCCCATGCAAAGCGGCGCGCTGTCGAAATAGATCTGTTTTTGGTCGACGCCGACGCGCGCTTTCAAAAGCGACAGGAAGTCCTCGCTGATGCGGCGGGAAAGCTCCATGCGAACGATCGTCAGGTTTCCGCGCTTTTTTAACAGTTTGCTGACGCGGTTGCGGTAATCAACGTCGCTGTCTTCGAATTTTTCGTCGTCGAAGCGGATATCCGCGTTTCGCGTGACGCACAAAACGCAGGCTTCGACAAGCTGATAGGGCAAAAACAGTTTCGCGGCGTGCTGCAAAACGATGTGTTCCGTGCGAATATAGCGCGTCGATTTGCCGTTTGCGGGCAGCGTAAAAAACGGCGGCAGTGACTCGGGGATCGGAACGAGACCGAGCGCGTCGCGGCCCTTTTTGTCTTTCAAATGGGCGGCGATGTGGAGCGCCTTGCTGTTCAAATGGGGGAAGGGATGATGCGCGTCGATGATCTGCTGCGAGAGGATCGGCGCGATGAACCCACGGAAATACTGGGAGACGTTTTTTTTGTCTTCGCTCGACAGCGACTGCGCGGAAAGATCGCATACGCCCTGCTCGGCAAGTGCGGCGGTGACGCCGGCAAACAGCGCGTCCTTCATTTCGATCAGGCCGGGCACGGCGGCGTAGATTGCTTCCAGCTGTTGGCGCGGCGTTTCGCCGGTCTTATTGTCACGCTGTTTTGGAGACAGAACCGAAAGATCGAAGAGGCTGCCGACGCGCACCATGAAAAACTCGTCCAGATTGCTGGTGAAGATCGAAATGAATTTCAGCCGCTCCAAAAGCGGCACGCGTTCGTCCGCCGCTTCTTCCAGCACGCGTCGGTTGAAGCGAAGCCAGCTGAGCTCGCGGTTTTGCGTATAGCTTGTATCATAATCAAACGAAGCGTTTTTTGCCAAGGAAAAAAACCTCCTTTGTGTTAGTTTCTGATTTGTTCCTTATCTGATCTGTGTTTGCTTTTGCGCCGGGATGTGCGTTGTGTATTCAGTATAATCGATCAGAAGCGGGCAGACCAGTGCGTTTTTGTGAAATCCGGGTAAAATGCGAAACGAAAAATGCCGCCCACGGGGACGGCATTTCGCTTTGCTTGAAATTTAGAACTTGACCTGCTCGGCGAGCCAGGCTTTCAGTTCGCTGCGATGCAGACGGATCTGCTCCATGGTGTCGCGGTCGCGAACGGTAACGGTGCCGTTTTCCTGCGTGTCGAAGTCGACGGTGATGCAGAACGGCGTGCCGATTTCGTCCTGACGGCGATAGCGCTTGCCGATGGAGGTCGTCTCGTCATAGTCGACCATGAAGTCGGCGGAAAGCTCCTGCTGGATCTCGCGGGCAAGCGCGCCGAGCTTGTTCTTCTGAAGGGGAAGCACGGCGGCCTTGAAGGGCGCAAGATACGGATGCAGGCCGAGGACCACGCGGCTGTCGCCGTTTTCAAGCGTCTCTTCGCGATAGGCGCTGCAAAGGAAGGCGAGCGCGACGCGGTCGAGGCCGAGCGACGGCTCGACGCAGTAGGGAACGAACTTCTCGTTCGTCGTCGGATCCATATATTCGAACTTTTCGCCGGAGAACTTGGCGTGCTGCTTCAAGTCGAAATCCGTGCGGTCGGCGATGCCCCAAAGTTCGCCCCAGCCGAAGGGGAACATGAACTCGATGTCCGTCGTCGCATTGGAGTAATGCGACAGCTCCTCGGGCGAATGGTCGCGCAGGCGAAGGGACTCGTCGGGGATGCCGAGGGACAGAAGGAAGTTGTGGCAGAAATTGCGCCAGTAAGAGAACCACTCCAGATCCTCGCCGGGCTTGCAGAAGAACTCAAGCTCCATCTGCTCGAACTCGCGCGTGCGGAACGTGAAGTTGCCGGGGGTGATCTCGTTGCGGAAGGATTTGCCGACCTGCGCGATGCCCATGGGCAGCTTGCGGCGCGTCGTGCGCAGGACGTTGTTGAAGTTGACGAAGATGCCCTGCGCGGTCTCGGGGCGAAGATAAATTTCGGAGGAAGAGTCCTCGGTCACGCCCTGGAACGTCTTGAACATCAGATTGAACTTGCGGATGGGGGTGAAGTTGTGCTTGCCGCACTCGGGGCAGGGGATGTTGAGATCCTCGATCATCTGCTCGAGCTCGGCGTCCTTCAGGCCGTCCACGGCGGGGACTTCGCCTTTGGATTTCAGGAAATCCTCGATGAGCTTGTCGGCGCGGAAGCGGGCTTTGCACTCGCGGCAGTCGAGCAGCGGATCGGAGAAACCGCCGACGTGGCCGGAAGCGACCCAGGTCTGCGGGTTCATCAGGATCGCGGCGTTGAGACCGACGTTATAGGGGCTTTCCTGCACGAATTTCTTCCACCAGGCGTTGCGGACGTTGTTTTTGAACTCGCAGCCGAGAGGGCCGTAGTCCCAGGTGTTTGCAAGGCCGCCGTAAATTTCGGAGCCGGGGAAGATAAAGCCGCGGTTTTTGCACAGCGCGACGATTTTTTCCATCGTGGCGCGCTTGACTTCGGGTTTGGTTTCCATGGATGAAAATCCTCCTTTTGCAAATGTCTGCAAATCGATGCAGTCGATGAAAGAAGCCGGGAATGAAAAGTGTTGATTCTTTTCGATCGCTTTTCGATCGAAGTTTTTCGAATCGAAAAAAACTTTTCCTCCCTTCTGAAGTGACAGAAAGGGACGAAAAGCTTTGCTTGATCTTATGGGATCAAAGAGCCGTTCCGTGGTTCCACCCTTTTTGACGGCTTTGTTTCGCCGCCCGCTCTTTTGACACAACGCCGCTCCGGGAGTGCCTTCCGCTGCGCCGTTCACGCGCCGGGCTTTCACCGCCCCCGGCTCGCTTTTCGTGAAACATGCGAACGTACTTGTTTCCCATCTGCACGACGAAGTGCCGATATGGCTTATGATAAGAAAAATCGATCCGTTTGTCAAGCGCGGCGGTCTGTGCATGAAGCGTCGTTTCGGCGCATATTTGTTTTAGAAAGAGGGGTAATGAAAAATAACCGAAGGCGAAAGGGGCATAAATGAAATGGAGCGGACGACGAAAGAACATAACGGCAGCTTTTTTTCGGCGCTGATCTGCGCGCTTTGCGCGGCTTTTCTTTTGACGGTTCTTTTGATCGCGGCGGAAGCGGCGATTTTGACGATAACGCCGCTGACGGAAAAAGCGATGTTGGTTTTCGGCTATTTGATTCGCATGGCGGCGGTCGGCTGCGGCGCGATTATTTTCGCGCGCAAGTCGGAAAACACGCGCGGCGTGCTGCGCGCGCTCATCGTCGGCGGCGGGTATTGGCTCGCGATGGCGGTTTTGTGCTATTTATTCGACGCGCGGAATGCGGCGCCGGGAAAGCTTGCACTCGACGCATGCATCTGCGTGGCGACGGCGCTCGCGGCGGGCGCGTTCTGCGGAAAGAAAAAGGCCGGGTGACGTCAAGCACTGGTAAAATTATAGTACGAAAGCGAAAGAGACAGCCGAAACTCTTCGCTTTTTTGTTTTGATGGAAAAACGCCGCAGCGGCGTTTTTATCGGATTCCTTGACGAGCGGCGGGCGGATGCGTATAATTTCATTTATATGAACGATGGGGCTTTTTGCCCTATACAGCCATTTCTTGCAAGGAGGCATTCCTGAACATGAAGAAACACAGCGCCGCAAAGTACGCGGCGATCGTCGTGATCGTTGCGCTCATCGCGGCGATTGCATTGACCGGGTTCCGCGTCGGCATCTATCGCGTGAAATCCATTTTGTCCCTGATGCAGCAGGGGCTCGATATCAGCGGCGGCATGGAGCTTGTCTACAGCGTTTCGGCGCCGGACGGCGGCGACGAAGAGACTGCCGTGAGCGACACGATGCAGAAAATGCGCGCGCGTCTTGCGGCGTATGATTACGAAGACGCGACGGTCCGGCAGATCGCGTCCGACCAGATCAGCGTTCAGCTTCCGGCAAAGGACGATATGGACGCGGCGATCGCGGCGCTGACGCGTTCGGGCAAGCTGTCGTTCCGCTTGAACGGCGAGACGGTCATGACGGGCGAACACGTCAAATACGCCATGGCCGGGCGTTTGCAGGACAGCAACCAGCCCGCCGTTTCGTTCGAATTGGACGACGAGGGGACGCAGATTTTCTCCGAAGTGACCGGCGCGCATGTCAACGAGACGATGTCCATCTATCTGGACGACGAATTGATCGCCTCGCCCGTGATCTCCGCGCAGGTGACGGACGGCCTGATTTCGATCTCGCAGGTCGGCACGCTGAAAGAGGCGAAGAAGCTCGCCGGGACGATCTCCGGCGGCGAGTTGACCGCTTCGATCAAACTTGTCTCCAACCGCACGCTGGAAAGCGAACTGAGCGCTTCGGGGATCGCCGTTTTGAGCGCGGTGCTTGCGGGTGTGGTCGTTGCCGTGTGTGTGTATTGGGTTGTCCGCTATCGCTTGAGCGGCCTTATGGCGGCGACGAGCTTCTTATTTTGCGAACTGTTCACGGTCGTTCTCATGACGACGGTTCTCGGGATGACGTTTACGCTTTCCTGCTTCCTCGCGCTTGCGCTTGCGCAGGGCGTCGCCATGCTTCAGTTCGGCACGCTTTTGGAGAAAATCTCCGCGCGCCGCGCCGCGAGCGCCAGCACCGCGCTTTCTTATCTGAAAGAGGCGGAGAAAGAAACTTCGCCGATGCAGATGGCCTGCAACGCGGCGCTTGTGCTGATCGGTCTTGCCGCGCAGGCGAGCCGCGTGGTGTCGGTCGCCGCATTCGGGCGCATTCTCGCCTTCGGCGGCATTTCGGCGGCACTTTGCTCCATGCTGGTCTTTCCGGGCTTCCTGCGCCTGGGCGTCGGCATGTGCCGCGGAGAGCTGACGAAGCTGTATGCGGCGGCTGCCGAGCGTGCGGAAAAAGCGCAGGGCAAGGGTTTTGAATGCAGGTTCGCCTGGATGTTTGCGGTGGTCTGCGCCGCGCTCGGCGTCGCGGCGGCGCTTTTTTGGGCGGATACGTCGGCCTTTGACGCAGCGAACATTTGGGCGTTCCTTGTCGTGATTGTGATCGCGTTTGGCGCCTCGGCGCTCGGTGCTCTTGCCGTCGGCGGCAAAAAGTGTGCGGTAAACGCGCTCATCCGCGCGGCAGTCTGCACCGTTTCGGCGGCGGGGCTTTCGATTGCGCTCGGCGGTGTTTTGTCGTCGGACATGCTGGCGATGCTGATCGGTGTCGCCGCGCTTTGCGCGATCTGCCAGATCGCGTTTTACGCAAACGTTTCAAAGCGCGTTATGGCGGAAGTCATGATTTTTCTTGCAGTGTGCGCCGTGTGCGTACTTGCAAGCGGCGCGGCGGTGCTTCGCGTCTATGCAATCGCAGCGCTGTGCGCACAGGCAGCGTGCGCGCTTTGCCTTTGCGTGAAAAACGGGAAATAATGATCGACCGGCGCTGCTTTTTAAGAGGCGGCGCCTGTCGTGTTTGTATGAATCGATGGAAATAAGGGATCGATAAGGAGGCAGCGGCTTATGATCTGGATTGCGCGAGACGAAGAAAAGCAAATCGACGAAGCGCTTGCGGCATCTCTTGCGGCAAACGGAGGGATATCGCTGCCGCTTGCGCAGATTCTTATCGGGCGCGGGGTCGACACGCCGCAGAAGCTCGATGAATATCTGCATCCGTCACTTTCCGCGCTGCACGATCCCTTTTTACTTCGCGATATGCAAAAAGCCGCGCAGCGGGTTCTCCGCGCGGTCGACGCGGGGGAGCGCATCGTCGTTTACGGTGATTACGATGCCGACGGCGTGACTGCGTCGACGCTTCTTTGCGGCGTGCTGCGCGAACGCGGCGCGAAGGTCGAAGTGTTCCTCCCGGAGCGAAAGGCGGACGGATACGGCCTGCATGACGGGAGCATCGATCGCATCATCGAAATGTATTCACCGTCGCTGATCGTGACGGTCGACTGCGGCATCACCGCCGTGGACGAAGTTGCGCGCGCGATGGATATGGGAATCGACGTGGTCGTGACGGATCACCATCTTTGCCCCGAAACGCTTCCGCCTGCCGTCGCATGCGTCGATCCCAAACGGGAAGATCAGGACTATCCGTTCGACGGACTTGCCGGCGTCGGTGTCGCGGCGAAGCTCGTGCAGGCGATGTACGGCGTCGAGGCGCTTTTTCCGTATCTCGACGTGATCGCCGTCGGCACGATCGCCGACATTGTTCCGCTTTGCGACGAAAACCGCGCGCTTGTCAGCGCCGGGCTTGAAAAACTTCGCCGCGATCCGGCAGTCGGCCTTCGCGCTTTGATGGAAGCGGCCGGGTGCCGCCGCCGTCCGATCACATCGGCGGACGTCGGGTTCATGCTTGCGCCGCGCATCAACGCGGGCGGCCGCATGGCGAGCGCCATGCGCGCGTTCGAGCTTTTGAATTGTTATGACGAGTCTTCCGCGGCGGCGCTTGCCGCACAGCTCAACGATCTGAATGCGCTGCGCCAGAAGATCGAGCGACGGATCGTCGCCGAGGCGGTCGAGCGCATCGAGCAGGGCGAAGTGGACGTGGTTTCCCGCCGCATGATCACGCTTGTCTCCGACGATTGGGACGACGGCGTGATCGGCATCGTTGCCTCGCGCCTTACGGATCGCTTCTCCCGTCCCGTGCTGTTGTTCTGCCGTCAGGGCGACGGCGTTTTGAAAGCTTCCGGGCGGAGCATTCCCGGCGTTGACCTTCATGAACTTCTCGTGCCGTCGGCGTCGCTGTTTACGCAGTTCGGTGGACATACGATGGCGGTCGGGCTGACGATGAAAGAAGATGATCTTCCCGCGCTTGTCGATCGCATCGAAAACACGCTTGCGGGTTATCCGCCCGAGGTGTTCCTGCCGCATGTGCGTTATGACATCGAGGCCAGGCTTTCGTGGTTCA
>CAKTSO010000051.1 GCA_934613185.1 uncultured Clostridia bacterium | reverse complement strand
CGCGCGAACTGCGCGACCTTCATATGGAAGACGTCAAATGCGAAAACGGCCGCGTGACGTTCCACGGTGACGCGCTGGCGGGCGCGAAGGCGAATTTGTGGCTTCGCTGCGCCGACCGCGTGTTTCTTGTCATGGGACAATTTCCGGCAAAGACGTTTGAAGAGCTGTTTCAGGGCGTGCGCGCGCTTGATTGGAAGGGACTCCTGCCACGCGACGCGCATTTTCCCGTGGCGCGCGCAAAATCACACAATTCCGCGCTTTTTTCGCTGCGCGACATTCAGTCCGTCGGCAAAAAGGCCATGGTCGAGGCGATGAAAGCCGCTTACGGAGCGTCATGGTTTGATGAAACGGGCGCGTCGTTCCCGGTCGAGATTTCTTTGAAAGACGATATTGCGACCGTCGCCGTCGATGCAAGCGGCAGCGGTCTTCATCGGCGCGGTTATCGTCCGATCGTCGGCGAAGCTCCGCTTCGCGAGACGCTTGCGGCGGCAATGGTGAAGATCGTGCGCTATCGCGGGGATGAGCCTTTTATGGATCCTATGTGCGGCACGGGCACGTTGTGTCTTGAGGCGGCGATGGCGGCTTACCGCATCGCGCCGGGGCTTTATCGAAGCTTTGCCTGTGAAAAATGGCCGCTTTACGATGCGAAGGATTTCCGCTTGCTGCGAAGCGAGGCGCGCGACCTTCGGCGAAAGGACGGTGCGGCCGAAATCATCGGCAGCGACATCGACCCGCGCGCGATCGAAACGGCGAAACGCCATGCGCAGATGGCGTCGCTGTCGTCGCAGATCCGCTTTGAGGTTCGCGACGTGCGGGATTTGCCCGATCGAAGCGACCGCGGCCTTGTGCTGTGCAATCCGCCCTACGGCGAGCGTCTGCTCGATCAAAAAGGCGCGGCGCTTCTGGCGCGCGAGACGGGACAGAGCATGCGGCGGCATATGCCCGACTGGCGCGTGGGCATGCTGTCGGCGTTGGAAAGTTTCCCGAGCGATTACGGCGCGCGTCCCGCTCTGAACCGAAAGCTGTATAACGGAAAGCTCAAGTGCTATTTCTATCTTTTCGACGCGCATGCGAAAAACGGCGGGAAATCCGCGGCGCCGAACGCGGCGAAAAAGAAATTCGATCCGTCGAAAAAGGGAAATGCGCGGCAGCATTCGAAGCCGCAAGCGAAGAAAAACGACCGCGGGTAAACGCTTTGCCGCGTTTCGTGCGAATGTGCGCGGATTCCGCTTTGACGGCGTGCGAAGTTCGCGCTATGATAGACGGGTGAACGACGGTACCAAATAAAGAAGGAGGCGTTCTTGTGGCCGGAAGCTACGGCAAAAAGAGAAAAACGGTTTCAAGACGCCTGACGGTGAAGCCGCGCTTTTTCGTGCAGCTTGCCGTTTTGATTCTGCTTATCACGGGCATCGTTTTATTTTTGACGCTTCGGGAAAAAAGCGCGGTCGTGACGACGGCGTCTTTGACGCAGACGGTGCAGACGGACGCGGTGATCCTACGCGACGAAACGGTTGTCGCCGCCGAACAGACCGGGCAAATTGAGGCGCTCGTGTCCGAAGGGGACGAAGTCAAGAAAAACGAGGACGTCGTTTTGGTTTACAGCGCGCAGGCGAGCGCGTCGTCCGCGGGCGAGCTTTACGAGCTGCGCGATCGGATCGTCGCCTATCAAAAAAGTGCGATCTTGGGCGATATTCTCGACAGCGACCTTGCCGCGCTCGACGCGCAGATCGAGGAAAAGACGCGTCTTGTCGCGCAGAGCGTCCGCTCGGGCGACGCTGCGGCGGTGAAAACGCAGGAGGCCGAGCTTTCGGCGCTGCTGTCCGACCGCGCGGATTATCTTCGCAGAAATTACCGCGTGGACGAGACGCTTTCCGGCCTTCTTGCGCAGGAAGAGGCGCTTCAAAAACAACTGGAAGACAGCACGACGCAGATCAAAGCGCCGTTTGCGGGGCGCGTCAGTTTTTCCGTCGACGGCTGTGAGCATCTTTTGAACGCGGGCGTGCTGGAGCAGCTGACGGCGGCGGAACTCAAAAGCGCCGTGGCGCACGCGAGCATGCAGCGCGTCACGCAGGCGACGCAGTACACCTCGCTTTTCCGCATCGTAAAAACGGAAGGCTGGTACTGTGTGTTCCCGACCGATTCTTCGCTCGAGATTGTCCCGGGGCAGCGATATACGATCGCGCTTTCGGGTCAGCGTTACGAAGCGGCGGCGCTTTCGAACGAGACGTACGCGCAAAACGGATTGACGGTGCTCTATGTGCAGGGCGATCCTTCGGCGGTGCTCAACGCGCGGAGCGTGAAGCTGACGATCGAAAAGAGTTTCGAGGGCATGTGTGTGCCAAAGCGCGCGCTGACAAAGCGTCAGGGGCAAACGGGCGTTTATGTCCTGTCGGGCGGCGCGAAGACGTTCGTCGCGGTTACGCCGCTTGCGCGCGAAGGCGCGAACGTGGTCGTACAAAGCGACGGACTGTCGCTGCGCGACACGGTGGCGCTGTAACATTTTTCATAAAATCCAGGGTGAAGGCAATGACACAGGAACAGATCAGGGAAAATATCGAAACGGTGCGCGAAACGATCGCGCGGGCGGCCGACCGCGCGGGGCGCGATCCCAAAGACGTCACGCTGATCGCCGTGACAAAGACGGTGTCCGCCGAAACGGCAGCGATGGCCGTTAACTGCGGCGTTCGCGACGTCGGCGAAAACCGCGTTCAGGAGTATCGCGACAAGCGGGAAAATCTTCCGCCTGAAATAAACGTGCATTTTATTGGACAATTACAGCGAAATAAGGTAAAATATATCGTATCCGACGTTGCCTTCATCCATTCGGTGGACAGGCTTTCGCTCGCGCAGGAGATCGAGCGCCGCGCCGGGGCGATCGATCGTCCCGTCAACGTGCTCATCGAGGTCGCGTTCGATACGGATGAAGACCGCGGCGGCGTTATGCCGCAGGATCTTTTCCCGCTTGCGATGCAGATCGCGGCGATGCCGCATCTGAATCTTTGCGGCCTTATGTGCGTGGCGCCTCTGGGCGCCGATCGCGAGGGAACGCGTGCATGCTTTGCCGCGCTTTCCGATATGCGGAAGGATCTTGTGCGCCGCGGGCTGCATTTGCCGTATCTTTCGATGGGAATGAGCGGCGATTATGAAATTGCGGTGGAAGAGGGCGCGACGTTCGTTCGCGTCGGCACGAGCATTTTCGGCCGCCGCATGTAACGCCGCAAGGCAAAGAAAGGAGAATTCTTCAGCATGAAAAAAGGCGGGTTCTTCTCCAAGTTCCTTGAAACGATGGGAATCATGGTTGAGACGGTCGAAGACAACGCCTACGACGGGGGACAGGCATACGGACAGGACGATTTCGACGAACAGGCCGAGGGGCAGGAGACGGTCGAATTCGCGCAGCAGGCATACGAACAGCCCGCGTCCTATCAGCCGCCCGCAAGCGATGTTTATGCAAACGTGCAGCAGGAAGCGCAGGCGCGCCCCGTCGCTTCGGACAATACACAAAAAACGCGTCAGTCGCGCGCGCAGAAAGGGAACGTGATCAATATGCATAACCAGACCGCAGCGCAGGCCCAGCCGATGCGCGCTCAGGCGGCGCCGTCGATGTCGGTGCTCGTTTACCGTCCGTCGTCCTTCGAGGATACGCAGAAAATCATCGACAACGTCAAGTCGCAGCGCCCCGTGATCGTCAATCTCGACGCGCTGGAGACCGACGAGGCGCAGCGTTCGCTTGATTTCATCAGCGGCGCAAGCTACGCTTTGAACGGCACGGTCTTCAAAGTTGCCAACAGCATCTTCGTTCTGGCGCCGTATAACATCGACATCACGGGCAACATCCAAAACGAAATGTATCCCGACGCCGACGACACCTATTATGAGGACGCGCTGAGGTAACGACAGGTGAATACGGTTTTGCGCACGATCTTTGAGGGGATCAACGTCTTCATCGAAGTGCTGTGCTGGATTCTGCTTGCCGACAGCGTTTTGTCGTGGATCGCGCCGATGGGGAAGTTGCGCTCGTTCACTTCCCGCATCAGCGAACCGGTGACGCGCCCGTTCCGCAATCTTCTTTTGAAGATGACGCATGGCAATATGCGCGTCGATCTGTCGCCGTCGCTTGCGATCCTTTTCATGCTGGTCGTTACGGTGATTTTGTCAAGTCTGATCACTGTTTTGTAATTCCGACAAAAAAAGGCGTGTACACAAGCGCCCGTTTGTGTTAGAATATGTCCTAAGATACGAGCATTTTTCGTAAAAGGAGCGAGAAAGACCATGCCGTTTGATCCGTCGATCATCATTGATAAACAGTTCGTCACTGCGTTCCGCGGCTATGATACCGTGGAAGTGGACGAGTTTTTGGAAGAGCTTTTGCAGGAGTTCCGCGCCCTGTCCGATGAACTGGCGCGTTCGCGTCACGAAGTCGAGACCCTGCAGGAGCAGATCGCGATGTTCCAGGTGATGGAAGATACGATGAAGTCTTCGCTTTCTTCCGCGCAGCGCACCGCCGATAAAGTGCTTGAAAACGCGCACCGTGAGGCCGAGCTGATCACCCGCCGCGCGCAGCTTCAGGCGGATAAGGAAGTGTCCATGGCGCTTCGCGAGTCCGAAAAACAGCTTGCCGCCAATCGCCGCGAAGCGGAAAATCTCGTGGCCAACGCCCGCAAAGAGGCGGAGATCGCCATGCAGCAGGCGGATCAGGCGCGCGAAAAGGTCGCCGAATACGGCGCGCGCGTTCGCATCGCGCTCGAGGCGCAGATGGCGATCCTCTCCGGCGACAAATTGTTCCACGTCTCTTCCTACGCGCTTCCCTCCGCGGCGGATATGTCGCAGGATGCGCCCGAAAATGCCGACGACCGCATGAACGATCCGCGTACGGCGCATAACGTGCAGCCGCAGCAGGGCTTCGATTATCGCGGCGGCAATTATTACGAAGATGGCGAGGAAGTCGTCGAATAAAATTGATTGAGTGAATGGAAAGCGGCATGTTTTCGAAAAGAAAACGCGCCGCTTTTTGGCGTTTTGCGGTATAACTTGCCGCCGACCCTTTGCAATCGGCGCTCTGTCATGGTAAAATAACGGGAGCAGGTATTTTTGCCGTGCGAAACTATAGTGATTCGGAGTTTTGAGTATGTCTGGCCATAGCAAATGGAACAACATTAAGCGCAAGAAGGAAAAGACGGACGCCCAGCGCGGCCGTATCTTTACGAAAATCGGCCGCGAGATCGCCGTCGCCGTGAAGGCGGGCGGACCCGATCCCGTCAACAACGCGCGCCTTGGCGACGTCATTGCCAAAGCGAAGGCCGCCAATATGCCCAACGATACCATCAACCGCAGCATCAAGCGCGCCGCGGGCGAGGATTCCGCCGTTCAGTACGACGAGATCACCTATGAGGGCTACGGCGTCGGCGGCGTCGCCGTGATCGTCGAGACGCTGACGGATAACCGCAACCGCACCGCCAGCGACGTGCGCCACTGCTTTGATAAATGCGGCGGCTCTCTCGGCGCGACGGGCTGTGTCGGCTGGATGTTCGACAAAAAGGGCCTTTTCGCCGTTTCTGCCGAAGGACATGACGCCGACGAGATCATGATGCTCGCGCTGGACGCGGGTGCGGAGGATTTCTCCGAGGGCGACGGCGTCTTTGAGATCTCCTGCGACCCGGCGGATTTCCATGCCGTGCGCACGAGCCTGGAAGAGGCGGGCCTTGAGTTCCTGTCCGCGGAGATCGTCATGGTGCCGCAGAACACGGTCAGCGTCGACGACGAGACGCGCGCCAAGATCGAGCGCATGATCGATATGCTCGAAGACAGCGATGACGTCCAGAATATCTATCACAACGCCGAACTGCCCGAGGACGACGAAGAATAATTCCGCGCGCTGCGCGATTTGGGAGGGAACAGCGATGACGACGCTTGAAATCGTTCGCGCCGCCAAAGAGGCGTCCCGCACGACGGCGATGTTCTCCGGCACGCTCCGCAATCAGGCGCTGTGTGCCATGGCCGATGCACTGCGGGAACATTGCGATGCGATTCTCGCCGAAAACGCGCGCGATATGGAACATGCGCGTGAGAAGGGGAAGGCCGAGGCGTTTTTGGATCGGCTTCTTTTGACCGAGGCGCGCGTGGCCGCGATGGCGGACGGCGTGCGTTCCGTGGCGTCTTTGCCCGATCCGCTGGGTCAAATGCAGGACGTTTCCACGCGCCCCAACGGCCTTGTGATCGGCAAGCGCCGCGTGCCGCTTGGATGTGTGGCGATCATTTACGAAGCGCGTCCCAACGTGACGGCGGACTCGATCGCGCTTTGCCTGAAATCCGGCAATGCCGTGGTGCTTCGCGGCGGCTCGGAGGCGATCTGTTCCAATACGGCGATCGCAAACGTCATGCGCGAAGCGGCGAAAAAATGCGGTGTCCCCGGTGAGGCGATCGGTTTGATTGAGGATACCTCCCGTCAAAGCGCACAGGAATTGATGCATGCCGACGGCCTTGTCGACGTGCTGATCCCGCGCGGCGGACGCGGTTTGATCGATTCGGTCGTGAAAGAGGCCTCCGTTCCCGTGATTCAGACCGGCGCGGGCGTCTGCCATGTGTATGTCGACGCGACGGCGGATGCGGACATGGCCTGCGATATCATCGTCAACGCAAAGTGCAGCCGTCCCTCCGTGTGCAACGCGGCGGAAACGCTGCTTGTGCATCGCGCGATCGCGCGGTTTTTCCTGCCGCAGTGCCTTGCGCGTTTGGTCGAAGATGGCGTCGAGATCCGTGCCTGCGAAAAGACGCGGCAGCTTTTCCCCGAGCTTGCGGCGGCAAGCGAGGAAGACTGGGCGACGGAATACGGCGAATTGATCCTGTCGGTCAAAATCGTCGACTCTTTGGAAGAGGCGGCGGATCATATCGCAAAATACGGCACCGGCCACAGCGAGGCGATCGTCACGCAGGAACTTGCCTGCGCGCAGCGCTTTTTGGATCTGGTCGACGCGGCGGCGGTTTACGTCAACGCATCGACGCGCTTTACCGACGGCTTTGAATTCGGCTACGGCGCGGAGATCGGCATCAGCACGCAGAAACTTCATGCGCGTGGCCCAATGGGCCTGGAGGCGCTGACTTCTTATAAATATATCGTGATCGGCTCGGGGCAGATCCGATAACTTCGGGAGGAATCGCACTTGGAATCCATGGAACTGCGCAAAGAGCGCAAATTGTTCAAACAGCGTGTCCGCAACGGCGGTCTCGTTTTCTACATCTGCGCGTTTGCGACGGTTTTGAACCTCGTTTTGTACTATGTCAACTTTCCCGTGATGATGCCGACCGGGCTGCATTCGACGCGGTACTGGTTTGCGGAACACGTCTCCGAAATCGGCATGTCGCCCGCGCTCGGCGCCGTATTGACGGTGCTTGCCGCAGCCGTGTTTGCGCTCGCCGGTTATTTCGGCCGGGAAAAGGGCAATTATTGGGTCTATTCCATCGGCACGGTGGTCTTTGCGCTCGATATTTTGAACGTCTTCGCGCCGGGCGCGCAGTCGGTCTTTTCCTCGACGGGCGACTTGATGTCCTCGTATGATTCGGGGATGATCGTTCTGTTCGACCTTTACGGTGTAATCCTTCTGATCATGGGCATCCGCGCGATGCGCAAGGTCAACGAGATCGACCGCAAGGTCAAAGACGAGGGGATGACGCCCATTCCCGACGACGACGATCCCGTTCGCGACATGACGGACGAACAGCGCCGTGAATACGAGGCAGAGAAAAAGAAGAAGGGCTTCCTTGCCCGCCGCCAGCAGGAGGAAAGCGTTGTTTCGATCGATCCTTCCGCCGCGTGGCCGGAGCCCGCGAAGAATGCAAAACGTGCCAAAGCGGCGCGCATCGCGCAGGAAGATGAAGCGGCGGATGCGTTCGAATCTTCGCAGGACGAAACGCAGGAGAACTCCGAAGAATGAAAATACTGGGGATCGATCCCGGTCTCGCGACGATCGGTTACGGCGTGATCGAAACCGAGGGTGTGCGCCAGAAAGTGATCGACTTCGGCGTGATCACCACGCCGGCAAAACAGCCCTTGCCCGCACGGCTGAAAATGATCTACGCAGACGTATTGAAACTGTACGATCGTTTTCAACCAGACGCCGTTGCGCTGGAAGAGCTGTTTTTTAATACCAACATTACCACCGGCATCGCCGTGGCGCACGCGCGCGGCGCGATTCTGGCGGCGTTGGCGCAGAGGACGGACAATCTTTACGAGTACACGCCCCTGCAGGTCAAGCAGTCCGTCGTCGGCTACGGACGCGCGGAGAAACAGCAGGTGCAGCTGATGGTGCGTTCGATCCTGAATTTAAAGGAAACGCCGCGCCCGGATGACGCGGCCGATGCGCTTGCCGTGGCGCTTTGCTATGTCAACTCCGGCATGCTCGACCGAACGTTCCGAATTCGGTGATATGATCGATTTTTGATTGATAACGATTTATGAAGGGAAGTGCTGCGCCATGATCTCGATCCTTCAGGGAACGATCGATTCGCGCGGAGCGGATTATGTCGTCGTCATGACGGACGGCGGCGTCGGCTTTCAGGTGTTCGTGCCGTCCGCGCTCGCCGCGTCGATCGGCGCAAACGGTGGGCGCGTGCGGCTTTATACACATCTTGCCGTGCGGGAAGACGCGATGCAGCTGTTCGGATTTGAGTCCGCCGCGCAAAGAGCGTTCTTTTTGAAGCTCATTTCGATCAACGGCGTCGGCCCGAAAGCGGCGCTGGCGCTTTTGTCGTCGATGTCCGTGCAGGAGATTCTTTCCGCGGTGGCGACGAACGACGTCAAATGCATCACCCGCGCGCAGGGGATCGGCAAAAAGATCGCGGAGCGCATCATTTTGGAACTGCGGGGGCAGCTTGACACGTTTGTCGAAAGCACACAGGCGGCTGCTGTGGCGCGGCAGACGAGCAATACCGCACAGGCGGAGGCCGTGCAGGCGCTGATGTCGCTCGGCTACACCGGCGCGGAGGCGATGGAGGCTGTCGCAAAGGTCGGCGACGAAGCGGAGAAGACGGAAGAGATCATCATGTGCGCGCTTCGCATGCTCGATCAAAACTAAACGGGGGAGGGCGCTATGCAGGAAGACGAACGGATCGTCAGCGGGATGCCGTCGATTGAAGATGCGGCGGAGGGCAGCCTTCGTCCCCGAACGATGGCGGAATATATCGGTCAGGCGCGCGTCAAGACGCAGATGGCGATCTTTATCCAGGCCGCAAAACAGCGCGGCGCGACGCTCGACCATGTGCTGCTCTACGGCCCGCCGGGGCTCGGCAAAACGACGCTTGCGAACATCATCGCCAACGAAATGGGCACGAGCATCCGCATCACGTCCGGCCCGGCGATCGAAAAGCCGCGCGACCTTGCGGGGCTTGTGACGAATTTGAACGACGGCGACGTGCTGTTTATCGACGAGATCCATCGCTTGAATCACAGCGTCGAAGAGGTGCTCTATCCCGCGATGGAGGACTTTGCGCTCGATATCATGCTGGGGCAGGGCCCCGGCGCGCGATCGATCCGTCTGGATCTGCCCAAGTTTACGCTCGTCGGTGCGACGACGCGCGCGGGAATGTTGAGCGCGCCGCTGCGCGACCGCTTCGGGATCACGAGCCGACTGGAAATGTATAACGAAGAGGATCTTGCGAAGATCGTCGAGCGATCCGCCGACATTCTCGGCATTCGGATCGAACACGAGGGCGCGCTGGAACTGGCGCGCCGTTCGCGCGGAACGCCGCGCATCGCCAACCGTCTGCTTCGCCGCGTCCGCGATTTTGCCGACGTGCAGGCAAACGGCGTGATCACGCGCGAGGTGACGGTCGCCGCGACGAATCTTTTGCAGGTGGACGCGCTGGGGCTCGATCAGATCGACCGCCGCATTTTGGAGACGATGATCGTCAAATTTGCGGGCCGTCCCGTCGGGCTTGAAACGTTGGCGGCGACGACGGGTGAGGACGCGGGCACGATCATGGACGTTTATGAGCCGTATCTTCTGCAGCAGGCGCTGATCGCCCGCACGCCGAAAGGGCGGATCCCGACGCCGCTTGCCTATGAGCATCTGGGCATCGTGATGCCGGAGCCGCCGCGCCCGTCGAAGCAAGAGCAAAATGCGGCGCAGCAATCGTTTTTGGACGGAGGCAAACAGTGAAAACATCGGATTTTGATTACGATCTGCCGCAGGAATTGATCGCGCAGTCGCCGCTGGAACAGCGCGATTCGTCGCGCCTTCTTATCTGCAAACGCAACGGTTCCGAGCGCGAACATACGGTCTTTTCCCATGTGATCGATCATTTGAATCCCGGCGATGTGCTCGTCGTCAACGACACGCGCGTGATCCCCGCGCGCCTGCTCGGCGTGAAAAAAGACGGCGGTGCGGCGTGTGAGGTGCTGCTTTTGACGCGCGAAAGCGGCGACGTGTGGCAGGCGCTCGTGCGCCCGGGCCGCCGTTTGCAGGACGGCGCGGCGGTCGTGTTCGGAAACGGGGAGCTGGAATGCCGGATGCTGGAACATCTGGACGACGGCGTGCGCCGCGTACAGTTTGTCTATGACGGGATTTTTGAGGAGATCCTCGACCGGCTCGGCGTGATGCCGCTGCCGCCGTATATTCATGAGCAGCTTGCCGATAAAGAACGCTATCAGACGGTCTATGCCTGCCATAACGGCAGCGCCGCGGCGCCGACGGCAGGACTTCACTTTACGAAAGAACTTTTGGAGGCTGTGAAGCAAAAAGGCGTGACAGTCGCGCCGATCCTTTTGCATGTCGGCCTTGGCACGTTCCGTCCAGTCAGCGCGGAAAACGTCGACGATCATAAAATGCACAGCGAGTATTACGCCGTCAGCCAACAGACCGCCGACGCGATCAATGCGGCGCATGCGCGCGGCAATCGCGTGATCGCCGTGGGAACGACGTGCGTACGGACGCTCGAAACGGTCGCCGCAGACGACGGCATGATGCGCGCGGCCAGCGGCACGACGGATATTTTCATCAAACCCGGTTATCGGTTCAAGACGATCGACGCGCTGATTACAAACTTCCATCTGCCGCAGTCGACGCTTTTGATGCTCGTCAGCGCCTTTATGGGGCGGGAAAACGCGCTTGCCGCCTATCGGGAAGCGGTGGAAAAACGGTATCGCTTCTTTTCCTTCGGCGATGCGATGTTGATTGAATGAGCAAAAATAAAAGCGGTCATTGTTTCAAAGACAATGGCCGTTTTTGCTTGACGGAATTTTAGCAAAGGATTATAATTCGTATCGGAATCGAATTAGCAAAAACTAACATTGAGGCCGAAAACGGAAGAAGGATGGACAAAAGAATGCAGAAGATCACGATGAAGATCGACGGAATGATGTGCGGCATGTGCGAAAGCCATATTTGCGACGCGATCCGCAATGCGGCGCCGGTGAAAAAGGCGACAGCCTCGCATACGAAAGGCGAGGCCGTCGTGACCGCGGATGAATCCGTGACGGACGAGACGCTTCGTGCCGCGGTCGAAAAGACGGGCTATGACGTCTTGGCGATCGAACGCGAACCGTATGAGAAAAAAGGGCTGTTTGCGCGCCTGAAGCATTGATTTGGCAAAAAAACCGCAAGAAACGACGGCGATTGGGGAACGCTATCTTCATCCGAACGGAAAGGATGAAGATGAATCATGAAT
>CAKTSO010000050.1 GCA_934613185.1 uncultured Clostridia bacterium | reverse complement strand
GCCATGGTCTTCAATTTGCTGCGAAGGGACGCCATAACGAAATTACACCTCTTCGTTTGACGGCGTCTGTTCCAGAATGTTCAAAAGCAGGCGGCGCGTCAAAACTTTGGCGTCCGCGCCGGCGTCGGGCCCGATGCATGACGGGCAGCCGTCCTTGCAGGGGCATTCGTCGAGCATGGAAAGCGCCTGGGAAAACACGTCGTTTTTCATGTGGAACAGCTTTTCCGAAAGGCCGATCGAGCCGGGAACCGCGTCGTAGACGAACAGTGCGGGCGCGTCCGTGAACGGCTGGCGCACCTGATAGAACACCGCCACGTCCCGCGGATCGCACATCAAAAACAGCGGCGCGACGTTCGCCACGAGATTCGTCACGCCCGAAAGCGCGGCGCCCGTCTGCGAGGTGTCCATATCGGGAATGCCGCCGGGCCAGGTGTACCACGCGGCCTGCGTGTGCATCGTCATTTCGGGAAGATGCACCTGCCCCCAGCCGATGTTTTCGTGCGTGTCGAATTTGATTTTTTTGAAAACGGTCACGAGCGAATTGATCAGAACCTCGCCGAACATGTCGAGACGCCCCGTCATGTCGCGCTGCCGGAAGACGTCGAGAACTTTGATGTCCACCTGCATGTCCGCGTCGGTATAATAATCCACGTTTGTGCGTTTGATGAACGCCTTGTGCATGGGAAGGTCGAGTTTTTCGACCTGATACTGCACGCCCTCGTGGATGTAAATGGCCTCGTCGTGCAGGAGCATCGGCGCGGTGAAGTGATCCATTTCGCCGATGACGCGGTTGTCGGCGTTCGTCGTGTCGATGATGACGACGTTTTCGTTCGATGCGCTGCGAAGGCTGATGTCCGCGGCGGGGAACGTCTCGCTCGACCAGTGCCAGCGGTTGCCCGCGTGATGCAGCACGCCTTCCTCGGCAAGATACGACAGCGCCTCTTCCGTCGTGGCCACGTCGCCGAAGATCTCACCGTCTTCAAAGGGCAGCTCGAACGCGGCGCATTTCAAATGGCTCATGAAAATATAGAGGTTGTCGGGATTGATGAGCGCCATTTCGGGCGACTGCTCGAAGAAATACTCGGGATGGTTGATGATGAACTGATCCATCGGCGAGGAGTTCGCCACGAGCATCATGAAGCTGGAAGAATTGCGCCGCCCCGCGCGCCCGGCCTGCTGCCATGTGCTGGCGATCGTGCCGGGGTAGCCGCAGAGAATGCACGCCTCGAGCGAACCGATGTCCACGCCGAGTTCCAGCGCGTTCGTCGATACCACGCCCGTTACGTCCCCGCTTTTTAAACCGCGCTCGATCGCGCGCCTTTCCAGCGGCAGATAGCCGCCGCGATAGCCGCGCACGCGCTCGGTGCCGCCGATGGGGTCGCGGACGATGGCCTTTAAATACGTCAAAAGCACCTCGACCATCAATCGGCTGCGGGTGAAGACGATCGTCTGTACGCGGTTGGCGATCAATACCGACGCAAACATCCGCGCCTGAAACACGGCGCTTTTTCGAATGCCGAGCTGGCGGTTGACGACGGGCGGATTGTAAAAGACCATGTCGCGCTGCCCGACGGGCGCGCCGGATTTGTCGACCATCGCCATCGGCCGCCCCGTGATCTGCTGGGCAAGCTGAAGCGGGTTGGCGATCGTTGCCGAACAGCAGACGAACACCGGGTCGCTGCCGTAAAATTGGCAGATGCGCTTTAAGCGCCGCACGACGTTGGTAAGATGGCTGCCGAAGACGCCGCGATAGGTGTGGATTTCGTCGATGACGACATATTTTAAATTCTCAAACAGCCGCACCCATTTGACATGATTGGGCAAAATGCCCGAATGCAGCATGTCGGGGTTTGTGACGACAATATTTCCCGCATTGCGCACGGCGCGGCGCGCGGAAACGGCGGTGTCGCCGTCGTAGGTGAATGCCTTGATGTCCGCGCCGAGGTCTTCGATCATGCCGTAAAGCTCCGTGACCTGATCGGCGGACAGCGCCTTCGTCGGGAAAAGATACAGCGCCCGTGCATCGGGGTCGCGCAGGACCGCGTCGAGCACGGGTATGTGATAGCAAAGCGATTTGCCCGACGCCGTCGGCGTGACGACGACCGTGTCGCGGCCGCCGCGGATGAGATCCATCGCCTCTTTTTGATGACTGTACGGCTTTCGGATGCCGCGGCCTTCGAGCATTTTGATGATCCGCGGATCAAGATCGCCCGGCCATTCGCCGTAGACGGCCTCCTTTGCGGGGATCTGCCGCCAGCAGGTGACGCAGTCCATCACGGCGGGGTCGTTTTTCCAGGATTCCAGAATTTGCGCAAGATTCATAGAGACTTCTCCTGCATCATAATAGGCAAAGAAGCGGAATTACTCCGCTTCTTCGGGATAAAGGTCCATAAACGTCGCGTTTTGGATCGCTTTTTCTTCCAGCGCCGCAAAGTCGACGTTTTTCTCGGCCTCGCGCACGTCCTCGAGTTTCGGATGTGTCGCCGGGTGCTGCGGCACGAATACGGTGCAGCAGTCTTCGTAGGGCAGGATGGACGTCTCGTAAGTGCCGATATCCTGCGCCAGCGCCATGATCTCGGACTTGTCAAAGCAGATCAGCGGACGCAGCACGGGCAGGGTGCATACGTCGTTCGTCGCCGCGAGGGATTCCAGCGTCTGACTTGCGACCTGGCCCACGCTTTCGCCGGTGACCAGCGCGCTGCCGCGGCCCTCGATGGCGATCTTTTCGGCGATGCGCATCATGCTGCGCCGCATGAGAATCGTCAGCTCGCGGTCGGGGCATTTTTCGTAGATTTCCTGCTGAATTTCGGTGAACGGAACGATGTGCAGCCGAATGCTGCCGCAGTAATCCGTCAGCATCCGCGCCAGCGTCACGACTTTTTCGCGGCTGCGCGCGCTGGTGTAGGGCGGGGAATCGAAGTGGACGCAGTCCACATGCACGCCGCGCTTGGCCGTCATGTAGGCCGCGACGGGGGAGTCGATGCCGCCGGACAAAAGCACATACGCCTTGCCGCTGGAGCCGACGGGCATGCCGCCGCGCGCCATGTAGATCTTATTATAGAGGAAGGCTTTGTCGCGGATCTCGACTTCGAGCACCGTCTCGGGATGGCGAATGTCGACTTTGAGGTTCTCGTTGGACATCAGGACCGCCTCGCCCACGAGCGCGGCGATCTCGGGCGACGCCATGGGATAGCGTTTGTCCGAGCGGCGCGCGTGCACTTTGAACGTGCCGATCACGTCCGCCATCATGGCCTTCGCCTCTTCACAGATCGCGGAAAAATCGTCTTTTTCCATTTCGATGGCGGGGCAGACGGAATGCACGCCGAACACGCGGCAGATTTTTTCGATCACGCGGCTATCGTGTCCCGCGCCGCGGACGAAATAGCGCCCGTCGTTGCGCGAGACGACGGCGCCGGGATAAAATGCGACCGCCTGGCGGATGCGCTTTTGCAGCATGTTTTCAAAATAAGGGCGGTTCTGCCCTTTCAAATGGATTTCGCCGAAGCGGATGAGAATAATCTTTTCGACGTTGGCTTGCATGATTGATCTCCTTATTTTTCGATAACGCACGGACTGCTGCGCGGAATTTATCGGGCTTTGAAGCGGCGAAGAAGCGTCACGCACTCGGCGATTGCTTCCGCCGCGGGGACGACTTCGTCCATCGTGTTGAATATGCCGAAGCTCAGACGGATCGAGCCGGTCAGATATTCTTCGGGAACGTGCATCGCGTCCAGAACGAAGCTGACACGGCGATGCCGCGACGAGCAGGCCGAACCGGTCGCCACGAGAACGTCCCGCTCTTCCAGCGCGTGCAGAAGCGTCTCGGCGCGCACACCCGAAAAGCCGAGGTTTAAAATGTGCGGCGCGGCGGTCCCTTCGTCGGGTCCGTTTCGGCGGACACCGTCGACGCGCGCGCAGACTTCGCGATACAGCGCCTCTTTGATCTGGCGGATGCGGGCGATGTCGGCGTCGTCCCAATCCAGTACGGCGCGTTCGAGTGCGAGAATGCCGGGCGTGTTCTGCGTGCCGGAGCGAAGCCCCATCTCCTGCCCGCCGCCCAGCGCCACGCCGTCGAGCGTCACGCCGCGGCGGACGAACAAAAAGCCGACGCCCTTGGGGCCGTGGATCTTGTGGCCGCTTGCACTGTATAAATCGATCTTTGTTTTCGAAAGGTCGATCGGGACGCGCAGATACGCCTGCACGGCGTCGACATGGACGAGCGTCTTGGGATTTTTGGCCTTCACGGCCTCGGCGATGGCGCGGACGTCGTTGACCGCGCCCGTTTCGTTGTTGATGTGCATGATCGAGACGATCGCCGTGTCGCCGCACACGGCTTCGGCGACCGCGGCGGGATCGACGACGCCCTGTTCCGTCACGGGAAGCGTCGTCAGCCGCCAGCCGTTTTTCTCCAGGAATTCGCAGCTTCGGGAGACGGCGGGATGCTCGACGGCGTCGGTGACGAGGTGATGCATCGTGCGGGCGCGGGCGTAACAAGTCCCCATGATCGCAAGATTGTCCCCCTCGGTGCCGCCGCCGGTGAACACGACGGATCCGATCGACGTGCCGCCGACGGAGCGCAGAATGCTCCGTCGCGCATGGTCGAGCGCCTTTTCCGAATCGAGCGCCTGCGCGTAGGCCGCGGAAGGGTTGATCCAAAGTTCGTGCGCGGCGCGGACGTATTCGTCCGTGACGCTCTGCCGCGGCTTCGTCGTTGCGCTGTTGTCAAGATAGATCATGACTTTCACCTTTATCTTAAATAGTAGGGAATGCAAAATGCGAGATTACTTCGTCTTTGTTCGTGCAGGGTTTGCGCAAACAGAACCGCTATCTATTGTAGCACAAACGTTTGTTCTTGTCAGTCGATTTGCACGCGCTTGACAGTTTCTTGAGATCCCGATTATAATCAAAACCACTCCGAATGCGGAGCGAAAAGCGAGACTTTGCATCGAATTTGAACGAATGAAAGGCGGACAACTGCGTTGCGCATTTTTGAATGTACCGATTCCCTTTTGCCGGTCGTGGACGGCGTCGGGCGCGTGGTCGAAAACTACTGCCGCCGCTTGAGCGAACGCGGCGAGGAAGTCTACGCCGTCTGCCCGATGAACGATACGGGCTACCGCGGCAAACTTTCCTATGAGATCGTCGATTTCTCCTCGACGGTCAGCATGCCCAAAACCCCGCAGTACAAGGCGGGCGTGGCGAACCTCGATGCGCATTATGTCAAGCGCATCGACATGATCCGCCCGGATATCGTGCATGTGCATTCGCCGGCGACCGCGGGCTGGGAGGGCGTTCGCCTTGCCAAAAAATGGGACGTGCCGCTCGTCGGGACGTTTCACTCCAAGTTCTACGACGACATGTACAACATGACCAAAAGCCGCGCGATCGCGCACGTCGGCGCGTCGATGATCGGCGAGTTTTTCAGCAACTGCGACGAAGTCTGGACGGTCAGCCGCTACGCCGCCTGCGAGCTGCAAAGCTACGGCTATCGCGGCGAGATCCATATCGTGCGAAACGGCACGAACGCCAACTTCGCCGACCCCGCACCGATGGAAGACGTCGACGAATTGATCGGCGGCAGGGGCGAACCCGTGTTTTTGTACGTCGGCCAGATCGACCGAAAGAAGAACATCGGCCTGATCCTCGACGCCTGCGGCGTTTTGAAAAGGCGCGGCTGCCGCTTCCGCTTCGTTTTGGCGGGGCAGGGGCGCGACCACGAACGCTTCCGCAAGCAGGCGCAGACGCTCGATCTTGAAGACCGCGTCGTCTTCACGGGGCATATCCGCGACCCGCATCTTCTGGCGGGGCTTTATAAGCGCGCGCTTCTTTTCACGTTCCCGTCGCTTTACGACACGGCGGGGCTGGTCGTCAGCGAGGCGGGCAGCATGGGCACGCCGTCGGTCGCGCTGTGCGGCAGCGCGCCCGCGGAGATCATCGTCGACGGGCATAACGGCTTTTTGTGCCAGGAGACGCCCGAAAGCCTTGCCGACGCGATGCAAAGCGCGCTCGACGATCCACAGCGCACGCACGCCATGGGCGAAAACGCCTATCGCGAGTTTCCCGTGCCGTGGGACGGCGTAATGGACGAAGTGCAGGCGCGCTACGCGCAGCTGATCGAGTCCGGAAGAAAGCCCAAAAAGCGCCTGTTCCGCCGTGCGGAACGCGACGAATTCAATACGATCTCGGAAGACGCGCGCGTGAAGGAAGCGGACGAAGAAGAGACCGAAGCCGAATGACGAAAGAAAACAAGACGGATGCTTTTTTATCAAAGCATCCGTCTTTTGTATTTTTGCATGATTTGACGTTATCGAACGAGGATTAGCCCCATGGCGGCGCTTGCCAGCACAACGACGGGGACGCTCGCCTTAAACTTCATGAGGATCACGCCCGCGACGATTGCGATCACGAGTGCCTGCCAGAAGAACACGCCGCCGGGCAGGAAGTTCGTCTGCATCAGGGAGATCGCCGTCGCGGCGATCATGCCGAGGCAGACCGGGCGCACCGCGCCGAGCAGATTCTCCGTGAACTTGCTTTGGCGGAATTTTCGGATGAAGATTGCGGCCAAAAGACACAACGTCAGCGACGGAAACATCACGCCGAGCGTGGCGGATATGCCGCCCAAGAGCCCGGCCGTGCGCATCCCGGCGAACGTCGCGCAGTTGATCCCGAGCGAGCCGGGCGTCATTTCGGCGATGGCGATGATATCGGAAATCTCGTGCGCGTTCATCCAGCCGTTGGTGAGCATTTCCTGATTGATGACGGGGATGAGCGAAAGCCCGCCGAAGCTTGTGAATCCGATTTTGACGAACGACAGAAAAAGGCGAAGATAGATCATTTCCCGGCCTCCTTTTTCTGTTTGACGCTCAAAAAGATCATGCCCGCCGCCGCACCGATGATAATGACGAGAATACGGGAAAAGTCGGTAAACAGGCACACGACGAGCGCCGCGACGGCGAGCACCCAGCCGATCTTTTCTTCCAGCGCTGCTTTGCGCAGCTTCAATACGGCGCTGACGATGATCGGCACGACCGCGGCGCGTACGCCGACGAGTGCGCGGGCAACGTAGACGTTTGTCGAAAGCGCGTTGTAGCAGTACGTCACGGCGACCAGCACGATGAACGACGGCAGTGCGATGCCGATCGCGGCGGCGAACGCGCAGAACACGCCGCCCAGCGCGTAGCCGAACTGAACGGACGTGTTGATGATCATGATTCCGGGCAGCGACTGCGCCACGGCGACCATGTCAAGCAGTTCTTCGTTCGTGAGCCATTTGCGCTTTTCGACGAATTCGCTTGTCATCTGCGCGATGATGCTCCAGCCGCCGCCGAAGGTGAAAAAGCCGATACGGAAAAAGAAGAAAAATAAATGCCACGCCCGGCGGAGTTTGTCCGCAGGGCGCGTGGCACGGATTTTTTCGGTTGACTGCATAAATTGAGCCTTAACTTCAGCCTTCCTGCGGGCGCTTGAAGCCGTAGCGGTCCATCAGGCGATGGATGCGGTCGAGCGGGTTGAGCAGCGTGGAAAGCGAACGGTCGTGGTTCAGCGTGGCGATGATGAGCGCAAGATACTTGGCCATGTCGACGTCGACGTACCACGGCTGCGCCAGAAGCTCGGGGGAGCGATAGGTCAGGTTCGTCGAGAAGATCAGGTCGATGATGCCGTCTTGATACGCACGCTTGTAGGTCTCAAGGCCGTCGGTGAAGAAGGCGTAGGTGACGCTGACGAAAATGCGGCGTGCTTTTCTGCGCTTCAATTCGCGGGCAAGATCGATAACGGATTCGCCGCTTGAAATGATGTCGTCGGCGATGAAGATGTCCTTGCCTTCGACGTCCGCGCCGATGTATTCGTGCGCGATGATGGGATTGCGGCCGTTGATGATGCGCGTGTAGTCGCGGCGCTTGTAGAACATGCCGACGTCAAGTCCCAGGACGGAGGCGAAGTAGACGTTGCGGCTCATGCCGCCCTCGTCGGGGGAGACGATCATCATGTGGTCGCGGTCGAGCTTCAGATCCGGCACGGCCTTGAACAGCGCCTTTAAGGTCTGATAGCTGGCACGCGCGTTTTCAAAGCTCATGCGCGGCACGGCGTTCTGCACGCGCGGGTCGTGCGCGTCGAAGGTGATGAAGTTGTCCACGCCGAGGGTCTGGAGTTCCTGAAGCGCGACGGCGCAGTCGAGGGACTCGCGGCTGGTATGGCGATGCTGACGCGCTTCGTAAAGAAGCGGCATGATGACGTTGATGCGGCGCGCCTTGCCGGCGGTGGCGGAGATGATGCGCTTCAAATCCGCGAAATGCTCGTCGGGCGTCATGGGGACGTTTTTGCCGTAAAGGGGATATTCCACAGAGTAGTTGCCCACATCCACGAGAATGAAAAGGTCATACCCGCGGATCGACTGGCGGATGAGGCCCTTGCCCTCGCCGTTTGCGAAACGGGGGCAGGTCGCGTCGAGAAGGAAAGTATTGCGGTCGAAACCGGGGACGGAGTAAAGCTCGTCCTCCCGTTCGGTGGAGCGCCAGTCAAGAAGATAGTCGTTGATGCGCGAGCCGAGTTCGCGGCTTGACTCCAATGCGATGATGCCAAGCGGCGCGACGGGCAGCGTCATAAGCGGATCGGGTAAGGTCTCCAGGTGGAATTCCGGCATGTTGGTTACGTCCTTTCCGTGGGATTTTGTTTTTTTAGGAACAAGGAACTTTATTTTCATTCTCTTTTTGCGCGCGGCGCAGAATCGAGAACGGAAAGCAAAAACCGATGCGAAATTGATTCAAAATTACGGGATCTGAAGAGTCTGGACGTCGAGAATGTTGTAGTTCTGGTCGATGAACGCGACGGTAAGCCCGAGCGGGAAGTCGTCAAGGTCGCACGTCGCCATGACGTAGGGATACGTCTCGACCGCCTCTTCGTCGTCGGGATAAATGGGAGATTCGGTGTAGACGAACACGCGGATCAGATGGTCGGTGTAGTCGATCTGGGAGATGTTGATGGCATATCCCGTCGAAGGACACGGCCCGAGCGACGCGACGATCAGCCCTTCGCTTCCCGAAACGACGTCGGGAAGATCGGCGCTGGTATAGATCTTGTAAAGCGGCGCATCGCCGATGGTGGCGTAGCTGCCGGTGTAAAGTTCATAGTCGACGTTCGTCCCCTCGGCGGCGAGCATGTCCGTGCTGATGCCGGCGCGAAGGACAAGGGAGGAAGTCTGAAGCTGCTCGACGTCGTCGCTTCGGACCTTTTCTTCCGCCGCCGCGTCCATCAGCGCGTGAAGCACCGGGTCGGGGCGATAGAAGTTGTAGCGCATGACGGTCTCGTCGCCCTTTTTCTGCGCGACTTCACTGACGAGCCAGTCGTTCTCGTCGTCGTAATAAAGGCTCATTTTTTCTTCGCCCGCGCTTTCCAGAACGATCTGGTAGTTGGCGCTCAGCTGAATGCTGTAGTCGTCTTTGGGTTCGTCGATCGCCTCGCAGTACGACAGCGCGGCGATGAACGTCTCGGCGCGGCTGCCTTCCAGACGGGTATAGACGTCCGTGCCGCCGGACATTTCGCGGCGGAAGTGAATGACGACGGCGCAGCCGGACAGAGGGACGTTATATTTTTCGACCATTTTATCAAAATCAATTTTGCCGCATCCGCACAACGCCATCAGGGCGGCCAGTGCGATCGACAAAACGACGCGCTTTGCTTTTTTCATGAAAAGACCTCGCTTGTCAAAGGGATGGCTGTATTATACAACAAATTGTTCGATATGACAAAGCAATTTGCCGCACATCCTCCATAAACCGCAGAAAACCGCGCGCGGCTTGAATCGCGCGGCGCGATGGTTTATAATGAAACAACATCGTCCGCCCTCGGGCGGCAGCGCGTCGGTATATCTATTATAAGGAACGAACGGTTCCTAAAAAGACGCGGGAAATAAAGAGGATAGGTGGTCATCGAAACATGACGGAATATCTCGGCGGGAAAAATTCGCTCGGCAGAAATCTGACGATGATGACGGACTTTTACGAACTGACGATGATGCAGGGGTATCTTCGTCACGGCCTGGCCGACAACGTCGGCGTGTTTGACATGTTCTTTCGCAGCCGCAGCGACGGGCAGATCATGTACGCCGTCATGGCGGGCGTGGAGCAGCTTTGCGAATACATCGAAAATCTGCATTTCGACGAAGAGGATGTTGCCTATCTTCGCAGCCAGAATGTTTTTGACGAAGAGTTTTTGAAGCGTCTTTCCGATTTTGAATTTACCGGCGAGATCTACGCCGTGCCCGAGGGGACGCCCGTGTTCCCCGGAGAGCCGATCGTGCGCGTGCGCGCGCCGCTTTTCCAGGCGCAGCTGATCGAGACGGCGCTTTTGAACATCATCAATCATCAGACGCTCATCGCCACCAAGGCAAGCCGTGTCGTCTACGCCGCAAAGGGCGGCGCCGTGATGGAGTTCGGCCTTCGCCGCGCGCAGGGCCCCGACGCGGGCAACTACGGCGCGCGCGCCGCGATGATCGGCGGCTGCGTCGCAACGAGCAACGTTTTGACAGGGCAGATGTTCGACGTGCCGATCGCCGGGACGCATGCCCACAGCTGGGTCATGAGCTTCCCCGACGAACTGACGGCCTTCCGCGCCTATGCCGACAGCTTCCCTAACGCATGCCTTCTTCTGGTCGATACCTATGATACGTTGAACAGCGGCGTGCCCAACGCGATCACCGTGTTCCGCGAAATGCGGGCAAAGGGGATCGAGCCCAAGGGCATTCGCCTCGACTCGGGCGACCTTGCCTATCTTTCCATTCAGGCAAGAAAAATGCTCGACGACGCGGGTTTCCCCGACACGATCATCTGCGCCTCGAGCGACCTTGACGAATACGTCATCTCCGACCTTCTCATGCAGGGCGCGAAGATCGACACCTGGGGCGTCGGCACGCGCATGATTACCGGCGACGGCTGCCCCGCGCTGGGCGGCGTGTACAAGCTGGCGGCGGAATACGTCGGCGATACGGTCGTTCCCAAGATCAAAAAGAGCGAAAACCCGATCAAAGTCACGAACCCCGGCTTCAAGAAGATCTTCCGCATCTTTGACAACGAGACGGGCCGCGCGCTTGCGGACCTGATCGCGCTGGAAGACGAGACGATCGACGAGACGCAGCCGCTCGAGATCTTCGATCCGATGAACACCTGGAAGCGCAAGACGATCACAAACTTCCATGTGCGCGAGCTTCTCGTGCCCCTGTTCAAAGACGGAAAGCGCGTCTACGAACTTCCCACGCTGCGCGAGATCTGCGCCTATTCGCAAAAGGAACTGTCCGCGTTCTGGGATACTTACAGAAGACTCAACAACCCCCATGTCTATAAGGTGGACCTGTCGCAGAAACTCTATGACCTGAAACAGGATCTTCTGCATCGCGCGGGACGTTAACGGAGGAAAGATGACGGCAAGCTTCAGACGTTCCCCCTTCGGCTATGCAAGGGCCGAGGTGGACGAATATATCGGTCAGCTGCGCGGCGAGATCGACGCGCTGCGCGAGCAGACGCATTCGCTGGAAGAACAGATCGCGCAGCAGAAAAAACAGATCGAGGAATACCGTGCACAGGAGCGCTATATTTCCGGCGCGCTGCTGGATGCGCAGAACCGCGCCGTGCAGATCGAGCAGAGGGCGCAGGAGAACTACGACCGCGCCATCATGCGCCTCGCGGAGGATTCCAAGATCTGGGAAGACCGCATTCAAAAAAACAAGGAGCGCCTGATCGCGCTTGACAATATGATCGAAAGCTTTTTGTCCGGCGTCAAGGCGGAGATGGGCGCGGCGCATGCCGACAGCGGCGAAGACTGGAAAAGCGCGCTGGAGGAGGCCGACCGCATCATGCTCGCGGCGCAGACGGCGCGTCCGGGCGGCGAGGAGAAAAAAGACGACGCGGATGTGAAAGACGCGATCGTGACGGCGAAGGAACCGGGCGAAGTGCCGGAGGAAAACCGCGGCACGCCCGTGCGCGCGCCGCAGGTCGACGGCGACATCCATAATCTTTATTGGAGATTAAAGCATTTGGAAGACGGCGACACCCCGCCGCGGCAGACGGTCGATCCCCGGGAG
>CAKTSO010000049.1 GCA_934613185.1 uncultured Clostridia bacterium | reverse complement strand
GATCTGCCCCACTTCGTAGTAGCCTTTGAAGATCAGGACATATCCGACCGTGACCAGCACAGCGCCCGTACCCGTTAAGAGCCAAAACAGCAGCGGCATGGGGTCCTCCTTTCTGTTTTGTGGTATACTCTCTTCAATATCGAAGCAAAGGAGAATATAACCATGGAATCTTTCGATCCCAATTACTTGTCTGTAATCTTGGCTTTTATCGCCCTCATTTCAACTGCTTTTGGTAACTTCATTGCTTGCAAGATGAACCGTACAACTGCTTTGCGCCAATCCAGCAATGAAATTCTGCTCACGGCTAAGCGTGAAGCATATGCAACGTTTTCCCGTTCCTTTTCTGTCTTCTTCGCACGGTTTAATCCCGAAGATAACGTTTCGATTCCGATCTCACATTTTTATGCTCTAATGGGAGATGCACACGCAGCACTGGTTCTCTGTGATCCTCCCACCGCTTCGCTTGTCGAAAAGTACATCGTTACCATGCATACGTTTTACTTTGCTGGCGACGCCGACACCAACAAACAAGTTTACCAATCCTATTGCGCCTGCGTTGACGCCATGCGCTCAGAGCTTTTCGATTTACAAAAAGACTCCAGTCGCAAGCATTTTTCCATGTTTCGTTAACTCTAACGTCTCCAGATCAGCATCGCTACGATCCGCGCGACGTTGAATACGATCACGCCGATGCTGATGATGATTGCCATTTCCGCAAGGGTCATTGGAACTACCCTCCTTTCCCACGCGAGGGCGGCATGGGTTCACCTCCACGTTGTACTTATTGTTCAAAATATCTTTTTAGGATACTTTGCGATCAAAAAAAATACTGTCTACTTCCTGAGCGGACAAGCCATAGCGTTCTTTGATCGTCATGATCTCAATTTGTGTAAACTGCGCTCCCTGCTTTTCGTTGATTTTCGCATTTGTTCTGGACAGCGAAAGCCCAAGCAGGGACGCCAATTCCTTTTGTGTTTGACCGTACTTTTTCAATACGCTCATCAGCAGATTCTTGTTCACTTTCATCACCGCCCCTTCGAATCTTTTTAAGATACTCCAATGATATTCTATCCATCGCGTCTTGTCAAGATATTTTTTCTTGTATTTTTGTATTAACCATGCTATTATTAAGATACTTCAAATTGAAGGGACGTTTTTCATGACTATCGGAGACCGAATCAAATCGTTACGTTTGGCAAAAGGACTATCACAAGAAGAGCTCGGAAATCTTGTTGGCGTAAAAAAAGCCGCTATTTATAAATATGAAAAGGGACTTGTCGTCAACTTAAAGCGGGATATTATTGACAAACTTGCAAATGCCTTAAATGTTTCGCCTGCCTATTTAATGGGAATGGACGACGCTACAGAGTTTACCTTTGATCCCCTTTCATCACTTCCGGCGCTCCCCGTCCGCCGCATCCCGATTCTCGGCCGCGTCGCGGCAGGGCTGCCGCTATACGCCGATGAACAAATCATCGGCTACACCGTAACCACCCTCAACGGCGGCCACGAATACTTCGCACTTCGCGTTTGCGGCGATTCGATGAACGCGCTCGGGATCAACGACGGAGATAATGTCATCGTTCGCAAGCAGGATTATGCCGACGACGGGCAGGTCGCTGTCGTGCTTGTCGACGGCGAAGACGCCACAATCAAACGCTTCTATAAGCACGGCACAACCGTCACGCTGGTTCCGCAATCCGCATCCCCCGCGCACCATCCGCAGATCTACGATGCCAGTAAAACGCATATTCGAATCATCGGCGTCGTCGTACAATCCATCACGGATATCACTTAATTGTCCGCACCGCACACCGCGGTACACAATACACATCTTCCCCAAACCCATCTATTTGAAAGGAGTCGCCGCTATGCTTTGCCCCAAATGCAACCAACCCATCGACGACAATTCCACCTTCTGTAACCATTGCGGTACGGCGATCGCACAGCAGCCGCAGCAGCCTGCCGCGCCGAAGCCCTCCGTCTCCAAGCTCGTGCTCGGGATTCTCTCCTGCGTGTTTGCCGTCGCGATTTTCGGCACCGCGCCGTCGGACAGCGCCGGGAGCCTCGTCGCGCTGCTGACGCTCGCGGCGGGCATTCTGGGCATCTGCGGCCGCAAATCCCGCGGCGCCGGCATGACGGCGGCGTTCCTTTTCTTTGGCGCCGCGGTGCTCTGCATGCCCGTGTTTGCGTCCTCGCTTATCTTCGTGTTCTGGTCTCTCACGCTGGCGGCGTTTTCTCTCGTGTTCTTCTTCCAGAGCGCCCGCATGAACGACAATAAAAAGATGAAGCCCGCCGCGCTGGTCGTTTTCGTAGTGCTTTGCCTTGTTTACACCGTGCTCTTCGGCGTCATGCTCGCCGCCACTCCCGTGCCGATCACGCAGGACATTGCCGCACCGCCCGCTTCCGATGCGACGCAGCATGTGCAGCAGAGCGATCCCGTCTCCTGGGAAATCACCTATCAGACGAGCCGCGTCTACGTCAATTCCATCGGCAATACGGCCTGCGATATTCTCTGCGAAATCACCAATACCGGCAGCAAAAACCTCTATCTCGCCTCTTCCGCATTTGATTTCGAACGCGCGGACGGTTCTCTGATTTCCACCTGCGATTTTATCTCCACCATGCCCGATGTCATCGCGCCCGGTGAAAAGGGATATTTCTACTGCGCCGGTTCTACGGTCAACAACATCACGCCCGAGGACGAATACACACTCAAAGCGGATCTGAACGTCAAGGAATCCTATCTTTCTCCCGTCCGCCTCGCCGTGTCCGACCTTTCCATCACGACCGACGCATGGGACGGCGTCTGCATTCTCGGCCGCGCCCAAAACAACACCGGTGAAGAACAGACCTCGCTTCGCGCCGACGCCGTTTTGTTCGACGCCGACGGCACGCCGATCGGCGTGATCGGAACGAGCCTCGACGCGCTCGAAGACGGCGATTCCACCAGCTTTGAAATGAGCAGCGCCTTCAGCTTCGACGAGATCACGCTCGACCGGGTCGCCGACTATCGCGTCGTCGTCTCTCCCTGGCAGCTTCAGTTCTGACGCCATCCGCATCCTCGGCAAAGCCGTCGGGTTTACCTCGAAGAGGGTGTGAGGACGCACACTTCACTCTCTAATTTGATTCGCAAAACGCCAATATTTGTATTTATTTTTATCAATTTTGCATTATTTTTTCAAGTATTGATTTAATATTTATTGATATTGGCAATATATGCGGATATAATATCATCAGAAAGGGGGGCATTTTATGCTCTTACAATTTTCTGTTGAAAATTTCAAGTCTTTCAAGAATCGTGCCGTCCTGTCTTTGGAGGCGTCTGTCGACAGCGAGCTGCCCAATAACATTACGGTTCTTGAAAAGGATCGTTGTTTGAATTCGATTGCAATCTTTGGTGCCAATGCCGCCGGGAAAAGCAATTTATTTCATGCGCTTACTGCTGCTATCTTAACGATTCGGCAATCCAATACGATTCAGGTGGGCGAACCGCTTTCTTTTATTGTCCCCTATCGCTTCGCACAGAATTATGCCGAAATCCCGACTTCCTTTGAATTTGTCTTCATTGCGGACGGGAAAAAATATGTGTATGGTTTTTCTGCCACTCAAAAAGCCGTCACAAAAGAGTATCTTTACGTCTATAACACTTCAAAGCCTTCTACCATTTTCGAAAGAACGTCTTCCAAAGACTTTCACTACACTTCGGCTGCACGCAGGCGAGAATTCAAGCCCGTTGAAGAACGCAATACCGATAACAAGTTGTTCCTGGCCACTGCTACCATGTGGAATTGCGAATCGACAAAAATACCTTTTCTTTGGCTGCAGCAGAACATCAATACATATCCGACGCCCAACAAAGGCCTTCTGGTACAGATGGCGTCCAAATTCGAAGCTGATGAAGACAATTCTTTAAAACGCTTCACCAATAACATTTTGCATGAAGCGGATATCAGCATCGACAATTACGAATTCAAATCGGAAGAAGTTCCCGTCGAACAACTCCCGACGCCGCTGCGCAACATTTTTTCAACGCTGCCGCCGACTTCAAACAAGGCTTTCCATATCGAAACCATCCATACCATTGATGACGGAAAAGAAAAACATCAATACAGGCTCAGCCTTGAAGATGAATCAAACGGTACAATCAACCTGTTCTGCTTCTCTCCAATTCTCAAAAGAGCTTTGGATATTGGAGAAACCGTCTGCATTGACGAGTTTGACGCCAGCATGCATCCCATGCTCGTGGTATATCTGTTCGGGCTGTTCAACAATCCATCGATCAACAAAAAACACGCGCAGCTTATCGTTTCTTCACACTCCATGGTGTTGATGTCATTGAAGAATCTGCGTCGGGATCAAATCTATTTTGTTGAAAAAGATCGTAAAACAGGAGTTTCGGAGCTGTATTCGCTCGACGAATTCTCTCCGCGCAAGCAGGAAAACGTGAGGAAGGCCTATTTGCTCGGGCGTTACGGTTCCATTCCCGATATTTCGGAGGATCCTATCTTATGGCAATGAGATCGCAAGCCGGTTATCGCGCGAAACGCCGCAATTCCGGACAACGCAAACGAAGAAAGATCTTCTGGCTGGCCACGGAAGGCGACAATAAAACCGAAACGCATTACTTCCGCGATATGGGACAGGCGTTAGATGTCTGTTTCCGGTTCGTTCCCGGCAATTACACCGATCCCGTTCAAATCGCTTCGTCAATGGAGCAGATATTTAACGACAACACTTTTGACGAAGATGATGATAAAGCCTATTGTCTGATCGACGCCGATTTCAATTCCACGCGCAATGCACTGATTTCTAAGGCTGACGACATCGCGAACAAATATGGTTTTCGCATACTGATATCGGCGCCTTGCTTTGAAACATGGCTCCTGTGTCATTTTTCAGCTTCCGCCAAACAGTATTACTCAAACGACGAAGTTCTGCGAACGCTTCAACGATACTTGCGAAATTATTCCAAAAATGCTCAAGGCATTTATGCCGCTACGGCTGCTCTTCTGCCTGAAGCGATTAAAAACGCAAAACAATTGGAACGTACTTGCCAGAATGCCGGATATGCACCACACACAACCGAATTTCAGCCCAGTACAGAAATCTATGTGCTGATAGAAGATATCCTCCGTTCGCACGAAACATCGCAATAAAAAATCGCCCCGACGCGCTACCAACACGTCGAGGCGGGCGCAACTCCCCAAACCACCAAAGCCCGGGCATTGCTGTATTTATTTTACGATATCGCGGTGTCTACGTCAAATGAGAAAGGACAAATCCGTGAAAATTCCCGCGCCGCGAAAACTGTCTTCCGGAAGCTGGTTCATCCAACTTCGCCTCGACGGGCAAAGCGTCAGCATCACCGCTCCATCCGAGGCCGAATGCAAGCGCCGCGCACAGCTTCTGAAGGCCGAGCATCTGTCCGGCAAAAAGGTGCGCACGGTCCCGAACTCCACGATCGGCGAGTTGATCGACGATTATATCGACGCGCGGCGCAATATCCTGTCGCCCTCCACGATCCTGTTTTACGAGCGCACGCGAAAAAACCGTTTTCAAACGATCATGCATCGCCGCGTCGGCGACGTCGGAAACTGGCAAGTCGTCCTGAATCAGGAGGCGCGCATGGTCTCCCCAAAAACGCTCAAGGGCGCGTGGGGCGTCGTTTCCGCCGCGCTGCATGCCGCCGGATGCGACGTGCCGAACGTCTCGCTCCCGAGCGTGCAGACCGCGCCGCATGAATATCTGCTGCCCGAGCAGGTGCTCGCGTTGATCGATGCCGTCCGCGATCTGCCCTGTGAGATCGGCGTATTGCTTGGGCTGCACGGTCTGCGAAACAGCGAGATCTACGGCTTGACCTGGCAGAACGTCGATCTTGCCGCGGGAAGCCTGACCGTTGACGGCGCCGTCGTCGCGGGGCCCGACGGCTTTATTGCCAAACGCACGAATAAAAACCGCACCAGCAAGCGCACGATCCCCATCATGATCCCGCGCCTGGCGGAAGCGCTGTCTGCCACTCCCGCCAACGATCGCACCGGCACGGTCATGACAACCTATCCGAGCGTCCTGTATAAGCAGCTTGCCCGTGTCTGTGAACGCAACGATCTTCCCCGCATCGGCGTGCATGGGCTGCGCCATAGCTTCGCCAGCCTCGCCTACCATCTGCAAGTCCCCGAGCGTATCGCCATGCAGATCGGCGGCTGGTCCGATCCCGCCACCATGCACAAGATCTATACCCATATCGCACAGCAGGACGTCAACAGCTACGGCGCCGAATTGAAAGCCTTTTTCGAAAAACGCTAACAAAAATGCTAACGCCGCCGAAAAATCCTTGTGCCGTAAGGCTTTTAACGCCCATAATAAACGGTTCGAATCCTCTCACCCAGACTTTGCAAAAGCCTTGAAGATGATTCTTCAAGGCTTTTGTGTTTTTAGTAAAACAGGCGGCTTGCTTGAACCGCCTGTTTTCTTTTTTGAATGACATGCTCGTCTGTGCCCGCTTACGCTTTGGGAAGGAACAGTTCGCTGTCCCATTCGTGATTGGCGCGCAGCGTTGCTTCGTCCACAAGCAGAAATTCTCGATAAATCAGATTGCCCTCGTCCGGGTCGTCCCACGTCGGATCGGCGTAATACGCCACACCGTCCAGCATGACGAGCGTCCAGGCGTGTTCCAATCCGCCGGCCTTGCCGCTGACGATATACGCCTCGATGCCCATCTGGCGGCAGATCACCGCGAGCGCCTCCGCATAACCGACGCAGACCGCCTGCCCGCGCACAAGCGCCGCGTACGTCGACTGAACGGAAAATCCGAGCTCGCCCCCGTTGGCGGCGTTATGATCGTAACTCGTGCGGCGGATCACTTCGTCGTGCGCCTCGCGCACCATATCCGCCGCGGAAAGCCCCTCTGCCATGATGTTCTGCGCGATCTGTTGCGCCGTATCCGTCGCCTGCCGTGCCAAAGAAAGATCCACGTCGATCTGCTTCCATTCGCGCTGCAGCGCCTCGAGCGGCGCGTAATCCGTCACAGGATTGCTCAAAATGCCGAGCTCTTCCAATTTAGGAAGCTGCGTCAGCGGCGTTACGTCCGAGACGTTGTTCATCGTCAGCTGAAGGCTCGTCAGGTTTGTCAGCGCTTCAAGCGGCGCAATATCCGTCACGTTGTTGTTGGCAAGATAGAGATTCGTCAGCTGCGTCAGCGACGACAGCGGCGACAAATCCCGAATGCGGTTCGACGTCAGCCCGAGAACCGTCAGCGAAGTAAGCTGCGACAGCGGCGACAAATCCTCGATCGCGTTGTCGTCGAGCCACAGCACGCTTAAACCTTTGCAATCCTCCAAAAACGAAAGATCCTGCAAACCGCATTCCGCAAGCGAGAGATTGGAGAGGCGTTCGATTTTCGAAACGACCGAGACGTCTTCAATCGGGCAACCGGACGCCGAGAGCGCAAATAAATACGACAGATTCGCAAGCGGCGCAAGGTCCGTGATCTGGTTATGGCTGACGCTCAGCACCTGCAATTTATTCAGCGCTTCGATCCCGCCGAGCGACGAGATCTCGTTGTTTTCCAAATTGAGATATTGAAGATCCGTCAATTTCAGAATCGGCGAGATCGACGTGATCCCACAGTTTTTCAACGTCAATTCGCGCAGTCGGACGAGATTTTCCAAATCGGACAGCGCCGTGAACGTCACGTCTTCCAGCGTCAGCGCATCGACATGGCGCGTATCCGCCATGGTCAACTTCTCGTTCGGCATCTCCAGTTTTTCCCGGACCGCCGTCTCGATCACGGGATCCCGAAACCGCGCCGGTTTTGCGCGCCAATAATTGGCATCAACGTCGATGTCCGTATCCGCGACGCTCTCTTCCAGCGTCTCCAACGCGTCGATATTGCTTTTGTAATCCGCATCGCCAACGCGCAGCCGCCGAAGCGACGCACACAAAAGAAGCGGCGAATAATCCGACACGCGCGCCTGCGACAGATCCACGCTTTCCAGCGCCGGAAGGCCGCTTAAATCCGTCAAGTCCACATCGCTGTCCGAGGCAATCTCGAGCGAACGGATCTGATCGAGTTCATCAAAATAAACCGCCGCGCCCGCGCGTCTGCCCAAAGAGACCGCCGCAGCTTTCCCGACGCTTTCGTCGCGCCACTGCACCCTTGTTTTTGTGAAGCGATCGATCCATCCGCAGCCGCAAAGCGTCTGCAAAAGCAATATCAAAAGAAGCAAAAGCGCGAGCCCGCGCCGCGAATGGATTCGCTGTTTTATCGTTCGTTCCGTCATCGTTTCGGCACCAAAATCCTTCGTTTTTCAGGCGATAATACTACCGCTTATTTATCATACTCCACCGTCCCCCGCTTCGCAAGCACCCGCGCGCCGTCTTAAACGTTTCTTTAAAGTTCTGTTTCGATAAAAATCAAAACAAATCAAAAGGGCGCACCCATTCGGATGCGCCCTTCCTGTCTCGCACATTTCATGTGCAAAGCTTACTTCTTTTTGATCGTTTCCTTGACAGCCGCGATGATATCGGCGGCCGTCATATGATACTTCTCCTTCAGGCCGGGCAGGAAGCCGACTTCACCGAAGTGATCCTGCACGCCGATGGGCGTAACGGGCACGCGGCAATCCGCACCGTTGAGGCCTTCCAGAACCGCCGCATAGAAGCCGCCGACGACGTTGCTGTTTTCGCACGTTACGACGCAGCCGGTCTTGCGGGCGGAAGCGGCAAGCGTTTCCGTATCCAGAGGCTTGATCGTGTGAACTTCGATCAGGTCGACCTCGATACCCTCCTTGGCAAGTTCTTCCGCCGCAGCCTTCGCGTCTTCGACCATGATGCCGGTCGCGAAGATCGAGACGTCCTTGCCGTCGCGCATCTTGTACGCCTTGAACAGATCGAATTCCTCATCATCGCCGAAGATGGGCTTGACGGCGGACTTGCGGCACATGCGGGTGTAGATCGTGCCGTTATGATTGATGATCTGCGGCATGAGCTTGGCAAACATCGTGTTGTCCGCGGGTTCGGTGATGATGATATTGGGGATGCTGCGCATCACGCCGATATCCTCCATGCTCATATGCGTGCCGCCGTTCGTCTCGGCCGTGACGCCGGGATCGGAGCCGAAAAGCTTGACGTTCTGCTGCGCATACAGGCAGGAAATCGTGATCTGATCGCAGGCACGGCGCGCCATGAAGGGCGTGAACGTGCTCGCAACGGGGATGAAGCCGTACGCGGAGAGGCCGCCGGCCACGGAAACCATCGCCTGCTCGGCGATGCCGCAGTCGAAATAGCGCTCGGGATACGCTTCACGAATGTTCCACGTCTTATGCGCGCCGCCGAGGTCCGCTTCCATGACGACGATGCGCTCGTCCTCTTTCATCATGTCAAAGAGGATCTGGCTGAAAGCTTGATTCATGTTCAAATCTTCATACATGGCTGCAATCCTCCTTAGCCAATCTCTTTTTCGGCCTGCACAAGCTGTTCGGGCGACACAGGCATATGATGGCAGGCAAAGCCGATCTCTTCCGCAAACGAAACGCCCTTGCCCTTGATCGTGTTAAGAATGATCATGGACGGACGGCCGTTCTTCTTGCCCTCCGCCTTGGCGAGCGTCACCGCCGCCTCGATCTGGTCGGTGTCATGGCCGTCGGCGACCTCGTACACATTCCAGTTGAAGGCGCGCCATTTGGCGTCCAAAGGCGCAAGGCCGCTGACCTTCTCGACGGGTCCGTCGATCTGGAGTTTGTTGTAGTCCGTCATGCAGATCAGATTGCCCAGGTGCTTCGCCGCGGCGATATGCGCCGCCTCCCAAACTTCGCCCTCCTGCGATTCGCCGTCGCCGACGAGGCAGTAGACCGTAGCGTCGTCTTTCTTCAGCTTTGAGCCGTAGGCAAGACCCACCGCGCAGGCGATGCCCTGACCGAGAGAACCGGCGGTCATGTCGATGCCGGGGGTATGGTTCATGTCCGTATGGCTGGGAAGATGCGTGCCGAGCTTGTTCAGCGTCGTGATCCACTCAAGCGGAAAATAGCCCTGATCGGCGAGAATCGCATACATCGTCGGACCGGCGTGACCCTTGGAGATCACGAGGCGGTCGCGGCCCTCTTTTTTCGGATCTTTGGGATCCAGACCCTCCATCATCTTGTAGCGCAGAACACACAGCGCCTCGACGCACGAAAGGCAGCCGCCGACATGTCCGCTGCCGATGCTCGCGATACCTTCCATGATCAGCTTGCGGATGGTTTTGCATTTTTCGTCGAAAAATGCTTTGTCCATGTTGTTCATGACAAGTTCCTCCCCATCTTAGTGTTTTTTCCTGACGCGCCGTTTTTGATCCCTCGGGACCAGCCACGGCGTCAAATTTAGAAAAAAGCCCTGCATTCAGTTTTTTAAGACGGAACACAGGGCTTTATGACACGGATGACACAAACCGCGGACATCCGTCAGTTATTCAGTTGCTTACGCAGCCTTCTTTTTCTTGGCGAACTTGCCCTTGACAGAGTCAAGATAGACAGCGCCCAGGATCAGGAGGCCCTTGATGATCATCTGCCAGTAGGTGTTGATGGCCAGATGGTTCATGCCGTTGTTCATAACGCCGATGATGACAGCGCCGATGAACGTGCCGGGGATGGTACCAAAGCCGCCGCCGAACGCCGTGCCGCCGATAACAGCGGACGCGATCGCGTCAGTACCGTAGTCAACGCCGATGGTGGGCTGACCGGAGTACATACGGGAGGCCATGATGACGCCGGACAGACCGGCAAGCAGGCCGCAGATGGTGTAAGCAGAGCAGACAACCTTGGAGTAAGAGATACCGGAATGCTTCGCAGCTTCCATGTTGCCGCCGACCGCATACATATGACGACCGAGGCGGGTACGACCGAGGATCAGAGCGACGATGATCAGGCAAGCGACAAGGACATACGCGGGACGCGGAATGCCGAGGAAGTCGCCGTTGCCGAGGCCGTTGAAGGTCTTATCGGTAGAGGTGATCGGATAGCCGTTGGTGAAGATGTAAGCAAGGCCGCGGATGGTCTGCTGCATCGCCAGGGTGATGATGAAGGGGGGCAGCATGGTTTTCGCACGGATGAAACCGTTGACGAAACCGGCAAGGCCGCCGGCCAGAGTGGCAAGAAGGATGGAGACCCAAACGTTCAGGCCCCAGATGGAGTTCATAACGACGACCAGGCAGCCCGTCGCGGCGCAGGTAGAACCGATCGACAGGTCGATGCAGCCGATGATCAGAACGCAGGTGATACCGGCGGCAAGAAGGCCGTTAACGCAGATCTGGCGGAAAACCGTCATGATGTTCTGCAGCTTCATGAAGGTCGTCGTCGAGAAGGCAAGAATCAGCACCATGATCGCAAGAGCGATCAGCGGCGCGCCGTACATCTTAAAGAAACGCGAAACGGGGTTCGCTTTTTTCGTATTCTGCATTATTTGGTACCTCCAGTGGCAAAGCGCATGATTTTCTGCTGCGTGAATTCTTCCTTGGCGCCGTCGATGACAGCGGTGATCTCGCCCTCGTGCATAACGACAACACGGCTGGACATGTTAATGATCTCGGGAAGGTCGGAAGAGACGAAAATGATGGAAACGCCCTCTTTGGCAAGCTGACGCATGAGCTGATAGATCTCGTGCTTTGCGCCGACGTCGATGCCGCGGGTGGGTTCGTCCATGATCAGGATGCGAGGCTCGGCCGCCAGCCACTTGGAGATAACAACCTTCTGCTGGTTACCGCCGGACAGGTCGCCGCAGATCTGATCGGGACCGGTGGTCTTGATCGACAGCTTCTGCCAATACTCGTCGATGATCTCGTTTTCCTTTTTCTTGTCAACGTGGATGCCCTTGATGAACTTCTTGAGGACCGTGATGGTCAGGTTCGTGCCAACGGAGTGGCCAAGGACAAGACCGCAGCCGCGACGATCCTCGGGGACCATGCCGATGCCGGCGTCGATCGCCTGCTGGGGATTTTTGAAATGAACTTTCTCGCCGAAGAGCGTCATCTCGCCCTCCTCCAGCGGATCCAGCGCGAAAATGGCACGCATCAGTTCAGTGCGCCCCGCGCCGACCAGACCGGAGAAGCCGAGGATCTCGCCCTTGCGCAGCTGGAAGGAGCAATGCTTCAGTTTCTCGTTGGTGAAGTTCTGAACGTCGAGAACGACCTCGCCGCCCTCGGCGCGCTCGCCGGCATAAAC